>JAJYGP010000037.1 GCA_021785035.1 Pseudomonadota bacterium
TTACGTCGCCCATCACAATACGAATCCCAAGCCCTTCATCTGGACCAAAACCGCACGGGATATCCTGCAGAAGGTCATCCGCGCTAATGGCCATTTAAGCAGCAAACAAAATGCAACACTACACTAGCTTCCGCCATGGGGCAGATGAAAAAATTCCGCCTGTTCGCGGCGCAGACGCTCGATCAAGCGTCCGGACGGCAGTTCGACGTCATCGTAGGTGAGCACCTGATCCTTGGGTACCGCGCGCTTGATCCGACAGTCTTCGGCCACGCCCAGGGGCAATAGGCGATCGCGAGCGACGACATCCGCGTTCTCGGCCAGGCCGTAGCTCAGGAAACCGCCGAATCCGTCCAGCACTTCACCGGGTACCAGGTCGCGCTTCGCGGTGGTGATCACCTCGACCCGTGGCTCCCCCTGCGGCGCCATGGTGGCGTCGTTGAACAGCGCGGCGCGGGCGATGCTGTGGTGCGCCTCGAAATGACAGAGGTGATACGGACGATAGAAGACGTAATAAGGTCCATCGCCGAGCTTGTACAGCTTGAGGTATTCGCGCTGCACCGGATGTTCGTGGCGAGCGATGACGAAAACCCCCGGTCCCGGCTCGGCCTGAACCACGTAATCGACAACCCCACCAGATACTTCCAGCGCTTCAGGGGGATACCAGTTCGGAGATTCCTGCACGTGAGTGCCCACCGGCACGGTCGGTCCGTACATGCCGCGGCGGGCCACGCGCAAGCCGAAGGCGTTGGCCGACACCGCCATCTCGTAAGAGATTTTGGTGCCATCGGCAAAAGAAGTCACCATGGGCGCGCGTTGATGGGTGCGTCGCGCAAATTCAGCCTGCGTGTCGGGATTGCGGTAGGGATCGTGCAACCCCTTGATATTGCCAACGAGCACCGGCTCGGCGCCAATGGAGCGCACGAAACGATAGAGATTGGCGATGACGCCGGGCTGGTCGCCGTCGGATTGCGTCAAACATACGCCAGCGCGGTCGGCATACACCTTGAGGATCGGCCCGACGGTGCCGTCGAGTTCGGCGTTCATCATGACCACATGCTTACCGTGGTCGATGGCGCGTAAAATCAGATCGGCGGCATAATCGATGCTGCCTGTGATCTCGAGAATCACATCGATCTGCGGACAGTCGGTGAGTAAGGTGGCATCCTCGGTAACCGCGTAGTGTGCATCGGCAATGGCCCGTGCGAGAGCGGCCGGGCTATCCACAGCGATCGCGTCCCCAGCCCCCGCTTGCGCGTAGGCCTGACGGGCCGCGGCGAGATGATGGTTGGCGATGGCCACCAGCCGTAGCCCCGGCGCCAGGCGCGCAACGAGTTGCAGGGCGACCCCGCGCCCCTGAAAGCCCGCACCGATCATGCCGACGCGGATGGGATGACCCTGGACCTCACGCTCGGCAAGGAATTTGTCGATGACCATCATGCGTGGTACTCCTTGAACAATGGCGCGGTGGCGTCCTTGGGTGAAATACGGGCAGGCGGGGTGATGGGCCAGTCGATGGCAAGCTGGGGATCATCCCAGCGCATCCCGGCCTCGGCACCCGGCGCGTAGAAAGCGGAGACCAGATAAGACGCCTCGGTATCATCCACGAGCGTCTCGAAACCATGAGCGCAACCTTCGGGCACGTAAAGCGCGCGGCGATTGTCCGCGCTCAACTCCGCCCCCGCCCAGCGCCCGTAGCTTGGGGAGCCGGGACGCAGGTCCACGACCACATCGAAGAGCGCCCCGCGCGTACAGCGCACCAGCTTCACCTCTGCATGAGGCGCACGCTGATAGTGCAACCCGCGCAAGGTGCCGCGATGTGGATTATGACTGAGGTTGGCCTGCACGAAGGTGCCTTTGAGCCCATGCTCGGCGAATTCGTGCGCGCAAAACGATCGGGCGAAGAAACCGCGATCATCGTTGCGCGGCTCGAGGCCGACAAGATAAGCGCCTGCCACCCCCAACGCGTCGAAAATCATGCCGTCACCCCCTGCCAGGGCGCACGGCTTTGCCGCGCCCGAATCCAGCGCAGATCCGCATCCAGCCAGCCGCCCTCGCGCAACTGTGCGAGGGTCTTGAGGCGCATGAAGGCGCCTTCGCGGAAAGCCGCGTCGCGGAAACCAATGGCCTCGAGTCCGATTTTAAGGTCGGCCACCGCACGTTCCAGCGTCCATTGCGGCTGATGCTCGGGCGCGAGTTCACGAAAGTGGCTGAAATCGACACGATAGGAGCGTTTGTCGGAAGCCGCCTCGGCATTGATGGAGACACCCACACCGCCAACCGCTGCCGCGGCCGCTTTGGCGAGGTCACGAATCTGGTAATTCCAGGAATCAGAGCCGGTATTCATGACCTCAAAGTCTTCGCCGACCCGGCGATCGAGTGCCCAGTCCATGGCACGGCACATGTCCTCCACATGAATCAACGGGCGCCAAGGGCTGCCATCGGAAAGCACCTCGATGCTCCCTTTGGCGAGCGCGGTGGCGACGAAGTCGTTAATGACCAGATCCAGACGCAAGCGCTCACTCATGCCGCAAGCCGTACCGAAACGCAACGCGGTCACACGAAAACTGGGGCTGGCCAGGGTCTTGAGGGCTTGCTCACTCCCTACCTTGGATCGGGCATAGGCGGTCAACGGAGCGAGGGTATCCTGCTCGCGGCGTGGCGCATCCGATCCCGCACCATAGACACTGCAACTGGAGGCGAAGACAAAGTGCTTGACTCCGGCATCGCGGGCCAGTCGTGCGACACGCAGCGTGGCGGTCTGGTTGATCTCCTCGGTCAGTGCCTCAAAGGCCTTGCCGATAGGATCGTTGGACAACGCCGCGAGATGCACCACCGCATCCACACCCGAAAACAGGCTTGGGCTGCAGTCCCGCACATCCGCATAATGCTGGACATCCAGGGCGCTTTCCGGCCACGGACCGCGGGTGGTCAACGCGCCGGCGAAAAACGCCGGGTCGAGACCTTCGATCCACGCCCCGTGGCGGGTCTTACGCAGGTGGCGGATAAGCACCGGGCCGATGTAGCCGAGATTGCCGGTAATGAGAATTTTCATGGTCGCTCCTGATGTTCCAGAGAAAAAGTGTAATGCTTCCCCGATGACTACGATGCTTCGGTCCAGGTGCGCCAGGGGGCTTGCCCTTTGGCCCAGAGCGATTCGAGATACTGCTTGTCCCGCAGCGTATCCATCGGTTGCCAGAAGCCACTGTGGCGGTAGGCCATCAGTTCGCTCTCGCGCACCAGGCGTTCCATGGGTCCCTTCTCCCATACGGTCTCGTCGCCCTCGATGTAGTCCAGGGTCTCGGGATCCAGAACGAAAAACCCGCCGTTCACCCAGGCCCCGTCGCCCTCCGGTTTTTCGCAGAAATTGGGGACATGATCGTCGTGGGGAGAGAGCTCGAAAGCGCCGAAACGGCCTGGCGGCTGAGCGGCCAGCAGGGTGGCCTTGCGCCCATGTCGTCGGTGAAAAGCGATCTCGGCGCCGATATCGACATCGCAGACCCCATCGCCATAGGTCATGCAAAAGGGCTCATCCACATCCAGATACTCACGTACCCGGCGTAGACGTCCGCCAGTCATGGTCTGTGCCCCGGTGTCAATCAGATGCACGCGCCAAGGTTCGGCACAGGGGCGCTGATATTGCAGATGGCTGCTGGCGAGATCGAT
>JAJYGP010000083.1 GCA_021785035.1 Pseudomonadota bacterium
TGTATTACAGGCACCGGTCTCGCCCATATAAACGCTTATCTGGCGGATTACTTGCAGGCTGGACCGAAAGGCGGCCTCAGAGAATTACGCCGCGGACCTTGGGCAAACAGTTGGTTTTTTGCTTCTACCGGAGCTTACGATGCTCTCCATACCTGTAATACCTGGACAGCAAAAATCTTACGCATTGCCGGGCTGCCGGTGCATAGCAAGGGCGTGGTTTTCGCTGGCCAAGTCGTCTCCGAAGTTGCGACATTGCATCGGTGTACCTCGCCCGATACAGCGATATCCCATTCCACCGGACATCAATAAACCGGGTTCACACATCCACACTGTAGGGCTTATGCCACCGATTTAACCGGTGAGATGGAAACTGATCCAGATGACCTCCGAGATTGCTATCGACCAAAGTGAAGTGACGTTCCCTCTTGCGGATACCTCGGGCCCGGCGGCCAGAACATCAAAAAGGTTGTGACCGCCACCCAAGTACGCTTTAACATGATGCGCTCACCGTCTCTGCCGACAGACAGACCTTAAAGCTCGATTCCTCGCGCCCCGGAGGCAAATCGTTGCGATCTAGCGCGGGTATGATTGATTGGAATGGGGGCAACTGCGATCCTGGCTACATTGCATCGGCGGACCCGACCCCTATGGTCTGGAATCACTCGCGGCAGGATGCAAAAACTGGCACAGGGACATCAAACAACTGCGCACAGGCAAAGCGTAATATGGTGGTTCTTCCCGCGTGTTATCCCGATACCGCATGCATAATAGATGGTCGTCAATAACCCCCTTGGGCGACATAAATCCCATGGGCCATGAGGATGGCGATCACGGCCGGTAGGGCCGCTGCGCACGCCACGGCCAAGAGGAAACGGGCGGGTCGTAGGGGGCGCCGACCCAAGAAATGGGTAAGGAGTGCGGTGAGGGGCACGGCCGCAAGAAGCGTAGCCAGCAGATCGACGGGGGTGGCGCTGTAGACGCCCTCCATCAACAAGAGGCCACTTAGGAAGACCACGGTGAACCCGCGCACCCCATCGCCCACAGAGGTCAATGGCAGGCGAGAGGGGTAAGCCCAAAGCATCCAGACCGCAAGGCTTGCCGCTAAGGAGCCACCCAGTTCTCCCAGCAGGAGGCTTCCGGTCCAAGGTGCAATCACCAGATTGGCGGCCGCTATACTGACGAGCGGCAGCATACCGGTCGGGGCGACCTTTTTATCTATCTGTTCGAGCAGTAGCCACGAAGCGCTCCCGATCATCCCCGATAGCGCCGCCGTACCGAGGACCAGAATGAGTTGTGAAAGCAAAAGCGGCGCCATGAGCGTAGCCACCGTTCCCGTCAGTATCAAGAACAGAAAGAGTAGCCGTCTACGTGTCGGCTGATGGCGTAAGTGCAAGATGCGATCGCCCACGCCGGCGACCCCCGCAAAGAGCGGTAAAAAGTCAAGGGGCTGACGAGGCGGGAACGCCCAAGCGGGGTCGATTCCCGCAAAGGCCAACAGGACGACGACCATAAAAACGACGGCACGAGCGGAAACCGCCGCCGACGCGCGTCTCCGTATCACCCAGGTGACAACAGGGAGTGCGATGACCATAAGCAGCGTCGGCCAGAGGACTGACCGTTCGGCGAGGCGCCACAACGGCCCGGTGGGAAGCCACGATAGCAAGGGATCTCCTTGGGAAGAGGCACGGGCGCCCGTCACGGGCGCCCGTGGGTTAGGGCGTTATGGCTGTTTGCCGATGCGGACGCCTTCGATATTGAAATGCAGATGGATCTGATCGGCGATCATGCCAGGGTAAGCGTCTATGCCGAAGACCTGGCGGTTGATCACGGTGGTGGCCTCATAGCCGCTGACATACCCGCCCCATGGTTTGGGGAGACCTACGGGACCGGCACCGATCTCACGAACATGCAGCAGGACGGGTCGGGTGATGCCGTGCAAGGTCAATCGTCCGTAGAGAGAGCCGGTCGTGGCGCTAGTGGCGACGTAACGTTGGCTTACGAAACGTGCCTGCGGAAAAACCTTGACGTTCAAAAAGTCGGGTCCTCGCAGGTCGTTGTCGCGCATCGCAAAGTCGGTGTTGATGCTGGCGGTCGGTATAGTGATCGAGGCCGTGTCGCGGGTAGGATGGCTACGACTGATGCGATAGGTGCCGGTCATGGTATCGAAGCGGCCGACCACGACTGCGACCCCGGCGTGACCTACAGTAAACCACGCCAGCGAGTGGTTAGGGTCGATGCGATAGATGCCGCTCGGGTCTTGATGCTGGAGGGTATAATGGGCAGCCCACGCCGGGCTTACACCGAGCATTGCGGTAACAAGCAGGGCGACCGCTTGCATGGCCGTGCGTGGGGATGTATTGGCCTGTTTCTGGGTGTATTTCATGGGTCTTCTCCGAAGGAATAGATAAAAATTACGCCCGCGTATCCAAGGTCTTATGCGTGCCGCCACAGAAGGGTCGTTTCTGTGACTGGCCGCAGGCACAGATATAGGCGGTCTGCGCGGTCTCCACGGTGACGACATAAGGCTGGATATCCGAGCCTTGATGTGCGCCATCGCAAAATGGGAGCTTCCCCGAGCATCCGCAGCGACAAAAATAATGGGTACCGGCCGCAAGATTGATGGAAAAAGGTGTCATGGGTGTCGTCATGGTCTTCTCCTTTACGTTTCAGTGGCCGCCCGTGGGCGGTGTTAATGTACTATAACGGATAGTCCGTTATAGTACTAAATACGTACAAGTGTAGGGCTCTAGTTGTCGGAATTGTCCTCCTAAAAACAGTGGCGCAAGGTAGAAAGCGCCTGTTGGATGGCCTGTAATTCCGGGCCATCGAGGTTACGAAAGAACTGCGCGAGATAGCCCATGTGTGCGGGAAAGACCTGAGCAAAGAGGTCTTCACCGGCCGGGGTCAAGACCGCGCGGTAACTGCGTCGATCCTCGGCTACCACGCGCCGCACCAAGCCTTTCAGCTCCAGCCGATCGAGAACACCCGTCAGCGTCCCCTTGGTGATCAAGGTGCGTGTGGTGAGCTCATGCAAGGGGATTCCCGGAGTATTTCCGAGTGTGGCGATTACATCAAATTGGGAGGGCGTGAGCCCCAATTGACGGACATGCCCGGCTGAAGTCGCCGAAAAGGCTTGATAAGCCAGTGCCAGTTCCCGTAACACCCCGAGAAACGGCGGACGTGCGTCGTTCTGTGAGGGTCTCTCCTGAGTCTCTTGATGCTGCATAACACCCTTTCCCCACGCTGATAGGTACCAATATAGTACTAGTACGAACTACTGTCAATGGTTGGGGGCGGCCAAAAGACGGCTGAGACCCTTCGGTGTGTGCAGGAGCCTGTAGGAGTGCTCGTGGACCTGATTCCTTAAAGGCTTCTAAGGCTGCGTAATAGCATGCGATCAGAAGTTGGAGAGGCAGATCCAGGCCTGGCACCGGCAGAACGACGCCAGCCGCCGGCTGGCGCAGATCCCCGGGATTGGCCCCATGACCGCGCGCGCCCTCGTGGCCTCGGTGGGGGATG
>JAJYGP010000014.1 GCA_021785035.1 Pseudomonadota bacterium
GACTGAACTCGTGGCCACCGTGCGCAGCCATCTACACCGACACCAGAAGCAGCCGCAGGTGATCAAGAATCTGTTCCAAGAGAGGCATGTTCGCTATGCGGCATGAGAAAATACGCACTATTTAGTAATCGGTACAGTAATTGACGTTCTTCCAGTTCCGCCTATAATGCGAGTGGTGATCTATATGCACTGAAAACGGTATGCAATCATGGAATTCTGCGAGCATGGTTAAGAACCGATTGTTCAGGCACACAAGATACTTAGAGATACAAGCTGCTTGCGCATCTTGTGTGGATTTTTTTGGAACACTATGCAGTGCAAAGATCATAAAAACAACGGGCTTTGAGAAAACCAACGCGCCATTCCACTTGCGTGTGTTGCGTGAGGCGAGATCCGTCTGCGCCAAGCGGCGCGGACCATTTATCTATTATTGTTTCACAGACTCTGAACTGTTTCATATGCTGCACGACTCGAAAGATTGGATTGAGTCACATAAATCTATGGTTACAAGCGGGGTCAAACAGCGTAGACGCCCAATTTGGCATCATGCGGCGACCATAAAAACCAATGAGGTTACTTAATGATGTGGGGCTATGGACCCTGTGTAGGTTTTCAGTGGATGTGGATATTTCCACTGATATTCCTTATCGTGATTCTGGTATTTTTTTTTCGAGGCGGCGGCTGGCCCATGTGCGGCGGCAC
Organism: Pseudomonadota bacterium; assembly: GCA_021785035.1. GTDB lineage: Bacteria > Pseudomonadota > Gammaproteobacteria > Acidiferrobacterales > Acidiferrobacteraceae > Acidiferrobacter. The sequence continues at coordinate 703 of JAJYGP010000014.1, forward strand.
GAAACACAGGCAGGAAGAAAGCGCGCGCGAACTTCTCGACCGACGCTTCGTTCGTGGGGAAATCAGCCGGGAGGAATACCAGCAGATGAAAAACGACCTTAAATAACAGCGAAAGGGTGATCGAATAATGTCTCAAGACCGGTTATTCCCGGCCACGATAATGCCGGATCAGAACTGGTGGCACGTCTTGTGGCCAGATCCGGATGGCGTCGTCAGGGCTTTACGCATTGAACCTGGAATGACGGTGGTCGACGTGGGTTGTGGGGATGGTTATTTCACGGCCGCCATTGCCCGACAGATCGGCATGGGTCACATCATTGGATTCGATCTCGATCCAGTGATGCTGAAACAGGCGAAAGCCACTTGCGAAGGTATGAAGAATTGCGATTTTCTGCTCGGTGACGCCATGGAGCTAGGTCATCTGATTAGCAGTCCGGCGAACTATATTCTGATGGCCAATACTTTCCACGGTGCACCGGACAAAACGGCGCTGGCGCAAGAGGTTGCCGCAGCCCTGAAGCCAGACGGTTGTTTCGCCATCATTAATTGGCATCCCCTGCCACGCCAAGAGACCACCGTCCTAGGCCAACCACGGGGGCCGCGCACCGAACTACGCATGTCACAGGAGCAGACCCGCTCGGTGGTTGAACCGGCTGGCTTTGAACTAAAAGCGCTGGTCGAGCTGCCGCCTTACCACTATGGGGCGATTTTTAGGAAGACGGCACGGCACGAAAGTCCAGGGAAATAAGCGGCTTTTTCCGTTTTCTGAGATAATCCGATGAATCGCTTAAAAAGAAGGAGTTTTCGATCATCAAGGCATCAGGTCGCCGCACCCATCGCACCCACAATGCGGAACCCAAGGTTTGTTTCACCTTGGTTGCTCTGCATAAGAACAAAGCGCTAGCGGAACCGGCAGCCCAGTTCGAGGTGGATCCGAACCAGAGCATGGAATGGTGGCGACAGTCGTTGGAGAACGTACCTAGCGTTTTGGTATGTGCAATTGGTCCGGGCCCTAAGGACTGGCCTCGTTGCATGCCAAGACCGACCAGCAGGCGCTGAAGCTGGACTGTTGATAACGCGCTCCCACCAAATCAGTCGGGGGACAGCGTACTACTTGCCCCGGGCGGCCGCCGACGCCGGCCTGAACCTCATGCGTCGGATCGCCTGGTGGCATCGGGAGCATCCGTTTATGGGTCCCCGGATGCTGGTCACCACGATCAAGGTCGGCCACTGGCACGGGCGCACGCTTAGGCAGCACATGGACATCGAAGCACTGGCTTACAAGCCGGGCACAAGCACACGCAATCCGTGGTACAAGGTCTACCCCACCCTGCAGCGTACGCTCACCATCACTCGAGCCAATCAGGTCTGGGTGCTCGATACGACCTACTGCCCCATCGCCCGGTGGATTCATTTATCGGACCTCGGTCGTCGATGTGGCGATCCGCGACAACTTCCCAAAGGCCATACGCAAGCGCGGCTGTAAGATTTCGATGGACGGGCGCGGGGCTTGGCGCGATAACGCGTTCGTCAAACGATTGTGGGACACGGTGCGCCCCGACTCGCCCACCGCATCGGTCGTTGGTCGCAAGCAACGCCCGCTGCCGTGGATAAGTCTGCACCGGCTCAACCCACCCGGAATCCACTTATAGACCGGGGAATGCTGTTCAAACTACTAGGACCACTTCTGTTTATCGCCTCAGAATACCGCGCGCAGACCGGCGAATAGCATACGAGCACGCTGCCGATCCACCATATCGTGAAATAGAGGAACGGCACGGACATAAAGTCTACCCCCTATACTCAGAGGGCACGACCACGTCCAGCCTGCGGGAGCGAGCAGCCCTGCAGGCTGGACGTGGCCCGCAGCGCACGATACCTAGGTATGGACACGGCCTGGCCCCGGCTTTTGTCTCGTACGCTTCGCTACCCCATGCGTTACCGTACTGTCTGTCACGGAGGACACCTCATGCCCCACACCACCCTCTTAGCCTTAGGGCTTATCAGCTCTGCCGTATTGCTACCCTTTTCTTCATCGAGTGCCGAGATCGTTCCCAGATCGCCTCACGGGCCTTATGCGCGTGTTTATTACCCGCGCAATCAGCCAGTCGCCAGAGCCAAGATGGGATTCCCGCCTTCTTGGACACATGCTTACGGCAACCCCCGGCATAACGCGGCCTTCCCCGTCGGCCCAACAGCGCCGGCTTGGCTCAAAAACGGGGTCAGTTGGCAGTACGCGGAGGCGCGTGCGTGGCCGCTGTCACGCCGTGAACCATTCGGGGCCAAGGTCTATGGCGAGCGCTTGGCGCTTGCCACGATGACCCAATTCTACGGGAATGCCCTTGGGGTATCGGCCGTGGGCGGCGTCATCTACGCCGAGAGCGATGATCAGTTTGTCTACGCGCTCAATGCCAAAACTGGAAAGCTGATTTGGCGAACAAGCCCTGTGGGGAATACCTTTATGGGCGACCCGCTGGTCGTCGGGAACATGGTGTATCTGTCAGTGGGCAATGTCGGATTCAATTTTTCTAATGTTCAGCGTTACTCCCGTAAAACAGCGGCGCGCGGCGCTGGCGTCAGTTTCAACGGAATCTATGCGCTCGATAAAACGACCGGCAAGCTTCTCTGGCATTTCGGGACGATGGGTGCCACGATGCCTACTCCGGCGATCAGGAAAAACCGGCTTTTCATTGACACGGGTTCTGGCGACATCTACGCCATCAACGCGACAACCGGCCGGCAGATTTGGATTAAACGCGCTGGCGGTATCGCCAATATGTCAAACCCCGCGGTCTATCATGGGCACGTGTACGTCGCTCTCTCGATTATCCCCTACGTGTACTGCCTATCCGCCACTAATGGCCATATCGTCTGGCGGGGCACCATACCGCATGCCACAAAACCAGGTCTGGGAGACGTATCACCCGCCGTAGCTCACGGCGTCGTCGTGATGGATGCCGTGGCCAACGTCCCCTCCCATGGCGGGCGCACCACTATGGACACGATCGTGCGGGCCTATAATGCCGAAAATGGCCACGTGTTATGGACACACACGATGGGGTTTGGTCCCAAGCCGCCAGCCTTCAAGGGTGGTGTTCCCATGATTCATAAAGACGCAGTCTACGTGGGATCACCCGTCAATAACGTCTATAAAGCCTATGCCCTGCATAGCGGTAAACTTCTTTGGACTTGGCATATTCCCAATCCGGGCGCGGCCGGCGCCGGAAGGGGTCCTGCCACCTATTATCAAGGCCGGCTTTTTATTGCAACCGGTCCACGAGTTTTTGTGCTTAATCCCCGGACAGGTCACCTATTAGGAGAAAGGTATCTTGGCGGGCGCTTTGGAATCGTCAACCCAGTCATTGTGGGCGGCACCATATATCTCGCCAATTCTTGGGATTGGATCATGGCTATCCCGGTCTCGACGGTGATAGGGCACTATCCCACACATCGACAGTTATCCCCATAACATAGGTAGGGGGCGATAAGCTCGAGAAGCTGCTAATATTAAAACGGAGTCGCGCTTAACGTGAATCCGGAGGTCAAACCTATGAGCCATGAAATTCTAGAAAATGACCGACAAGTGCCTAGCCAAGAACCATTTGAAAACGCCGTCAATTGGTCGATCTTTAGGCGCCGGCATGAGGCCGAGCAGTATATGGATCGCGTCCGCTTAAGCGATGGACACGAGCTCATTGGCGGACATAGCCAAGATAGCGTGGGGGATTATTGGTGGGTCGGAGTACGCGTGCAGTCCGTGGCGGATTGGGGAAGCGCGCAGGCCATCAACAAGCACGGCCGACATGGCGACTAGTGATGACTCCTCTTGGTTTTCGCATCCCCTAGGAGTGCGGGGTGAGCGCAAGGGCGGTCGGAGAGTCAAATGTCGCTTCAACCTCGAACTCCTCTGCAAGCCAGCGACACTGCTGTCGAGAAAGTTGCATCGTCAGGACAAGATCCCCACCCTGAACATCTTCTGACAAAACCGGGCCTTGGGAATAGAGCCGGGATCTGATACGACCTGCGTCCATGGGAAGCCGAACGATTGCCCGCACCTTGTGGGGCGCTAAGCGTTCGCCGAGAACCTCCGTCAATAGATCGAGTCCGGCGCCTGTCTTGGCGGAGACAAACACCCGACTCTTCTCCCCAAAACTGTCCCGCTCCACGCGTGGCGATTCGTCTTTCGCATCGATCTTATTCATAACAGTGAGCCGCGGAACGGCGTCCGCTCCGATCTCGGCCAAAACCTGCTCGACCTGTTCCTTGTAGGCTTGATGTTCGGGATGGCTCGCATCGACCACGTGGATCAAAAGGTCAGCGAATTGCACCTCCTCAAGAGTCGATCGAAAGGCCGCGACCAGTCCATGCGGCAAATGGCGAATGAAACCGACGGTATCGGCCAAGATCATGGCCTGCTGGCCAGGGAGCTCAACCCGTCGCATAGTGGGATCAAGCGTCGCAAAAAGACGGTCGGCGGCGTAAACGCCGGCACCGGTCAAGGCATTAAACAAGGAAGATTTGCCAGCGTTAGTATAACCAACCAAAGACACGGTGGGCACCACCGACCGCGACCGAGCACGACGTCTCTCGACGCGCTGCTTATGCACTTTATCAAGGCGCTTGTGCAGCATTCGAATGCGCTCGCCTATCATGCGCCGATCACTTTCGAGCTGAGTTTCGCCAGGACCCCGTAGCCCTATGCCGCCCTTCTGACGCTCAAGATGGGTCCAACCACGAACAAGCCGCGTCGAGAGGTGCTCAAGCTGAGCCAACTGGACCTGGAGTTTGCCTTCGTGAGAACGAGCACGCTGGGCAAAGATATCCAATATGAGGCCGGTTCTATCGAGCACCCGGGCCGCAATCGCCTTTTCCAGGTTGCGCTCCTGACCTGGCGACAGGGCCCCGTTGACCAATACCACTTCGGCATTGGTTGCCAGGACCAGCTCCCGGATCTCTTCTGCTTTGCCTGAACCGACGTAGGTAGCGCTATCAGGATGATTGCGAACCCCTTCGGCCAAGCCGACGATTTCGGCTCCAGCCGAGAGCGCCAGAAGCTTGAATTCTTCGAGGTCCTCCTGTTCATCCGCGTTCGCAAGCCGAAGATGGACAAGAATCGCGCGCTCGCGCCCTTCAACGGCCACCGAATTACTCGTTACCGACCCCCTTGTCTCCCTCATCCATATCGAAGACAAACTTGACAGGGCGACTTGGCACGACCGTGGAGATGGCGTGCTTATAGATCATTTGGCTTACGGTGTTCTTCAGCAACACAACAAACTGATCGAACGATTCGATTTGTCCCTGTAACTTGATGCCGTTTACCAAAAAAATTGAAACAGGCACATGCTCTTTCCGTAGAACGTTCAAATAAGGGTCTTGTAAAGCCTGCCCTCTATGCTGACTCATGACAGTTCTCCTGTTCTTATATTGCTATGGCTGGGATACACGGTCGGCCCCAGATGGTTCGTCTCTTTTTTTATCGATGAATTCTCGTATAACTTTCGCGCAAGTCTCCGCCGCCACAACGCTCCCGCTATCCACCCACTCGACGGCCGCATCGGCCCGTAACCAAGTCAACTGGCGTTTGGCAAGCTGCCTTGTCGCCGCGATTCCCTGCTCAAGGAGTTCAGTATACTGGATTTTGCCGCGCAGGTATTCTCCGACCTGCCGGTAACCGACGAGCCGTAGGACTGGCGATGTCGGCGCAAGCCCCTGCGAATATAGCCACGCACCCTCTTCGATTAAACCGCGTACCAACATTCTTTTGAAGCGCAGCGTGATTCTCTGATGAAGATCGGCGCGATCTCCGGGGCTCAGTCCAAATTTTATGACAGGATTCGGTAGGCTTATTCCGGTCGGGGCTGGTGGCACTGCTCCGACCGTCATGGCAACTTCCAAGGCCCGCATAATGCGCTGGGGGTCCGTCGGCGCGATCCTTGCTGCCCGACGTGGGTCACGCTCCTCAAGCTCGCGATAAAGGGTCCGCAGGCCCTCTTGTTCGATGCGGGCGGCAAGCAAGGCCCGTACGCCCACTTGTGCCGGAGGCGTGTTGGGGAGCCCCCGCTCCAAGGCCCGAAAATAAAAGCTACTGCCCCCTACGAGCACCGGAAGACGACCGCGACGAACGCTCTCGTCGATCGCTACCCGGGCATCCCGGCAAAAAGCGGCCGCCGAGTATGTGTCGGCGACACTCAGGATATCAATCAATTTATGGGGAAGCCGCCTGCGCTCGGCTAAGCTTGGCTTTGCGGTTCCGATATCAAGTCCGCGATAGATCTGCGCGGCGTCGACGCTTATTACATCAATCGGGAGAAGCGCTGCCAGCGCAAAAACCGTCGCAGTCTTTCCGGCTCCGGTCGGCCCCATGAGGAAAACGACAGGCTCACCGCTCATGATCCTTGCGGGCGCATCTGGGGGAATAAAATCACATCGCGAATGCTTGGTGCATCGGTGAGAAGCATGACAAGCCGGTCGATTCCTATTCCCTCTCCGGCCGTGGGTGGCATGCCGTACTCTAAGGCCTCGACATAGTCGGCGTCGTAATGCATGGCCTCGTCGTCGCCCTCGCCGCGCCGCGCCACCTGCATCTGAAAGCGCTGCGCCTGGTCTTCCGGATCATTCAATTCCGAAAAGCCGTTGGCGATTTCCCGTCCGCCCACAAAAAACTCGAAACGGTCAGTTACGAACGGGTCGTCGTCGTTTTTGCGGGCGAGAGGAGACACCTCGGCCGGATAGCCGGTAATAAAGGTGGGTTCGCCGAGCCGCGGCTCTATGGTCTTATCGAAAATGACCATCTGCAATCCACCGGCCTCGAGCCCGGGTTCTACCGGAAGGCCTTGAGCCTGTAAAAAGGCCCGTAGCGAGCCTATATCCCGTAGATCGAATGGGGCCTCGGGATGGTAGTGGCGGATCGCCTCCTCTACACCAAGACGCGCAAACGGCCGACCGAAATCGTAGGTTTGGCCTTGGTATGTGAGTTCCGTGGACCCCAAGATCTCTTGGCATAGACCGCGCAGCAAAACCTCTGTCAAGTCCATCAAATCACGATAATCCGCGTAGGCCTGATAGAACTCCACCATGGTAAATTCCGGGTTATGGCGGGTACTTAAGCCCTCGTTCCGAAAATTGCGATTGATTTCAAATACGCGTTCGAGTCCGCCCACGATAAGGCGCTTCAGGTACAACTCCGGCGCGATGCGCAAAAAAAGCGGTATATCGAGCGCGTTGTGGTGGGTAACGAAAGGACGTGCGGCTGCCCCGCCCGCCAATGGCTGCATCATGGGGGTCTCAACCTCACTAAAGCCACGGGCCCGTAGAAACTCGCGGATATAGGCAATGATGTGTTCCCGGCGCTTAAAAAGCGTGCGGGTCGCGGGATTCATGATGAGGTCCAGATATCGCTTTCGGTAGCGAATTTCCTGATCCGTCAGACCATGGAATTTTTCCGGTAGGGGCCTTAGGCCCTTCGTTAAAAGCTGCATGGTCGAAGCCCGCACGCTGAGCTCGCCGGTCTTGGTCCGAAAAAGCCGACCTTCCACCGCTATGATGTCCCCGATGTCCCAGTGCTTAAAAAGCTCGTAGGTGGCGCTAAGTGTCTCGCGTTCGACAAATATCTGCATGCGTCCGCTCGCATCCTGAAGGTGACAAAAGCTGGCGCGGCCCATGATGCGCTTACTCATAAGACGACCCGCGAGTTTCAAGACACCGGCCCGCGCGAAATCTTGTTCGCCCCCCCCTTCGTATTGGACATGAAGATCCATCGCGTGTGCATTGGGCCGAAAGGAGTTCGGAAAGGCCTGCGCCTGTGCACGCCACGCGGCCAGCTTCTCGCGGCGCATGGCTATGTGGCGGCTTTCGCTCTCTTCTCCGTCAATGCGGGCCTCTTCATCCTGCCTGTCTGTCACACCTTCATCCTCACTAGAGTCCGCTCTTTAAGCTCGCTTCGATGAATCGGTCCAAATCCCCGTCGAGCACGGCTTGGGTGTTGGCGGTTTCGATACCGGTCCGTAGATCCTTGATTCGGGATTGATCAAGCACATAGGAGCGAATCTGACTCCCCCACCCTATATCGGACTTGCTTTCCTCGAGGCGCTGTTGGGCCTCGCGCTTTTTTTGCATCTCGGCCTCGTAAAGTCGGGCCTTCAGCATCTTCATGGCGGACGACCGGTTTTTATGCTGTGACCGGTCCGTTTGGCACTGAACGACAATACCGCTTGGTCCGTGGGTAATGCGGATGGCCGAGTCCGTGCGGTTTACATGCTGCCCTCCAGCCCCGCTCGCCCGATACGTGTCGATCCGGAGATCCGCAGGGTTGATCTCAACTTCAATATTGTCGTCGATCTCCGGATAGACAAAGACCGAGGCAAAGGACGTGTGGCGTCGATTGCCGGCATCAAAGGGCGATTTGCGGACCAGCCTATGAACACCGGTCTCGGTACGCAAATGTCCGAAGGCGTAGGGTCCTGTGTATTTGACAGTGGCGCTCTTGACGCCCGCTACCTCCCCCGGCGACACCTCGATCAGTTCCGTCACAAAGCCGCGCCTCTCGCCGTAGCGCAGATACATACGCAAAAGCATCTCGGCCCAATCCTGCGCCTCGGTGCCCCCGGAGCCCGCCTGGATGTCCAAAAAGGTATTGGCGCCATCCATCTCGCCTGGGAACATACGTTGAAACTCGAGCTCCTCGAGGCGTTGTCTAAGCGCCAAGACATCCGCCTGTACGGCGCCCATAAGTCCGCCATCGTCCTCGGAACGGGCCAAGGTAAAGAGCTCCTGAGCCTCGGAAAGGCGGGTCTCGAGACCGCGGATGGAGCCTACGGTCTCAGCAAGTCGGGCTCGTTCGCGACCGAGATCTTGGGCGCGGGCTCGATCCGACCAGACGCGCTCATCAAGCAATTCGCGCTCGACCTCGACCAGGCGTTCCTCTTTGGTGTCAAGGTCAAAGGTACCCCCGAAGGGTAGCCGTACGGTCGCGGAGCTCCCGCAGCGTCTGTTCAATACTCCCCTGCTCTTCCACGAACCCCCCTCAAAATCCTCGCAGGATACCGAAACAGTCCCTTAAAAACGATCCTTTTCTCCAAAGTCGGCTTGCCAGAGGCCGCTACAGGCATCCGGCTCCCGCCCTCCCCGAGGTCGGAACTAAGCCCCGGCAACGAGCGCCCCGGGCTTTCGGCTTCCTATGAGGCCTTATGAGCCGCGAGCAGGGCACGATAGCGGGGCGAAATGGCCTGATGCGGGAAAAACGTGTGCACGGTGCTTATCGGTAGCTGAGTCAGTGGTGGAAAAGTGAAGTCCGTGGTGCGCGCTTCAGCGTGGCACGCGATGCAACTTGCAACGCGGCCGTACGCTATCACCTGGCCATTCGGTTTATAGGCGGCCATAAGCCAGTTGCGGTCCGCCCTGTCGTAGCCCGGCACCTTCAGCATCGCGGTCACCGTCTTTAGCACCTTATGTTCGTCAAAGTTTTCCTTAATATAGAGGCTTCCCGCCGGGAAACGCCGGACATGCCTCACGCCTCGCGCCGCGCCCTTCACCGCGATGGAATTAGCCCGATCTATGGTGTAGTAATCTGCCATCCGCGATCCATACATCCACAGATGGCTCCCGGGAAGCAAGGCCCCTCGGGTCTCGAGGGCTTGGACCTCCTTAAAAAGGGTCGCGGCCTTGGGTACCTTCACAGCAGCAGATACCGCGACTGGAGCCATGATCGCCGCTAATACCACAACCTTACGCCAATAACGCATGGGTCTTCCTTGTGACACCATAACCTCCCTCGCAAGAGCTTTGAGTGGGTTCATCATTGCGCCGAGCTTGCCGTCTGTCAACGGGCACCGGTCTCGCCCTGATCGCGTCCCGGAGCAAGCGGCTGACACCGGGGCATTCGGCGCAAAGGGGGTCCTCGGCACACGTTCCCCATCGGGCCTTGCAAGAAAGACCGTGTTAGGATCTCGCTTCGTTACTGCCGTATGATACCGGCCATGAGACCTATTGAGGAGGACGTGTGGCGTTCGAAAAGACGCTAGCGCTTCGGTGTCGCGCGTGATGCCTACAGACTTAAAAAGGCCCGCGCTCTATATCAATCGCGAGCTGAGCCTGCTCGCGTTTAATCGGCGCGTGCTTGAACAAGCCAAAGACCAAACCTTACCGCTGCTGGAGCGGCTGCGGTTCCTGTGCATTTCGAGCACAAACCTAGATGAGTTCTTCGAGGTCCGGGTAGCCGGACTCCAGCAACGGGTTGAATTGGCTGCAACCGCCTTGTCGCCCGACGACATGACGGCGCGTGAAACCCTGCAAGCCGTGCGCCAGGAGGCCTTGGCCCTAGTCGAAGATCAATACCGGGTTTTAAATGAACTACTCATCCCAGAACTTGCTGCCGCCCAGATCCATATCATAAAACGCGATAACTGGACCGAGGCCCAAGACGAGTGGTTGCGGCGATATTTCGAAAACGACCTTCTGCCGATACTGAGCCCTTTAGGTCTCGATCCCGCCCACCCTTTCCCGCGCATCTTAAACAAAAGCCTCAACTTTATTGTTCCCTTGGATGGCCGAGACGCTTTCGGCCGCCATAGCGGCATGGCTATCGTTCAGGCACCCCGAGCCCTAGCACGGGTCATTGCCCTGCCAAGCCCCCATCGATCAATCCATCAATTTGTTCTGTTATCGTCCGTGATTCATGCCTATGTGGATCGTTTGTTCCCGGGCATGAAGGTACTGGGCTGCTACCAATTTCGCGTCACGCGTAATAGCGATCTCTATATCGAAGACGAGGAGGTCGACGACATTCTACGCGCCGTCCAAGGGGAGATCGCCTCGCGCCGTTATGGTGATGCCGTTCGCTTGGAGGTGTCTCGGGAATGCCCCGAGACCACAAGCAACTTCTTGTTGCGGCAATTTGGTCTCGGGCCGGAAGACTTATACGCCGTCAACGGTCCCGTCAATCTTAATCGACTCGGCGAAATCTACGACCCGGTCGATCGGCCGGAACTCAAATATGGCGCCTTTGTGCCGGGCGTCCCCCGCCATATTAGCCAAAGCCCGGATATCTTTGCGGCGATTAGGCGTAGTGACACGATCTTGCACCACCCGTTTGAGTCCTTTCTCCCAGTCGCTGAATTCGTTCAACAAGCGGCAGCCGATCCACGGGTGCTTGCCATCAAACAGACTATGTACCGCACCGGTCCAGACTCGGTGATAGTCGATTCCCTGGTTCAAGCCGCTCATGCCGGCAAAGAGGTCACGGTCGTAATCGAACTTCGGGCGCGGTTCGATGAGGCAGACAATATTGCCCTCGCCACGCGCCTCCAAGAGGCGGGCGCCCATGTCCTTTACGGCGTGGTCGGATTTAAGACCCATGCCAAAATGGCCTTGGTGGTCCGCCGCGAGAACGCCGGGCTTCGCCGTTATGTCCATTTGGGTACCGGCAATTACCATTTGCGGACCGCCAAAACCTATACCGATTATGGCCTTTTGACATGCGACCCAGAGATTGGTGAGGACGTGAACCACGTGTTTTTACAGCTTACGAGCCTCGGCACGGTGATCGGTTTGCGCAAGCTTGCCCAATCCCCGTTCTCTCTCCATGCCCATATGCTGTCCTTGATCGAACGTGAACGCCAGCATGCCTTAAACGGTAAACCCGCCCACATCATCCTGAAATTGAACGCTTTGACCGAGCCCGATGTTATCCAAGCGCTGTATGGAGCCTCTATGGCCGGAGTTCGGATCCATTTGATTGTCCGCGGGATATGCTGTTTGCGTCCGGGCGTTCCCGGGGTCTCCGAAAAGATCCATGTTCGTTCCGTGATAGGTCGTTTTCTTGAGCACAGTCGCGTCTATTACTTCGCGAATGGCGGAAAAAAGGAACTATTCTGTGCCAGCGCTGACTGGATGGAGCGCAATTTTTTCCGGCGCGTCGAAATTTGCTTTCCGATTCAGCAGAAGCGTCTGAAAACCCGTATTCTGCGCGACCTTAAGTGTTACCTCAAAGACAATAGCCACGCCTGGGTCTTGCAGGCAGACGGTCATTATCGCCGTCCACGACCGCGCAAGACCGGCCGGCGCGACGCCCAGGCCGAACTTCTATCGGAGCTTGCCGACCGCTTCTAGGGCCCCCATGGCCACGCCAACGGCTATTCGGCGAGCAAGAATCGCACGCCGCTTTTCTTCATGTCGGAAAGCTCAGGACCAAGATCGCGCCGCAGCGCATCGCGCGCTGCCATACTGCGCGTTGGGGCGTGGATCTCCAAGACCGCGCCCCGCACAATGAGGCGAGGCGCGAGACTCGGACCTTGCTCTTCAAAACGAACTAAAGCGAGGGCCAGTCGTAAAAGAATGGCGAGCCGCACTACGCGTAGCCCGTAGTCGTGTTTTACCGAAGCGAGAGTCGCGCCTATCCAAGGGCCCCGCTGGAGACCCACAAGCGCCGCTAGCACCCGTTGATCGCGGTACGATACCCCGGCCATTTCCTGATGGGCCACAATATAAGCGCTGTGTTCTTGATAATTACGCGTATTGATCATAAGCCCGCAAGCGTGGAGCTGCGCCGCCCACTGGAGAATCTGGCCGTCCTCGGCAGATAGCCGCCAGACCTCCGCGACCCCTTGAAACAGAGTCGCTGCCCGTTCCGCCACACGCGGACCGCGAGGTTCTGACCATTTCGCCGCGAGTTGCGCGATCACCTCGTCACGAATGTCGCTGCCCCCCAGTCGCCCCATAAGGTCTTGCAGTATTCCCTCGCGTAACGCCCCGCGCGCGACCTCCATGCGCTTCAACCCAAAGGCCTCAAAAAGAACGATCAAGATAGCCAAGCCGCCGGCAAAAACAGGAGCCCGTTCGCTGGCAAGCCCAGGTAACACAAGGCGATCAAAGTGTCTTTGGCGCAAGACACGCTCTTTAATCTCATAAAGCCCAGGAAGCGTCAGAAATTGCGGCGCCAAACCGATCTCGCGACCGACACTTTCGACCGCCCGAATCGTTCCTGACGACCCGAGTACCTGCTGCCAGCGGACGGTCCGAAACCGGCTTTTAAGGGGCGCCAAGCGGTCATGAGCAAGCGCCTCGGCCTGGGCGAAGCGCGCCTCGGTCAGGACATGCCCGCGGAATACCCGATCCGTCAAGGTGACGCAGCCAATCGTCACGCTTTCCAGGATCTCGGGGCGCGGTCCCGCGCCCACGATGATTTCGGTGCTACCGCCGCCAATATCCATAACCAAGGTGGTGGAGCCGGGGCTGATAACAGGACTTACGCCGCGGTAAATGAGTCGGGCCTCTTCGACACCCGAGATGACATCGATAGGAACACCGAGCTTGAGGGAAGCCTTATGAAGGAAAAGCTCACCACCCTTGGCTTGCCGTAGAGTATTGGTTCCTACGGCCCGGATCAGCTCAGGGTGCCAGAGGGCCAGGCGTTGGCCAAATCGCCGCAGGCACCCCAAAGCGGCCTTTTGCGCCGCGGGTTTGATGTGACCCTGGCGATCGAGCCCGGACCCAAAACGCAGCATTTCGCGCAGTCTATCGACCGCGACCGTTTTGCCATCCTCGACCTTTGCGATCACGAGATGAAAACTATTCGATCCCAAATCCACGGCCGCAATGATCGGCGCTCGGTTTCGAATCGCGCGTTTCACGATCTTTTTCGGAACGACCGCTTTTTTGGCACCGGCCTTCGGCATATCCTGAACATCCTTCATCGGCGGATCCCGGCCAGTGTGTCGAATCGCTTCGGCAATAACAAGCCACGGGTTTAATACCGAGCGGCACGCGACCATAGATCGAGGATCCGGCGACTTATCGAGCGTGCCGCAAGCGCCGGCGCCATGAGCATCGTAAAGACCGGCCCGCGTCTTGCCGGGTCTGCGCAAACCGATACAGCGACACCCCGTTGCGTCTCTTGTCTTGGTATGCTTATAGCCATGTCATCTATGCGCCCGCTGCCGCAATCCTCCGATACCCTAAGGCCCGGCCTGATCGCCTTTCTGTCATTGATGGCCGGGGCTACGGTCGCCAACCTTTACTACAGCCAACCATTGCTTGGGCAAATCGCGCGCACCTTTCACGCGTCCCCAGAGCACGTTGGTCTGGTTGCCGTCATGACCCAGATCGGCTATGCCCTCGGACTGATGCTCGTGGTGCCGCTCGGCGATGGACAAGAACGCAAGCGCCTCATCACGTCCATGACAGGGTTGATCGCGATCACGCTCGCGGCCGTAGCCCTGGCGCCAAGTTTCCCGATGCTCTTGATCTTCTGTCTTCTCATGGGGGCCGCCACCACCGTACCTCAGCTCGTAGTGCCCTATGCCGCCACAGTCGCTCCGGCCGCAGAGCGTGGCCGCGCGGTAGGCCTCGTGATGGGCGGCCTGCTGGTCGGGATCGTCATAGCGCGCAGCGTGAGCGGCTTCGCCGCGTTTCTCGGATGGCGGGTGATCTACGGGATAGCGGCGGGCGCTATGGCTCTTCTCGCCGTGACATCCGCGGTTTTGCTGCCCAAGCAGAGGCCGACCGGACATATCCCCTACTCGACCCTATTTCCGTCTTTGTATGTCCTTTGGCGCAAAGAACCCATCCTGCGTCTTCACGCCTTTCTTGGAGCGATGGGATTCGCCGCCTTTAGCTGTTTTTGGACGGCGCTCATTTTTCATTTTGGGCACATCTTTCCTCAGCACGCGAGTTACACGGTCGCCGTCATGGGGCTTTTCGGAACCGCCGGGGCGCTTGCCGCACCCTTGTCAGGAAAACTATCGGATAGACTAAGCGCCCGCGTGGTAAACGGCGTAGCTTTGCTGCTGGTTTTCACCTCCTTTTTGATTTTCTGGCGCGCCCACAGCTCGCTTCTTCTCGTGGCCTGCGGCGTCATACTCTTGGATGCCGGCGTCCAGGGAAGCCATATTTCCAATCAAACACGCATCTACGCACTCCACGCCGACAAACGGAACCGTCTGACCGCGCTTTATATGACAAGCTACTTTATCGGCGGCTCGATCGGCTCTTTGGTTGGAAGTCTTGCGTGGCAGCGGGGAGGATGGCCCGCGGTATGTGTCAGCGGGTGCGTGTTCGCGCTGGCAGCGCTTGTCCGGCTCTATTGGGGAGTCACCAAAACCCAAGAGCCCAGCCGGTCTTTAAGCGCCGACAGAGAATAAAGAACGATTCGACCGTTGGTAAGGATGGTTCCCCGTGTGAAGCGCGAACCCCGCGGCGACGCGGCGTCCTCGCGTACCGTTGCCTCATAATGTCACCCGTGATGCGCCTTTTTGCACAGCCCTTAGGTGTGGGCTCCGTGCGAAAAGGCCCATATGACAATGAGCAGCATGACGATAATATAGGCGCGAAGGGCCCAGAAGACCACCTGTTGCCAGCCCTTAAGGGCCTTTGCGCCGACTTCCGGCAAGGCCCGATCCCAGCCTTCTTCACGCAATAAGCGAGCGATTTCGGAAGCATCTATTTCTTGGCTCCGCTTCATGTCGTACCTCCGAATAGATGCGGAAAGACCGTAGCCAGACCGTAAAGACCATTACAGATTATCAGCATGATCATGATCAGAACCGCTATCGTATTCCGGCGGCGAGAATTGGCGTAGGGCCCCATCAATTCCTCGTCGTTCACAAGCATAAGGAGAAATAGCATGGCTGCCGGCATAAAAATCGTGGCAATGACCTGAACTGTGATGTTCAAGAAGCCAAGCGGCACATGCGGCAACATCACAACCCCCGCCGCTACCGCCGAACCGACCACAGCCGGGGCATAGAAGGCCCACGCCTGGCGCGGGGCATCGTTTAGCGAACGCGGGAGATCCAAGGCCTCGCCTACTGCCCAGGCGGTGCTGGCCGTAATGACGATTGACGCAATAAGACCGGCTTCCATAAGGCCGAGCGCAAAAAGGTCCATGGCCCAGTCCCCCACGCGGTTCTTCAGTGCGTTCAATATCCCGTTCACGTTGAGGCTCGCAGCATTGGGCAACGCATGCAAATGTTGACCCGTCAAAATAATAATCGCCATGGCGACAACCACCATGCCGGTAACGCCCAGCATGAGGTCACGGCGACTGGCGGCAATGTCGTGCGGCAAAAGCCCCTTATCGACGATGCAGGATTGCTGAAAAAAGAGCTGCCAAGGCGCTATCGTAGTGCCAATATTGGCCGACAAAAGGACTAGGAAGCCCGCCGATAAAAGGCCACCTGGCACCAGCCAGTTCGCTCCCACGAAGGCCGACCCCACGGCCGACCAGTTAGGGTGGGAAAAAAGCGCCAAGGGCACGAAGATGAGGTTGAGGGCGGCAATAAAAAGCGCGATGCGCTCCCATGTCCAGTAACGCAAAAACACCAATACGAAGCTAACAAAAACCAATGTAAGTGGGATCGTCAGCCAGTAAGATAACCCGAAGACCTCGCCACCTACGCGTACTCCTATAAATTCGGTCATCAGCGTCAAAATGTTGGCAATCACAAGGTCAACGATCGAAAAGATCCCCCAGAAGGCCCCATAACGCTTCCAAATCAGTTCGGCATGGCCGCGGCGCGTAACGGCACCTAGGCGAATGGTCATTTCTTGAACAAAATAGGCGATAAAGCCGAGCGGGATCATAATCGGTAGAAAGATCCCGAGCCCGTAGGCTGCGCCGGTCTGGGAATAGGTAATAACGCCCCCGGCATCATTATCCCCCAGCATCACCAAAAGGCCGGGGCCCAGCAAAGCCAGCCAAAGAGCGAATCGGTTGCGAAAGGTTTTGGGGGCTTGGCGGAGGCGAGCAATATGCAGTCGATCCTGCACTCGCACCAAAAGCGCCTCAGGGACCCCAGGGTCGTCTTGAGTACCCGGCGGCACCTTAGCGCTCGCCCGGCGTTCGATCTGCCGCGCCTGCGCTGCTCTGGCGCGCAAAAGCGCGGCTCGTATTGACTGAAGAACATGCACCTGCATGAATGGTATTCCCTTGTCTTCAAGACGAGACCGCAGGCGTGCGCCGGAGGCGCACAGGACCTCGTTTTGTCTTAACTATACAAGATGGGTAGGGTTACAGAAGTATCCCGGGCCCTGCCAACCTAAAGGAGGACAGCGGCCCAGGTAGTGGGGCGAGGCCAACCTTTAGGCGTTGCGTGTATCGCTACTACTGCCCATTGAGGATAGGGGCCTCCTTAAGGTAAGCGGTCGTCCCGCGATGCGGGCTTTGTATCAGCCCCCACGAATTGTGTCAATCTTTAATAAAGACGACTTGTTGGGGTCGACTCCCCCGGTATGACCGAAGGAATACAATGCGCCAAAAACAAGGCAAAACGCGTTCGCTGGGCTAAACGGTCCTCCTACTCCGCCGGTCCGGGAATCTCTAAATGGGGCCCAAACCCTACCCATAAGATCTCGGTCGCTTTTCGGCCTTGAGATCCTGCGCCAAAACACCAAGACCTGGTCTTCGCGGCCCGAAGAGACGGCCGCGCGAAACGCTAAATCGTGTTAATATGAGTCTATGCTTCTGACAGCTGACTCTACCGCGCGTCTTAGCGATTCCGTGCAGGATATCGTCGACCTCTCATGAAAAGCCCTAAATCCCTACAGCCGCTCATAGAGGACGGGGTCATAGATCATGTGATTCGCCCGCTTAAAAGCGGCAAAGAAGCACAGATCTTTGTCGTATCGACCGCCGAAGGGATCCGTTGCGCCAAGGTTTACAAGGAGGCCAATAAACGTGGCTTTCGCCAAGCCGGCCTCTACCAGGAAGGGCGAACCGTCCGAAATTCACGGCGCAGTCGGGCGATGTCTAACGGCACCCGCTATGGGCGTCGAGAACAAGAAGAGGTATGGCAAAGTGCAGAGGTTGCCGCTCTTTTTGCGCTTGCCGAGGCCCAGGTACGCGTCCCCCGCCCCTACCTCTTTCTCGACGGCGTCCTCCTTATGGAGTTGATTGTCGATGACCAAGGAAACGCCGCACCGCGATTAGCCGATGTCGAACTTACGGAACAACAGGCGCACAACTTTCACCAAACACTCATCACTAATATCGCGCGCATGCTCTGCGCTGGCATCGTCCATGGCGATTTGTCCGAATATAACATCCTGATCGACGCAACAGGGCCCGTTATTATCGATCTTCCGCAATCCGTTAATGCTTCGGCCAATAATAATGCGGCAGCATTTTTTGTGCGAGACATCGATCATCTTGCAACGTTCTTTGGGCGCTTTGCACCGGCCATCCTGAAGACGGATTACGGCCGCGAGATGTGGGTTCTCTATAAGAATGGCACGTTGAGGCCCGATACCCCGTTGACAGGACGATTCGTACCGGAAGCCGCTCCCGCTGATGTTGCTGCCGTTTTACGGGAAATCGATGCCGCGCGTATAGAGGAGGAATGGCGGCGCGCACAGCTTTGATCGATGCGTCAGCAAGCCTCGCTTGGCTGTTTGGATGAACGGGCAAGTTGTTTTTTAAAGCATCCCTTCGCGCCCGTACCGCTACGGCCCAAATAACGTCCTTTTCGATCGCCCTGACCATCGCCCTTCACGCTCGATCTCCTAGCAGAAAGACAAGGCGCTGAACTTAATGGTCGGTTTCGCCGAGGGCTTTGGGGGCTCGCGCTTTGCGTAACCCCAGGGCATGGGAGCGGCTATGGGCGCAAAAAAGCAGGCGGTTTGGTACAACCAGGAAGAGATTGGCGGAGAGGGAGGGATTCGAACCCCCGGAAGGTTGCCCTTCAACGGTTTTCAAGACCGCCGCATTCGACCGCTCTGCCACCTCTCCACAGCGCAAGCATAACCTCTCGTCCCGTGGACTCCAACCCAAAGGACTGTTTGGGCAGCTAGACAAGCGTTGCTGAGTCTTTTAGTCTTGTTGGCGTCAGGATGACCTGACACTTGGAGGAGCGTCTTTATATGACCAATAATAACAAAAGCCTTCCCGTTTTGGATCTCCTAGGGCGGATCTTGCTTGCCTTGATCTTTGTCTTCGCGGCGATCGGAAAAATCATGAACTACCATGGTACGGCCATGTTTATGGCCGCCTATGGAGTGCCAACCGGTCTTCTGCCGATCGTAATTGCGGTCGAGCTTTTAGCGGGACTTGCGGTCATGGTCGGGCTCTGGACCCGTTGGGCGGCGCTGATATTGGCGATCTTCTCGGCCACCGCTATCGCCATATTTCATCGCACCTTCAATACGCCCAACGAACAGATCGTCACCTTAGCTGAAGTGAGCTTCACGGGCGGCCTGCTCTTGCTTGCTGTCAACGGGCCGAGCTGCCTCAGCCTGGATGCCTGGAGGAAACGCAAGTCGACGTAACGTGTAAAGGTCATCCCGGCTACCGTAACGGGCCGGGATGACCCTCTCCCCTCGATACCCACGCCGCTTCCTCAGGACGACGAGGGGCCCGCAGTGAGCTCTTCGACACCGTGCATATAGGGTCTAAGAGCCTCAGGAACCGTGATACTTCCATCCGCCCGCTGATAGTTCTCGAGAACGGCGACCAAGGTCCGTCCCACCGCAAGCCCCGATCCATTCAGTGTATGAACGAATTCGGGTTTCTGTCCGGGGGTTTTGAAGCGGGCGTTTAAACGCCGCGCCTGGAAGTCCCGGAACTGACTACAGGAGGAGATTTCACGGTACCGCTGACTCCCGGGGAGCCACACCTCCAAATCGTAGGTTTTGGCGGCCGAGAACCCTAAGTCCCCGGCGCAGAGCGCCACCACCCGATATGGAAGATGAAGACGCCGAAGAACCTCTTCGGCGTGGGCGGTCAACTGCTCGTGGGCCCGGTCCGAGTCGTCGGGCGCCACGATCTGCACGAGTTCCACCTTTTCGAATTGATGCTGACGAATCAAACCCCGGGTATCGCGACCCGCGGCCCCCGCCTCGCTCCGAAAACACGGGGTATGACAGACGAAACGCAGCGGCAAATCGCGGCCCGCCAGTATTTCATCGCGAACCAGATTCGTGACCGGGACTTCAGCCGTAGGAATAAGATAATACGGCAACTCATTGATTTTAAATAGATCATCAGAAAACTTTGGCAGCTGGCCTGTCCCGAATAAGCTCTCCTTGTTGGCGAGATAGGGGACATAGACCTCGGTATAGCCATGCTCTTGTGTATGGAGATCAAGCATAAATTGGATGAGGGCGCGCTGAAGTCGGGCCACACCCGACCGCAGGACGGCAAAGCGTGCGCCCGCCAGTTTAGCGGCGGCCGCAAAATCCATCCCCCCCAGACCCTCCCCGAGCGCGACGTGATCTTGAGCCGGGAAAGAGAAGGTGGGCGGGCTCCCGACCCGCCGAATCTCAACATTATCGTCTTCATTGCGACCATCCGGGACATCATCAAGTGGGAGATTGGGGATCTCCGCGACGCGCCTACCCCATTCCTCCTGAACCATGGCTAAGCGGGATTCGGCCGAGGCCAGTCGTAGGGCCAAATCCTCCTGCCCTTCCATAAGCGGCTTCACATCCTCCCCGCAGGCCACGGCGCGGCCAATGGCCTTGGCGCGGGCGTTCCTTTGGGCCTGACAGTCCTCGCTTTCCTTTTGCGCGGCCTTGCGCCGCGCCTCCAAGTCGCGCAGGGCGCACACATCAAGGGCCACACCTCGGCGAGAAAGAATACGGGCCACTTCCTCAAGCTCGCTGCGTAGACGTTTGGGATCGATCATAAGGGCTTATCTTGGCTTGTCAGGAAAAGAGGTGTCCAGTGTAAAGTATCGCAGCACCGCCGCATACCGCGCGGGGGGCGAAGTGCCTTGTATCCAGGCCCAGATATCGGCATCGTTTTCCGCCACAAGATCCTCGAATTGCGCCCGCTCAAAAGGTGTGAGGCCTTCGTAGTTGCTATCGAGAAACTGCTTTAAGGCCAGATCGAGTTCAAGGAGGCCGCGGCGGCAGCGCCAGCGCAAAGCCGAGCTATTCATAGGCGCCGCTTGGCGAGCAGACCCTTGATGCCGGCGATCGCCCGGGCCGGATCTAGGCCCTTGGGGCACACATCCGTACAATTCATAATGGTATGGCAGCGATACAGACGATAAGGGTCTTCCAGGTCATCGAGTCGCTGACCGCTATCCTGATCGCGACTGTCTTGAAGAAACCGATAGGACTGTAAAAGCGCCGCCGGTCCCAAAAACTGATCAGGGTTCCACCAAAACGACGGACAGCTCGTAGTGCAACAGGCACACAATACGCATTCATAGAGACCATCCAACTGGTCCCGATCGCCAGGACTTTGGCGGCGTTCGATCTCGGGCTCCGGCCCTTCGTCGATCAGCCAAGGACGAACCGCCCGATATTGTGTGTAGAAGCTTGTCAGATCAACGATCAGATCCCGGATGACGGGCATGCCTGGCAACGGCCGCAAAGTAATCGGCTCCGCAAGATCTTTAAGCCGAGTGATACAGGCGAGCCCGTTGCGGCCGTTAATGTTCATAGCGTCCGAACCGCAGACCCCTTCGCGACACGATCTTCGAAAGCTCAAAGACTCATCTTGCGCCTTAAGCAACATGAGAGCGTCAAGCAGCATCACCGTACCAGGAGGGATATCCAGGGTGTAGTCCTGAAGGTAGGGCTGATCGCTCTGCTCGGGTTGATAGCGATAAATTTGAAATCGCATAGGTCCCCTAGTACACCCGCGCCTTAGGCGGGAACGAGTCCACCGTGAGCGGTTTCATGCGCACCGGCTTGTAGTCGACAGTCGGCCGGTCACGAAAATAAAGCGTGTGCTTCAGCCAATGTTCGTCATCGCGGTTTGGGTAGTCGATGCGCGAGTGAGCGCCTCGACTCTCGGTGCGCGCCGCGGCCGAAACAACCGTGGCTAACGCCACCTCTATGAGGTTCTCCAACTCAAGGGCCTCGATACGCGCCGTATTAAAAACGCGGCTTTGGTCGGACAGCCCAGCACACTCGAGGCGGCCAGCGATCTCGCGGACGCGACGCACGCCTTCGTCCAAAACATCCTGGGTGCGAAAGACGCCACAATACTGCTCCATCACCCGGCGCAGCTCGGCGCCGATCGCCTCAACCGACTCGGTTCCCGGCCGCTCCCATCGGGTTACGCGCGCGATCGCCTTCTCAATAGCCTCCTCGGGGAGAGGCTTGTGGTAACGCTGCTCCTTCAGTGTGGCCAGAATATGATTTCCGGCGGCGCGTCCAAAAACGACGATGTCAAGAAGCGAGTTTCCGCCCAAGCGGTTGGCGCCGTGCACCGACACACAGGCACACTCCCCGACCGCGTACAGTCCGGCCTGTGGCTCCTCCGGCCCATGCCGTTCGGGCGCCACAACTTGTCCAAAGCGATTGGTGGGAATCCCACCCATGATGTAGTGCGCGGTGGGATAGACCGGAATGGCCGCGTGCGCGGGATCGATGTGCGCAAAACGCAAAGCCGTCTCGCGAATCCCAGGTAGACGTTTTTTGATGACCTCATCACCTAAGTGATCGAGCTTTAATTCGACATAGTCGCCGTTCGGTCCGCAGCCCCGACCGGCTGACACCTCCATATGAATCGCGCGACTCACCACGTCGCGGCTCGCCAAATCCCGAGCATGCGGCGCGTACCGCTCCATGAAGCGCTCGCCGGCCTTATTGACGAGGTAACCCCCCTCCCCACGCGCCCCCTCAGTAATCAGAACCCCAAGCCCGGCAAGCCCGGTCGGATGAAATTGGATGAACTCCATATCTTGGAGCGGAATTCCGGCACGCAACGCGATCCCTAAGCCATCGCCGGTATTGATTAAGGCGTTGGTGGAGGTGCGGTACATGCGCCCGGCGCCACCCGTTGCAATCAGGGTGGTCTTGCTTTCAATCACCAAGAGTTCGCCCGTCTCGATCTCTAAGACCAGGGCCCCTAAGGTATGCCCCGAGGCATCACGCAGAAGATCGATGGCAAAGAACTCATCAAAAAAGTGGGTCTTGGCGCGAATATTCTGCTGGTACAGCGCATGTAAAATCGCGTGTCCGGTGCGATCGGCGGCCGCGCATGTCCGAGCCGCCTGTTCGCCACCGAAGTTCTGGCTTTGACCCCCGAACTTCCGCTGATAAATCCGCCCATCCTCGATACGCGAAAAGGGTACGCCGTAATGCTCCAATTCAATGACCAGGCGGCTTGCGGCGCGGCAAAGATATTCAATGGCGTCCTGATCGCCTAGATAATCGCCGCCCTTCACCGTGTCATACATATGCCAGTGCCAGGAATCGGGAAGGACGTTCCCCAAGGCCGCGTTCACCCCCCCTTGGGCTGCGACCGTATGCGAGCGTGTCGGAAAGACCTTCGACACCACAGCGACGTGAGCATCCCCTTCGGCGAGCTGCAAAGCGGCTCGTAGGCCGGCGCCGCCTGCCCCTATCACCAGGCAATCGAATTGTCGGCGCGGGAGCCTCTGTATCATGGGAAAAACACCACAAAGCCATAGACGGAAAAGGACAATAGCACGGCCGCAATGATGGTCATGGTCACAAGCCTTAGTATCGGACTATGCAGGTAATCCTTCACAATATTGTCGCACCCGAGGTAGGCATGGAGCGCTATGGCGAGGAGCCATACGGAAAAAAGCAGTCGTACTGCCAAATGATCAAAAAGCCCGCGCCAGGTGTCATAGGTGACACCTGGCATCTGTGCCAACAGCGCCACGATCGCGAGCAAGCCAAGCGCGATCATGACCGCCGTGATACGCACTAAAAGCCACGCGCCGGTTCCGGCGTGGCGACTTCCATAATGCCTAGCGCCTAAGGCCATAAGAGGGCTGCACCGAGGGCCGTACTGACGGCAAGCACCAGCACCAAGGCGGCACTTCTCCGGCTTGCACCGCGCCCAAACCCCTGATGGACATCCAGAGTCAGATGGCGCAAGCCGCCATAGAGGTGCTGGGCTGCCACCCACACGACCAGTGCCCCGAAAAACGGCGCCGAGGGCTGAACGAGTAAGGCCGTCACCGCGTCGAACCCCGAGGCACTCTGCAGGGAGGCCTTAAGCAATCCCAACCCAAGACCAGTCAAAACGATCAGCAATAGCCCCGTGATCCGGTGTAGAATCGAGGCATAGGCGCCGACCGGCAATCGCATATGTCTGAGCCCTGCATCTCTGGGACGTTCTGAAGACCGCATGGCGTACCCTGTCGGTGATGTCGGTTTTGATACGATCGTAACGCTCTATAGTAAGGTCCATTATAGGGGGCAAGCTGTGCTGAGGGAATGGAAAACAGAATTGATTGAGGCGGGTGGCCGGGAAGATCGCGACGCAATCCTCCATTACGGGGATCCTCAAGCGGAAGTTGTGGCAGCGGCGAACGGGAGCGTTGCCTGCGCACTCACCCACATAGGGGTCATTAAGGCCTCGGGGCCCGATGCCGCGAGCTTCCTCCAAGGGCAGCTCAGCAACGATATCCAGGCGGTCCAGAATACGAGCCAACTGAGCGGCTACTGCACAGCTCAAGGACGCCTGCTCGCGCTCTTTCGCATCATGCGTCAAGGGGACGACTTTCTCCTTCTGCTGCCACAAGAGATTCTGGCCCCCACCCTAAAGCGACTGAGTATGTTCGTGTTACGCGCCAAGGTGACCTTGAGCGCAGCCTCGGACCAGGCCTTGCTTGGCCTTGCGGGCCCCGCAGCGCCTGAGGCCTTGCGTCAAATCGGACTCCCCGCCCCGACTTTGCCGGAGGTCGCCCCCGAGGGGCTGTTGCACGTCATGACGGTGCCTGGGAGGGCCTCGCCGCGCTTCATCGTCCTCGGTCCCACCGATGCCGTGCGAGGTTTGTGGCCGGTTGCAGGCCTTGCCCCCGTAGGCAGCCAGGCTTGGGCGTGGCTTGATATCGACTCGGGCCAGCCGACCATAGGCTCTGCGACCAGCGAGGCCTTCGTGCCACAAATGGTCAACCTTGATCTATTGAATGGGGTCAATTTCCGCAAGGGCTGCTATCCGGGCCAAGAGATTGTGGCCCGCACCCATTATCTGGGGCGCCTCAAACAGCGTATGTACCGGGCCTCGTTCGCCGGACCTGTGCCTCCCCCAGGGGCGACACTCACCGCGTCCAATCTCCCAGGCCAGCCGGCAGGTACGGTCGTGGAGGCGCAAAGAGGGCCTGACGGGCAGGTGGACCTCCTGGCCGTCGTGCAAATCAGCAGCCATGACGAGGGCGTGGTCACTCTCCAAGAGACCCCACTGCAGTTTCGCGAGCTCCCTTATCCCCTTGCGGCCAGCTGTTGATCTCGAAAGACGGATTCCGCTGTCTGGGTCGCCGGGGGGCTGCCCGGAATGATCTCGTAGAATGTCTCACCTTTCTTGATCATCCCGAGACCGGAGCGGGCATGGGCCTCTATGGCCGCACGCCCGGTCTGTAGGCTTCGCACCTCAGCCGCCAACTGCTCGTCGGTCTTAAGGAGTGCGGTATTGCCCTTCTTCAAGCGCACAATGTGGCGTTCGCGATGAATGTAAGCCACGACCCCCCCACGCCCAAACCAAAAAGCGTATTGGGTTAAGAGACACAAGGCCACCGCTAAAGGACCAATCCACCTCTTCATAGCACTGAGTATAGGCACAAGCCTTTAGCGTTGTGAATAGGCTTGTTTCGGCGCCTGCGCGAATCGGGCGTTAGCACCCTCTGCCTCCTCAATACGCAATAACTGGTTGTATTTGGCGATCCGCTCGGACCGCGACAAAGAACCAGTTTTGATTTGGCCTGCACCCGTAGCCACCGCGATATCGGCAATGGCGGTATCCTCGGTCTCGCCGGAACGATGCGATAGAACGACACCGTAGCCGGCCTTTTGGGCGCGCGTAATGGTGGCCAGTGTTTCAGTGAGAGTACCGATTTGGTTAGGCTTGATCAGGATCGCGTTCGCCACTCGCTCTGTAATACCGCGCTCAAGGAGGGTGCTATTGGTCACGAAAACATCGTCCCCCACGAGCTGTATTCGGCCCCCTAGCCGTTCCGTCAGCACATGCCAGCCCTTCCAATCCTCCTCGCCCATGCCGTCCTCGATGCTGACGATAGGATAGCGTTTGAGCCAGTCGGCATAGAGGCCGGTCAGGGCCTCGGCGTCAAGCTCCCGCCCTTCCCCCGCGAGCGTATAGGACCCGGTCTTACTGACAAGACCGGAGACCGCAGCGTCCAAGGCGATGCCGACATCTTGACCAGGGCGGTATCCGGCCATCGAAATGGCCTCTTGAATCAGCGCCAAGGCCTCCTCGTTGGAGCCAAGATCGGGCGCAAACCCACCTTCGTCGCCGACTGCGGTGGCAAGCCCGCGGGTCTTCAACAGACCCTTCAAAGTATGGAAGATCTCAGCACCCCATCGGAGAGCCTCGGAAAACCGCGGGGCCCCGAAAGGAACGATCATAAACTCCTGGAAATCCAAGGTGTTATCGGCATGGGCGCCGCCGTTAACAATATTCATAAGCGGCACTGGCAACACAAAGGGTCCGTGGCCGCCTAGGTGGCGGTATAAAGGCAATCCCGCACGCAGGGCAAGGGCCCGTGCCAAGGCGAGAGACACGGCCAAAATCGCATTGGCCCCCAAGCGCGATTTGTCCGGCGTACCATCCAGTTCGATCATCCGGGCATCGACGGTCTGCTGAGTCGCCTCCCTCCCCGCCAAGGCCTTTTTAAGCGGGCCGTTTACCGCCGCGCACGCCTTCGTGACACCGAGACCGCGGTAACGTTTTTTGTCCCCATCGCGAAGCTCGAAGGCCTCCCGTATCCCGGTCGATGCGCCGGAAGGTACAGAGGCGCGACCGGTAATGCCGCCTTCCAGTATGACATCGGCTTCTACCGTCGGATTTCCGCGCGAGTCGAGAATTTCGCGCGCATAGAGATCTACAATCTTGGTCATGAATTCTTCCTAAAGATAAAGCCGTTTATTCTTTTTCACCGCGTTAATGACGCCTCATCGAAGCCCGCCTTCTTAACACAGGCATCCAGCTCCATCAAGA
Source organism: Pseudomonadota bacterium (assembly GCA_021785035.1). Classification (GTDB taxonomy): domain Bacteria; phylum Pseudomonadota; class Gammaproteobacteria; order Acidiferrobacterales; family Acidiferrobacteraceae; genus Acidiferrobacter. Next base: position 27,578 of record JAJYGP010000014.1, read on the forward strand.
CCTTGAGTAAAGACTCCATGCGCGCGAGCGGCCAAGCATTAGGTCCGTCGCTCAAGGCCTGATCCGGGTCGGGATGCGTTTCCATAAAAATACCAGCGACGCCCGCCGCGACCGCGGCCCGTGCGAGGACCGGCACATGCTCCCGCTGCCCCCCCGAGCGCGTCCCCTGGCCACCCGGCAATTGCACCGAATGTGTGGCGTCGAATACCACCGGGCAGCCGGTCTCGCGCATGATGGCGAGGCTGCGCATGTCGGACACGAGGTTGTTGTAGCCAAACGAGGCCCCTCGTTCGCACACCATGAGCCGCCCTTCTCCGCCCGCCATGCGCGCCTTGTCGACAACGTTCTTCATGTCCCCGGGCGCCAGAAACTGGCCCTTCTTGATGTTAACCGGTTTCCCCGAGGCCGCCACCGCACTGATAAAGTCCGTCTGGCGGCACAAAAAAGCCGGTGTCTGCAAGACGTCCACGACCGCGGCGACATCGACGATCTCGGAGGTGTCATGGACATCGGTCAGCACCGGAACCCCGATTTCTTCGCGCACGGCCGCCAATATCGCAAGCCCGTCAGAGCGGCCAGGTCCCCGGAACGACGCATGGGAGCTTCGATTGGCCTTATCGAACGAGGACTTATAAATAAACGGAATGGAGAGCCGCGTGGTGAGTTCTTTGAGCGCTTGCGCGGTCTCGAGGGCCAGCGTTCGAGACTCGATTACGCATGGGCCTGCAATCAAGAACAGGGGCCTGTCGATCCCCACCTCAAAGCCGCACAGTTTCACTCGGCACCTACCTTATCTTTATGGGTCCGCGAATCGCGCTTGTGACGAAGCGCCGCCTGAATAAAGCTCGTAAAGAGCGGATGTCCATCGCGAGGGGTTGAGGTGAACTCCGGGTGAAACTGCACGCCCACAAACCAGGGATGATCGGGGAGCTCTATAATCTCGACCAGCGCCTTGTCGGGGGATGTCCCGGAAATCCGCAGACCCTTCTCGACCAAGGCCGCTCGGTAGGTGTTGTTCACCTCGTAGCGATGGCGATGCCGCTCTATGACACTCTCAACGGCGTAAATACGCGCCGCCAGGCTGTCGGCCGCAAGCTCACACCATTGGCCGCCTAAGCGCATCGTTCCCCCTAGGTCAGCGTTATGGGTCCGTACTTCGCGTTGCCCTTCGTTGCTCATCCACTCCGTGATCAGCGCAATAACCGGATGCGGGGACTGAGGATCGAATTCGGTGCTATGAGCGCCCGGCAGTCCCACTTTATTGCGGGCAAACTCGATCACAGCCATTTGCATACCAAGGCAAATACCGAGATACGGAATCTTCTTCTCGCGGGCGTGGCGTACGGCCGCAATCTTGCCCTCGGTGCCCCGCCCCCCAAATCCTCCAGGTACAAGGATCGCATCGCACTCCGCGAGACAATCAGTGCCGTCCCGCTCAATTGCCTCCGAATCGATATAACGGATGCGCACCTGAGATTGAGTTTGAATGCCGGCATGGGTCAAGGCTTCAGACAGCGATTTGTACGACTCCGTCAGGTGCACATACTTGCCGACGATAGCGACATCAACCACTTGTTTGGGGTGTTCGAGGGCTTCGTTGACCGCCTGCCATTCGCCCAGATCGATCGCCCCGGCCTTCAGGCCCAGTTGCTCGACTACGATGTCGTCTAGCCCCTGGTCGTGCAACAGCTCCGGAATCCGATAGATATTGTCGACGTCGATGGCTGATATGACGGCTCGCGCCTGGACATTGGTGAATAACGCGATCTTTTGCCGCTCATCCTCCGGAAGTCGCCTATCCGCGCGGCACATCAAGATATCCGGCTGAATTCCGATGCTGCGCAATTCCTTGACTGAATGTTGGGTCGGTTTGGTCTTAATCTCTCCGGAGGCCTTTATGTAAGGCACGAGCGTCAGATGCATGTAAACGACACATTGCCGCCCGTACTCCACACCCATTTGCCGAATGGCCTCCAGAAACGGTAAGGATTCGATATCGCCGACCGTACCGCCGATCTCGATCATTGCCACTTCGGCGTCACCCGCGCCCTGGAGGATGCAACGCTTGATTTCGTCTGTGATGTGCGGAATAACCTGGACCGTAGCGCCCAAATAATCCCCGCGCCGTTCTTTACGAATGACGTTCTCGTAGATGCGGCCCGTGGTAAAATTATTATGGCGGGTCATCGTAGTGCGAACGAAGCGTTCGTAATGACCCAAATCCAAATCGGTTTCCGCGCCGTCTTCCGTCACGAACACCTCACCGTGCTGGTAAGGGCTCATGGTTCCGGGGTCGACGTTGATGTAGGGATCGAGCTTCATAAGCGTCACGCGTACGCCCCGCGCTTCGAGTAGGGCCGCGAGCGAAGCCGCAGCGATCCCCTTACCAAGAGACGAGACAACGCCGCCTGTAACGAAAATAAACTTAGTCATCGCAACCCAGCGGACATGACGCTCGCCACCCCGTTTCGCATATCCAAGCTACCAGATGGCTTCACTTTCAACAACCTCCTACGGCGTCTCGATAGTCTCAATCGTCAACACTAAACCCCAGTCGAGCGGTCCGGCCCTGAACTGATCGCAGACCCAGTAGCCGGGGATCGCGATCAGTGCCTCTGCGTCAAACACAAAGACGGCTCCCGCCCGCTCCCAGGGCGCCACACCGAGTTCTTGCAAAAGCTTCTTTAGGGTTCGATGACCCCGGCCTGGGATCAACACGCGGGCCCCCGGAACTCGCGATTTGACCACCAGAGGCCGCCCCGAGAGCTGATCGCGGCGTAGGCCCTGTCCGCGGACCTCGTAGGCGACCAAGCGCCTCTGAGTCCCCGGCAAGGGATAGTCGCAAGTCGGGTCCCAGAGTCCGTCCCAGGGACCGGGCGCTTCGGCGGGCACCGTGTCGACCCCCCAAAACGCACGATCCCGGTAGCGGCGCAGGACGCCCCCGCCAGGCAAGCGTAACACTTGCAGGCGACTCCGGGGAATGATCCGAAGCGCCGTCAAAACCGTACGACAACTGCTCTCGCTCGGCGCCCGACCCCCGCGTTCTTGTATCCATGCGCGCAAGACGAAGGGCTGTGCCGATGGGTTTAAGGCACAAAACTCGGCCAGCAAAAGCGCGCCCTCGGCATCGGTGCAACGCCTGACATCCAAAGCCAGATACTGCCCCAGCAAGGCATGGGCCTCGTGCCCTAACCGTGCCCCGCGCACGAGCGCTTCGTGAGCCTTAGGCCAACGGGCGGCAATAAGCGGCCACACGGCCCGGCGGATATAGTTGCGCGCAAAACGCGCATCGGCATTGCTCTCATCCGTGACAAAGCTCAAACCCTCCCTTGCCGCGTACTGAGCCAGGGCCGCATGACCGATACCGAGAAGCGGGCGGGCCAGCCGGCCTCCGCCAAAGGGTCTGACGGGAATCATGCCGCCCGCGCCAGCAAGCCCGGCGCCGCGCAGTAGCTGCAAAAGAACAGTCTCCGCCTGATCGTTGGCGTGATGCGCTACGACCAAAACCTCTCCCGACCTGAGACAGGATGCCAGCGCCTCGTATCGCGCGGTGCGCGCGGCCGCCTCCCATCCTTGTCCTTGCCTGCGCACCTCGACCGTGACCACCTCGCACGCCACACCGTACTCAGCCGCCTTCTGTACCGCAAGCTCGCTCCAAGCCTGCGCTCCTGGCTGGAGGCCATGGTTGATATGCACGGCCCGCAGTGCGGGCCGTGCTAACTGGGAGAGGGCGTGCAGTAAAACCGTGGAATCGAGGCCGCCGCTGAACGCAACGAGAAGCGGATCACTCGCCCCAATTCCGATTTTAGCGAGTGAGCCGGCAAGCCATTCTCCCGAAAAGTTAGCGTTCTTCAAACTGTCCGTACTGACGAAGCCGCACGTAGCGGCGTGTCAGGAGGTCATCGAGAGGAATGTCCCGTAGATCCCGAATCGCCCCCTTAAGGGCCTCCTTCAACGTCGTAGCCGTTGCGTCATAGTCCCGATGCGCCCCCCCTAGCGGCTCCGGCACAATCTCATCGATGAGACCGAGCCGTTTTAGGCTTTCGGCCGTGATCCCGAGGGCCTCGGCCGCTTGCGCCGCTTTTTCGGCGCTCTTCCACAGGATGGAGGCGCAGCCTTCTGGGCTGATGACGGAATAGGTGGCATATTGCAGCATCAGCATTCGATCCCCGACCCCTACGGCCAACGCCCCGCCCGATCCGCCTTCACCGATGACGGCGCTCACAATAGGTGTTCTTAGCGCCGACATGACGTAAAGATTTCGGGCTATCGCTTCGCTCTGGCCACGCTCTTCGGCGCCTACGCCCGGATAAGCCCCCATGGTATCGATCAAAGTAATAACCGGCATGCGAAACCGCTCCGCAAGGCGCATGATCCGCAAGGCCTTCCGATAGCCTTCCGGGCGCGGCATACCGAAGTTGCGCCGCACCTTCTCGCGGGTATCGCGCCCCTTCTGGTGGCCAATGACCGCCACCGGTATGTCGTCTAAGCGTCCGATACCGGATACGATTGCCGCATCATCCCCATAGAGCCGGTCGCCGTGCAATTCCTCAAAGCCCTCAACAATGCGCCCGATATAATCGAGCGTGTAGGGGCGTTGCGGATGCCGCGCAAGCTGGGAGACCTGCCAGGCGGTCAGCGAGGAAAAAATAGACTGCGTTAAACGATGGCTCTTCGCCCGCAGGCGAACAATTTCGTCGTTAATGTTAACGCCAGAGCTGGAGTCCAAGAACCGCAATGCCTCGATCTTGGCTTCTAGGTCCGCAATCGATTGTTCAAAATCGAGATAGTTCTGGTTCATGGGCCTATCCGTCGTGGTAAATGAGGTGGACATGATTTTCGCCCGCCAAGGCAGCCAACTGGCGCATAACTCTCTCATTGGGCGTTACGCGCCAGTCTTCTCCGAATACGATCTCCGCCTCTGCTTCAGGGCGCCGGTAACGAATAACGATCGGACACTTTCCGCGACGAACCGGGTCCAGGATATCCTTCAAGCCGTCCACGAATTGCTCGCCCCCGTGATCCGTGTCCAGATCGATCACAAGACGGCGTGCAAACGCGGCCCGGGCCTCGTCAATATTATAGATGGCCTCAGCCGACATTTTGAAGCCACCCGAGTAGTCGTCAAGGCTTACGTTGCCCTTTACAACTATAAGCGCGTCCTTTACGACCCGCTCGCGATAACGCTGGTATAGATCACCAAACATAACGAGATCTATGCGGCCGGTACCGTCATCTAGGGTCACAAACGCCATGCGATCGCCCCGCTTGGTATTGATGATCCGCAGACCTACCACCAATCCGCCCACCATAACGGCCGCCTCTTCGGTCGGCCGTAAATTGGCAATGGTCGTCCCGGTTATGCCTTTCAATTCCTCCGCATAGCGATCAATGGGGTGGCCTGTCAGGTAAAGACCGAGTGTCTCCCTCTCCCCCTCGAGTTGCCGTTCGCTAGGCCAGCGCTCAACCACCACAAATTCCGGCGTGAACACGGTCTCTGGGCCCCCAAACAGATCATCTTGTCCGACTGCGGCGTCGCGCCCGTGTTGCATAGCGGCGTTCAAGGCGATATCGAGAGTGGCCATCATAGCCGCGCGATGGGGCCCTAGGGCATCACATGCGCCTGCCGAAATAAGACATTCCAGGGCACGGCGGTTGACCTTGCGCCCATCCACGCGCCGGCAGAGATCAAAGAGATCCAAAAACGGAGTGCCGCCGCGCACGCTGAGAACCGCCTCTATCGCCCCCTCCCCAAGGCCCTTGATGGCTCCTAGGCCATACAAAATGGTCTTTTCATCGAGCGGCACGAACTCATAACTGCATCGGTTAATATCGGGCGGCAAAACCGTTATCTGCATATCTCGGCATTCGGCGATCATGGTCACAACCTTGTCGGTCTTGTCCATATCCGCCGAAAGAACACCCGCCATGAAGGCCGCCGGGTGATGCGCCTTGAGCCAAGCCGTTTGGTAGGACAAAAGCGCATAGGCAGCCGAGTGCGACCGATTGAATCCGTACCCAGCAAACTTCTCGATCAGGTTAAAAATAGCGTTGGCCAACTTGGGGTCGTACCCGCGTTCTTGCGCGCCCTGAACAAAACCTTCGCGTTGCTTGGCCATCTCCTCGGGTTTCTTTTTCCCCATCGCGCGCCGCAGAAGATCGGCCTTGCCCAAACTATAGCCCGCCAGAACCTGGGCGATCTGCATGGCCTGCTCTTGATAGAGGATCACGCCATAGGTGGGCTTGAGGATAGGTATCAACACATCGTGGGCGTACTCTATGCGTGCCCGCCCATGCTTACGATTGATGAAGTCGTCCACCATTCCCGACTGCAGGGGGCCCGGCCGAAACAACGCCACAAGCGCCACGATCTCCTCAAAATTGTCCGGCTGCAAGCGCTGTATCAGGTCTTTCATACCCCGCGATTCGAGCTGAAACAAGGCCGTCGTACGACAGGACTTAAGCAGTTCAAAGGCCTTCTGGTCGTCTATCGGAAGGCTATCGAGAGCTAGCGGGGGCAGACCCTCCTGACCGCGGTTTCGATCTATGGTCTTTACCGCCTTAGCGATAATAGTAAGGGTCCGTAGGCCCAAAAAATCGAACTTCACGAGCCCCAGCGCTTCGACATCATCTTTATCGAGCTGCGTGACGAACTGCCCACTGCCCGCTTCACAGTAAAGCGGCATGAAGTCGGTCAAGGCGCTTGGTGCTATGACCACGCCACCCGCATGTTTACCTGCGTTGCGCGCGAGCCCCTCGAGCTTACGTGCGGCATCAAGCACTGCGCGTACGTCCTCCTCCTGCTCGTATCGCTCCTTCAGTGCCGGTTCTTGGACGAGGGCATCATCGAGCGTAATTCCCAAGTCATGAGGAATGAGTTTCGCGAGCTTGTCTACGAATCCGTAGGGGTGATCCAGCACCCGGCCGACATCCCGCACCACAGCCTTCGCCGCCATGGTCCCGAAGGTGATGATCTGCGAGACCTTGTCTGCGCCATAGCGATCAGTCACATATTCGATCACGCGGTCCCGCCCCTCCATACAAAAATCGACGTCAAAGTCGGGAAGGGATACCCGTTCCGGGTTGAGAAAACGCTCAAATAGAAGGTCGTATTGAATCGGATCGAGTTCGGTGATGCCCAAGGCGTACGCCACCAAAGAACCGGCACCGGAACCGCGCCCCGGCCCGACTGGCACATGGGCCTGCCGCGCCCAGGAAATGAAATCAGCCACGATCAAGAAATAACCCGCAAAACCCATCTTCTCGATGACGCCTAACTCGAGCTCGAGGCGCGCACCATAGGACTCGGACTGTTTTTCGCGCTCCTCGGGGGAAAAACGCTCCAGGCGCCGATTCAGTCCCGCGACAGCGTCCTGCCTCACAAGTTTCTCGACCGAGTCGCCGTCAGGGACCGGAAACCGCGGAAGATAATTTTCGCCAAAGCGTAAAACCAGCGTACATCGCTTCGCGATCTCCACCGTGTTCTGAATAGCCTCCGGGATGTCGGCGAAAAGCGCCGCCATCTCCTCGGGACTCGCCAAATATTGCCGCTCGCTGTAGTGGCGCGGCCGCTTCGGGTCCGCCAGTGTCCGGCCTTCGTGGATACACACCCGAATCTCATGGGCCTCAAAATCCTCGGGCGTAAGAAACCGCACATCATGGGTCGCCACCAAGGGGAGCCCCGTATGGCGCGCGAGGCCTGCGGCCAGTCGGTTGTATTCCTCTTGCCAGGGCTTGCCGGTGCGTTGCAATTCGATATAAAAACGGCCGGGGAAAATCCGCGCCCAATCACGCGCCGCAGCCTCAGCCTTGTCTTTGTGGTTCCCGACCAAAAATTGGCCGATTTCGCCGTCAAGGGCCGCAGAAAGGGCGATGAGTCCGGCACTGTGTCCCGCGAACCACGACTTGTCGAGACATGGCCGTCCTGCCGTCTGACCCTCGCTATAGGCGCGCGTCAAAAGCTGACTTAAATGGCGATATCCTTCATGATTCTGGCACAGCAGGACCAACCTATGGGGGCGCTGTGGGTCCCCGTTGGCCACGAAAACATCGGCGCCTATGATGGGCTTGATACCAGCCGCCACGGCCTCTTTATAAAACTTGACCATCCCAAAGAGATTCGCGAGGTCTGTGACGGCAACGGCCGGCATCCCCTTTTCGCGGCATGCCGCTACCAGCTCATCCAGTCGGACGAGACCGTCCGCGAGCGAGTATTCGGAATGGACGTGGAGGTGGATAAAGGTGTCCATCTAGGCCTCTTTGCTCCGAAGCGGCGCCGCGCGCACCGGCGCGAAACTTTGGCGATGCAAGGGGCAAGCTCCATGACGCGAAAGCGCCGCAAGATGGCGCGCCGTCCCATAACCCTTATGCGCGGCGAATCCGTATTCGGGATACACCTCGTCCCACGCCCGCATCTCCTCGTCGCGCGCCACCTTAGCGAGTACCGATGCTGCCGAAACGGCGGGTACATGCGCATCGGCACGCACCATCGCACGACCGGGGCAGGGCAAATCAGGAACGTACAATCCATCGATAATCGCGAATTGAGGCGCAATCTCTAAGGCCGCAACCGCTCGACGCATGGCAAGCCAGGCGGCATGCAGGATATTCAAGGTGTCGATTTCGGCGACCTCGGCGCGTCCCAGCGCCCAGGCCAAGGCGCCCTCTTTGATCTGTTCCGCGAGAGTTGTTCGTTTGCGGGCGGTCAGCTGCTTTGAATCCGCAAGACCATCTATGCGCCGACAGCGCCTCAAGATGACGGCAGCCGCGACAACAGGGCCGGCCAGCGGCCCCATGCCCACCTCATCGATTCCGGCTATGAGCCGCATGACGCCGCGGCTACCGGTAGACGATCGACGTGGATCAGGTTCAGTACCGCCTCCGCTGCCCGATCGTTAGCGCCGCATCTTAGAGTCTCCCGAATCTTGCTAAGTTCGCGCGTCATCTCAAGCCGCGCCGCGGGATCCTCGATCAAGCGTTCGGCAGAACGCACGAGATGGTCCGCGGTCGCCTGATGCTGAATCAGTTCCGGAACCAGCTGGCGGCCGACAAGATGGTTGGGAAGCGAGTAATAGTCTAAGCGCGAAAGAATCCTGATAAGGCGGTAACTGAGCCCCGACAGCCGATAAACCACGACCATAGGTCTCCCAATTAAGGCCGCCTCAAGAGCGGCGGTGCCGGAGGCAACAAGCACGATATCGGCCGCGGCCATCGCTAAACGGGCATGGCCATGAAGCCTTGTAATCGGAAGATCGAAGGCGCGATGCGCGGTCAGCGCCTCGTCGAACAGGGCCCGCGTCTCGCGGTTGACGAAGGGGGCAATGAATCGACATCCGGGATACCGCAGATTCAAACGCATAGCGGTCTTTACGAACAGCTCCGCATGGGCTTTCAGCTCGCTCTCACGACTACCCGGCAACAAAGCAATAATAAGCCCGTCGGTGTCGAGGCGCAGTTCGTTGCGGGCCTGAGTCATATCGGTGCTCGACCCGACCGTGTCGGCAAGCGGGTGACCGACGAACTGCGCCTCCATTTTGCCGGCATAGTAAGACGGCTCAAACGGAAATAGGGTCAAAAGAAGATCGGCGCTTTTGGCGACCGTCTTGACCCGCCCGCGTCGCCATGCCCAGACGGTGGGACTCACATAGTGGACAACCGGGATGCCTTGCTTCTTCAGTGCGCGTTCGAGATTCAAGGTAAAGTCCGGCGCATCGATCCCGATGATGCAATCTGGGCGGGTATCGGAAAAGTATTCGATTAAGTCCCGGCGCATACGCAAAAGCCGGGGCAGATGACCCAAGACCTCAGAGATACCCATCACGGCAAGGTTTTCCATGGGGTAGCGGCTTGCGCCCCCCTGGCCGATCATGGCCGGCCCGCAAATGCCCTCAAAGGAACAGGGGACTCGAGCCCTGAGTGCAGCCATAAGCCCAGCCCCGAGAAGATCTCCCGAGGCCTCGCCCGCTACGATTCCGAACCGTAAGTTCATTATCGGATAATGCCTCGTCCTTCGGTGCGTAGGAATTGCACCAGGCGTTCGACGGGCGGGCAATCCCGGACTAGGCCTTCGATTTCGATGATCGCCTCTTCAAGGCGCAGACTCGACTTGTAAAGAAGCTTGTAGGCCTTCTTCAGTCCCGCGAGATCTTCCGCCGAAAAACCCCTCCGCTTTAGCCCAGTGGTATTGATACCGTAAGGCTTTGCGGTATTGCCGGCCACCATCAGATACGGCGGAATATCCTGAAACGAGACCGTGCCAATCCCCGTCATACAATGCTCGCCGACCCGGCAGAACTGATGGATCCCCGTAAACCCCCCCAAAACGGCGTGGTCTTCGACGTGTACATGCCCCGCCAAACTCGCGCAGTTCGCGAACACAGTGTGGTTCGCGATCCGACAGTCGTGCGCGATATGGACGTACGCCATCAGAAAGTTGTCGTCGCCTATGCGGGTCACTCCCCCCCCACCCGCAGTCCCACGGCTTACAGTGCAATACTCCCGGAAAACGTTACGATTGCCGATCTCGAGGGCAGCTCTTTCCCCCGCATACTTCAGGTCCTGAGCAATCTCCCCCAGAGATGAGAATTGGTAGATCCGGTTCTCGCGCCCTATCCGAGTCGGGCCATTGATGACAACATGCGGCCCAACCCAGGTCCCCTCCCCGATCGCGACCTCGGGTCCGATGACAGAAAACGGTCCGATCTCGACGCCTGGGGCAATCTCTGCGCTCGGATCGACGAGAGCATGAGGGTGAATCATGCAATCTCCTTATAGGTACACATGAGCTCGGCTGTCGAACACACCGCATCGTCTACGGTGGCGGTGGCCTCGAAGCGCCAGATCCCCTGCATTTTGCGGGTCAATTTCACGCTGAGGCGCATCTGGTCGCCGGGCCCTACCGGGCGCTTAAAGCGGGCCTTGTCTATGCCCACGAACAAATAGACACCCCCGTCACCCGGCAGCTTGCCTAGCGTCTTGAACGACAAGATCGCGCAGGCCTGGGCCATCGCCTCGATCACCAGTACGCCCGGCATAACCGGATAGTGGGGGAAGTGTCCCTGGAAAAATGGCTCGTTAATCGTAACGTTTTTGATCGCTACGAGAGACTCGTTAGGAACGTAATCTAGAACCCGGTCGACCAACAAAAACGGGTACCGGTGCGGGAGGTGTTTTAAGACCTCGTGAATATCAAGCGTGTTCAATGTTTTCCCCCTGCCAAAAGCTGCTTTATTGTTTGCTCGGCGCGCCGTAATCGACGCGCCAATTCATCGAGGTGCCGAAAGCGGCCCACGTTCCGCGCCCAAACATCGGCCGCCGTCGCAGGAAGGCTCGACGAAAACCGACCCGGGCCCTCCACCGATCCTTTCAAAAACGACATGGCCGTCACTTCCACATCATCTCCCACCGTGATGTGGCCCACAATCCCGGCGCCGCCCGCAATCATACAGCGCTTTCCGATCACGGCGCTGCCGGCCACGCCCACGCAACCGGCCATAGCCGTGTCGTCTCCGACCCTGACGTTATGGGCAATCTGAATCAAATTATCGAGCTTGACGCCGTTACCTATGACGGTATCACCCAGGGCCCCACGATCAATGGTCGTATTCGCTCCCACGTCAACGTCATCTCCGATCACCACCCGTCCCAACTGCGGTACCTTGAGCCAGCGACCATCTTGTTCCCGGACATAGCCGAACCCTTCGCCGCCAATGACCGCTCCCGGGGAGATGACGCAGCGTTTTCCGATGATACAGTCGTGCATGATAACAGCGCGGGCCTCGACTCGCGTACCCTGCCCAATGAGGCAACGTGCCCCCACTATGGCACCCGCGCCTATGACCACATCGGCCTCCAGGATCGCATCGCCTTCGATGACCGCGTGCGCTCCAATGCTCACGTTGTTTGCAAGCTTAGCCGTGGCATCGACCGCTGCGCTCGCATGACGCCCAGGGGGCATCTTCTCGGGGGGGTGTAAAAGATTGGCGATGCGCGCGAAAGCGACCCGAGGCTCGGGACACAAAAGAGCGTTGCCCGGGAACAGATCCGCGTCTTCGGGTTGCAAAACGAGCGCGCCTGCCGCGCTTGTGGGTATCAAGCCGCGGTATCGGGGAGAGGCGCAATAGGCGATGTGTCGCGGGCCCGCCTTATTGAGGGGGGCCACGGCATCTATCTCGTTTTCGGCGTTTCCGCGCAGGGTCGCCTGGGCGACTCCCGCCAATTCACTCAATGTGTACGCCATGTTCGTTCGGGCCGCGCCCGCCTCCTAGACTCGAAGCCTAGCCATTGGCGCCTGTTTCCGCTAGTACATGAAAAGCGTACCAAGCGTAAACTGCACAGCGCGCGTCTGGTCACCGGGATGCGCATTCAAGGGCCGCGCGATACTGATGCTTAAAGGCGCGATAGGTGAGAACCAATCAAACGCGACACCAAAAGACGTGCGAATCTGGCTAAAAGCGAGCGGCTGTCCGGGCCCGTAGACTTGGCCTGCATCGATGAAGGTCGATAAACGCATCGAACGATTGTGCTTCGAAGTGCCTGGCACCGGGAAAAAGTATTCGGCGCTTGCCAATACCCGCTTATCACCCCCGATCGGGTCATAAGGCGGTAAAATATCCCGCGGACCCAAGGATTCGTTCTGATAACCCCGGACCGAACTCGCGCCGCCGGCGTAGAAGTTCTTAAAAAACGGAAGGTTGTGGGTATTGCCATAACCATGCCCATAGCTCCATTCGCTGCTCAGCTTCAGGCTCTCTTGGGGACCGAGCGGGAAGAATACGCTTGCGAGGTAGGAGGCGCGATAGTACTCCAAACTTCCTCCCGGAAGGCCGATCTCGCCGCTTAATTGTTGGTAGGTGCCGTCGGTAGGAAATATCGCATTGTTCAAGGTATTGCGCGACCAGCCGAATGTCGCTTTGATGATGTCGTTTGTCGAGCCATGATGGGCAACGAATTGCTGCGCGACATAGGCGCTGGTCGAATTGGCGGTCAATTTGACGCGTTCGGCGGCCAGACCGACATTGATCGATCGATTGACCCCGATGGGGATGCCGTAAAACACTCCGGCGCCGATCGTGCTTTCATTGTAGGCTGCGGTATAGGCGGCCGCGGCGTTGAAGGAGCTATCGTACACGTTAAAGCCGCGACTGATACCGGAGCTTGTGTAGTACGGATTCACGTAGGTGAGATTGATGTCCTTGTACGCAACGGAGGTATCCGCCGTAACAGACACCTCTTTCCCGGTTCCCAAAAGATCCTGGTAGGTGACGGATCCGTTGATGAAAAGTCCATAAAGATCCGAATAGCCAAGCCCCGCGACTATGCTGCCGGTCGGCCGCTCCTTCACATGGACATCGACATCGACTTCATTAGGGTGGCCCGGGACCGGCGGGGTACTCACCCGCACGTTGTCGAAGAAACCGAGCCTACGTAACAAAGTCACCGATTCTTTGATGCGGCTTGCCGAAAACCACGCCCCTTCATATTGGCGCATGGTGCGCCGCAAAACCGCGTCCTGAGTCACTGTATTGCCAAAAAACTTGATACGGCGCACGTAGACACGCTGCCCCGGCTCTACGAAGAAACTAAGCGCGATCGTATGGTTTCGGCGATTGACGCGTGGCACCACCCGGACGTTGGCAAACGCATAGCCGCGGTTCCCAAGCTGACCTATGATGCGCCGGGTCCCTTTGGTGATGCGCTCGCGCGAAAACACTTCGCCGGCCTTGATGCGCATGAGGCTATTCAATGTTTTAAGCGGCAAAATCGTCTTACCAAGAAACTGGTAGCGCGAAACCCGATACACGTGGCCTTCATGGACGTTTTCCGTCACATAAATCCAATCTTTGCTGGGTGTGATAGCCACCACCGTCGACACGAGACGAAATCGCAAAAAACCCCGATTGAGGTAGAAATTGCGCAGATTCTCGAGATCGGCCATCAACTTCTGACGGGAATAGCGGTCGTTGCCGGTAAAAAAGCTAAAAAGGCCTGGAGGACCGAGCTTGAACCGCCCCAAAAGGCGCTGCTCCTTGAACTTATGGTTACCGACGATCGTAATTTGTTTGATGCGGGCGATTTTCCCCTCGGAGACCGCAATACTGACGGCCACCCGGTCGCGCGCCAGAGGCTTGACCTTCGTCACCACTCGGACCGCGTAATATCCGCGGTTGAAATATTGCCGACGCAAAGCCTGTTTGGTTTCGTGTAACAACGCGCGGTTGAACACCCGACCCTTGGTAAAGCCCATGCGCGCAAGCGACTTCAGAAGCTTGTGGGGTTTTATGACATGGGTGCCGGTGATCTTGATGCTGGCAATGGCAGGACGCTCACGGACCGCGACCAAAAGCGTGCTCCCCTCCTGCATAAGCCGCACGTCACGGAAAAAACCCGTTTTGAAAAGTGCCACGATGGCACGTTCAGCCCGATCCGCGGTCAGCGTCTCACCTACCCGCAAGGGCAGATAGGTCTTGACCGTGGCGGGCGAGATGCGCTTTAGTCCCGTGATTACGATATGGGCAATCACGAACGGGGCCGCCTGAGCCACAGCACCTACCAAGGTGCCTAATAAACAGAGCACCATTAACCATCTTTTCATTGCTCAAAGCCCGCCTTGTTCTTTTATCCCAAAATGCGCGTAAGGTCGTTATAGAAGGCAAGCATCATGAGACCCAACAATAGTGTCACGCCGACTCGCTGTCCCCACCCTACCACCCGCTCGGAAACCGGGCTCCCTTTCAACCACTCGATAAAGTAGAAAAGGATGTGCCCGCCATCAAGCACGGGTACCGGCATCAAATTCAAGACCCCGAGGCTGATACTCACGACCCCAAGGAACATCACAAAACTCGCGAACCCCACCTGAACCGAATACCCCGCGTACTGGGCTATTGTAAGGGGCCCACTAATGCTTTTCGGAGAGATCTGTAACAACAACATCTTTCCGAGCATCTCGACTGTCAAGCGGCTCATGAGCCAAGTGTCCGAAACCGCTTGTCTTAAGGCATCCCACGGCCCGAGGCGAACAGTGACACGTAAGCTCGGGGGGAGAGACGGCACCTTGACGCCCACCCCGATCTGCCCGATCTGTTTTCCGTTCACCTTAACGGCTTTTGGCGTGATGATCAATTGCCGTGTTCGCCCATGACGGGAGATGACAAAGGTAAGAGGCTGCCCGGCATGGGCACGAATGACTTTGGCGACTTCGACCCAGCTCTTTATCGGTTCAGCGCCAATGCGGGTAATCAGATCGCCGGGCTTCAATCCGGCGCGCGCCGCCGGTGTGTGGGCCAGTACCTCTCCGATCCGCGGTAAGAGAACCGGTTGCCACCCGGAAAGGCCTAAAGCTGCGCTCAACCGCCCATTTCCGAGGGCGGCGGTATGCACCTTGGCAAGGTTCAACCACAGGTCTTGTCTTTGCCCCTCGGGCGTCTTCACCACGAGGCGAATACGCGCATGGTCTAGGGCCTGCTGGAAGAGATACAGCCTATCCTGCCCCATACTCTGGATGCGGCGCCCGTTGATTTGGAGGATTTGGTCACCCACCTTGATGCCGGCGGCGGCAGCCGGCGAATGGGGGTCTACCCGCCCAATGACCGGTTTAAGACCGGGGACGCCGGTCATGAAAACCACCCAGTAGGCCAATATCGCAAACAGGAAATTGAACCCAGGACCCGCCAAAACGATCGCGGTGCGCTTTGCAAGCGACTGGCGATTAAAGGCCCTATGAAGCTCGTGGGGCGCGACTTCGCCTTCGTTCTCGTCTAGCATCTTGACGTAGCCACCGAGCGGTAAGACGGCCAGGACATACTCGGTCTGGTCGCGACCCCCCGTATGAGAGAGAAGCGGTCGTCCAAAGCCGACCGAAAAGCGCAAGACCTTGACCCCCACACCTTTGGCCACGATATAGTGGCCAAACTCATGAACGATGATCAGTATCCCAATCGCGAGAATAAAGCCAAGGAGACTATAGCCAATCTGCTCTAACACGCTTTCGCCCCCTTAAGGTGCCGCGCAAGGACGGCTTGGTGCGCAAGCGCCCGGGCTTTCGTGTCCTCTTCAAGGATCGCGTCCAGGGTATCAGCGGGACTCACGGCCAAACGGTCCATGACTTCCGAGATGACCTCGGGGATTGCGGCAAACGAGAGACTACGCTGTAAGAAGGCCTCGACTGCGATCTCGTTTGCGGCATTCAAGACTGTTGGGGCGCTGCCGCCGGCGATGGCCGCGTCGCGCGCAAGCCGTAGGCAGGGGAATCGGGTTTCATCGGGTGGCTCGAAGTCGAGCCGCCCGGTCAGAGTCAACTCGAGTCGCGCAACCCCGGCCTCAATACGGTCCGGAAAACCCAGCGCGTGCGCGATAGGGGTGCGCATATCGGGATTACCGAGTTGCGCCAACACCGAGCCGTCGATATATTCGACCAAAGAATGGATCACGCTCTGCGGGTGTATGACGATATCGACCTGGTCGGGTGCGGCGCCAAAGAGGCGGCAGGCCTCTATCAGCTCAAGCCCCTTATTCATCAGGGTCGCGGAGTCCACGGAAATCTTGCGTCCCATCACCCAGCGAGGATGGGCGCAAGCCTCTTCGGGCGTGACCTTCGGGAAGTGGCTTGCCGAGGTCTCACGAAACGGCCCCCCTGAACACGTCAAAAGAATGCGCCGGACACCAGCATCGGCGAGGTCTACTCGGCCCTGGGGCAAGCACTGAAAGATCGCGTTATGCTCACTATCAAGCGGTAACAATTGGGCGCCACTGCGCTTAGCTTCGGCGAGCAAGAGATGCCCCGACATGACCAAGGGCTCCTTGTTGGCAAAAAGTACGCGCTTCCCGGCTTTGACCGCAGCCCACGCCGATTGCAGACCAGCGGCGCCCACAATACCGCACACGACGGTCGCGACCCGGGAATCGGAGGCGACCCGACCAAGGGCCTCGGGCCCCGACAAAACCTCGGTATCGCAACCGGCGTTCGCCAGGCCCCGCCTCAACTCCTGGGCCGTCTGAGCATCGGGTACTACGGCGAAAATCGGTCGAAAGGCCAAGCACTGCTCCTGCAAGCGCTCCACTTGCCGGTAAGCGCTCAAAGCAATCACACGGAAGCGCTGCGGATGAAGCGCCAAGACCTTAAGCGTACTGACCCCAATCGAACCTGTGGCGCCCAAAAGGGCCACTCCCTGCGGCAAGCTTGCCCTGTGCTGTTTTGCTTGATTCACCTGACGACCCCTAACCATATAACGCCCAAAACAAAGATAGGAACGGCCGCGGTCAAGGCGTCTATGCGATCCAAAAACCCGCCGTGGCCCGGCAAACTACGCCCCGAGTCTTTGACGCCGGCCAACCGCTTCGCCTTACTCTCAAGAAGATCACCGACCACCGAAAAGGCCGCCACAATCACGCCCAAGACCATGGCCTCAATGACCCCTCCTATAGGAAAACTGAGCCCAAAAGCCCCCAAGGCACCGACAAAAGCCGCCCCCAAAAGCCCGCCCACCGCACCCTCCCAGGTCTTTCCGGGGCTCACAAGCGGCGCCAGCTTACGGCGCCCATAGCTGCGGCCGGCAAAATAAGCGAGCGAATCCGTGGTCCACACCATGGTGAGGAGCCATACCAATATCCACGGATGGCCGGGGTCCTGCGCCTTCAGGGCCACGCATCCCCGCCAAGCCGGCACCAGGACCAAGACCCCCCAAAAAAGCCGCAGGTCCTGATTGCGCCACAAGGCACTCGGCCGTCCCCGAAAGACGAACACCTCGCAAGCCGCCCACAGCCACCCAACCAGGGCAACACCCATGACGCCGGTCAGCGGGACGCGCAGGCTCGCAAGCCCCAAGATGATCACAAGGCCGGCAAAAAAAACCGAGGCCATAGCCTGGCGACCACAGAGTGCGGACCATTCAAAGGCCGCGAGCGCCACGACTGCCCCAAGACCGATGGCAACGCCCATGGTCCCTAGGGTCACAAGACCCCCAAGCACCACGCAGGCCGCCAAAAAAGCGGTGAGAAGGCGGGTCTTAAGCACGCCAAGCCGCCTCAACCTGGTCGCCGGTGCGGCCGAAACGCCGTTGGCGGGACGCAAACGATTGAAGCGCGAGTTCAAATTGGGTGCGATCGAAGTCCGGCCACAGCACCGGAGTAAAATAAAGCTCGGTATAGGCCAGCTGCCACAACAAGAAATTGCTAATACGCTGCTCCCCTCCCGTCCGGATAAAGAGATCGGGCTCTGGAATATCCCCCATACTGAGGTAGGGACTGAGGGTTTCGGGCGTGATCTCCTCCGCCACAAGGCGCCCCTCATTTATATCCCGCATCATCTGAGTGCAGGCCTGAGCGACATCCCAGCGACCACCGTAGTTGGCCGCGATAGTGAGCCGCAAGCGGGTATTATGTTGAGTAAGGTCTTCCGCGTCCCGGACCCGTTTGACAATATCGGCCCCAAAGGCAGCGACATCACCTATGACCCGAAACTGGATGCCGTTGTCGTGCAATTTGTGGATCTCACGCTCGAGCGCCAGAAGAAACAACTGCCGCAACAAGCGCACCTCGAGCTTGGGTCGGCGCCAATTCTCGCTGCTAAAAGCAAAAAGCGTTACCGCCCCTATGCCTTTTTCGCCGCACGCCGCCACGAGCTCGCGGACCATCTCCACACCCTTGCGATGGCCTTGAATGCGCGCTTGCCCGCGCGCCTTCGCCCAGCGGCCGTTCCCATCCATGATGACCGCGACATGCTGAGGAAGTGTCGTGCCGGACAAGAGCAAGGGTCCCTCCTCTATCGTCTTCATAGTCCCAGTATAAGCCTACCTCAAGGTCAGAAGTTAGATCTCTAGGATGTCCCGTTCCTTAGCGCTGACAAGCTTATCAATTTCGGCGATGAATTGATCGGTGGCCTTCTGAACGGCCTCGACCAAGCGCTTCTCTTCATCCTCGGAAAGTAGCTTCTTTTTGACTTGCTCTTTCAAATGATTGTTCGTGTCGCGGCGAATATTCCGAACAGCGATCTTAGCGTTCTCGCCTTCACTACGGGCGACCTTGCCGAGTTCGCGCCGCCGCTCCTCCGTCAAGGCTGGCATAGGAATACGTATCGTCGTGCCGGTCGTTACCGGATTAAATCCCAAACCGGCCTCGAGTATGGCGCGCTCGATAGGTCCCACCAAAGCCTTTTCCCAAGGACTGACCACCAGATTGCGGGCGTCACTCACGGTAATATTCGCGACCTTGGACAGCGCGCTTTTGGTGCCGTAGTAATCGACCAGGATATGGTCCAAGAGCGCCGTGTTGGCGCGACCAGTCCGGATGCGGGCCAATTCCCCCTTCAGGGCCTCGATCGACTTGGCCATACGTGCCTGAACTTCCTTTTTCACGTCGTCACTCACACATTACTCCTTCTTCTACCAATGTCCCCTCGTCCTCGCCCGCAAAAATCCGGGCCAAGGCCCCGGGCGCCGTCATATCAAACACCCTCAAGGGAACACGAAATTCTCGCAATAGGGCAATCGCGGTCGCATCCATGACGCCCAGACGCCGCCGCAGGACCTCATCATAACTCAATCGCCTATAGCGCACGGCGTTCGGCTCCTGTTTCGGATCGGCCGAATAGATGCCATCCACCTTGGTAGCCTTCAGCATGATCTCGGCGCCCATCTCCAAGGCGCGCAGGCTCGCTGCGGTATCGGTGGTAAAAAATGGGTTTCCGGTCCCCGCCGCGAACACCACTGCCTCGCCTTGCTCAAGCGCGCGCAAGGCCTTTTGACGATCAAACGGCGGCACGGCCGTCCCGACCGCCAAGGCCGATTGCACCTGCGTCCTAAGCCCCAAGCCGTTCAGCTCTTCGCTCAGCGCCAGCGCGTTCATAATCGTGGCCAGCATCCCCATGAGATCTGCCTGCGCCCGATCCATATGCGCCGCCGAACTTGAGACCCCACGAAAAATATTGCCCCCGCCGATCACGATCGCAATACCGACCCCGGGGGCTGCGGCCACGATATCGCGGGCCGTTGCCTTCAAAACCACGGGATCGATCCCGTAGCTTCCGGTCCCCATAAGGGCCTCCCCGCTCAGCTTGAGGAGGACGCGCCGTAAACGCGCCATAGATCAGCTTCCTTTCACTTGAGACATGACTTCCGAGGCAAAGTTGCTGACTTCCCGCTCTATTCCTTCACCGACCTCGAGGCGATAAAAACTCTTCACATCGGCGCCACCGCGCTTTAGCTGCTCGGCTACGGATGTGTCAGGGTCCTTAACAAACGGCTGGCCGACCAAAGTGATATCGTCTAAATACTTGCGCACTTTTCCCATGACCATCTTCTCAATGATCTCCGGAGACTTGCCAGAACCCTCGGCTTGGGTGATGTAAATCGCCTTTTCCCGGGCCACGACATCGGCATCCACATCTTCCGGGCGGACATAGGCCGGCCGGCTTGCCGCGATATGCATAGCCAAGTCACGCGCCAGGCTTTCGTTGCCTCCCGACAAAGAAACCAAAACCCCGATACGTCGCCCATGCACGTAGTGTCCAAGCCGACCACCATCAGCAGAAAGGCGCGCAAACCGACGTACCGCCATGTTTTCGCCAAACTGGGCCACAAGGGCTACACGGGCCTCAGCGACCGTGCCGCCGCCCGGGTAAGCCAAAGCCAATAGCGCGTTCACGTCCTGCGGATTTTTTTCAACAACCAGGGTCGCTAAGGCTTGGGCAAACGCTACGAAACGTTCGTCTTTAGCGACAAAGTCGGTTTCGCTATTCACCTCGACCAGCGCTCCCGTTTGGCCTTTGGCGTCGACAAATACGCCGATGGCGCCTTCAGCGGCCACGCGGTGCGCCTTCTTGTCCACCTTGGCACCGGCTTTGGCACGCAGAAGATCGATGGCCGCCTCGATCTGGCCACCTGTCTCCACGAGCGCCGCCTTGCACTCCATCATGCCAAGCCCAGTACGCTCGCGTAATTCCTTCACTAGCCCTGCCGAAATCACCATACTCATCCCTCATGTCAAACAAAGGGGGGCTAAGCCCCCCTGTGTTTTCAAATATTGATACCCCTCTTAAGACCGTCCGCGACCGCCGCGTGCCGGCTTTGCGCCGCTGCCCTCACGGCCTTTGGGCCGGGCCTTGCGGGCATCAGTCGGGGCCGCAACCGCGCCGTCGGTCTCGCCGTCGACGTCGCCCGCTAGGCTATCCAGGGCTGCCGAACTCTTCTTTCGCGCCAACACCCGAGGCTTCGGCTCTTCCTTGACCTCGACGAACTCTTCGTCGGCCGCCGCGGGCAAGGAAGACGAAGAGGCCCGCCCTTCAATGATCGCATCCGCCATAGCCTTGGCATACAGCTGGATCGCGCGGCTGGCATCGTCGTTCCCGGGTATCACATAATCGACACCTTCGGTCTTGCAGTTCGAATCGACCACCGCGACCACCGGAATCTTGAGCTTGTTCGCCTCGCTCACCGCAATGTATTCGTGGCCCACATCCACCACAAAGAGCGCGTCCGGCAAACTGGGCATATCCTTGATGCCGCTCAAACTCCGATCCAGCTTCGCGCGCTCGCGCTCCAGGGTCAAAGTCTCCTTCTTAGACAACTTTTCCGAGCCGCCGCCTTCGGCCAGTAAGGCCTCCAGGCGCTTCAATCGCTCAATTGACCGCCGCACGGTCTTATAGTTGGTGAGCATGCCGCCTAACCAGCGGTGGTCCACATAAGGCGACCCGGCACGGACAGCCTCGGCGCGCAGAATCTCGGCGGCCTGACGCTTCGTGCCGACAAACAAGACAACGCCCTTATTAGCGGCGAGCTTGCGCACGAACGCAGTGGCCTCGTTCAGCAGAGGTAGAGTCTTTTCCAGGTTGATGATGTGGATATTATTGCGTTCGCCAAAAATATAGGGGCGCATCTTGGGGTGCCAGAACCGGGTCTGGTGACCAAAATGGACACCGGCCTCCAGCATTTCACGCATAGTTACGTTTGCCATTGTCTCTCCGTTGGGTTAGTCCACCGCGAGCCCCGGACGTCGACCTGCCCCATCATAACAGGGCAGGCACCCGAACGCCGTGACGGCCCGCGTGCGATAAGCCCCTCCCTAAAAATAAAAAAAGAAGGGGTGTGGGGGAATCCCCACATACCGGCATGCTACCACGCCTGCGGCTTTGGTCACAATGCAAGGCCTAGGCCCTCGGCGAGTTTCCGGGGACGTGATAGGGCCCGGAACATCCATGACCGTTCACTAGGAATACGCTGTTGGAGCGGGCCTTGCTGGACATATGGCAAAAGCCGGTGAGAGACCCATTGACCTTAGGTGTACGCTATCACGGAGGCATCGGCGACTGCGGCCGACAGGGCTCTCGTGGGCGGCGCGCTAACCCCTTGAGGATGGCGGCTCAACCGTACCGCATGCTCGGATCCCCGCCGGCCCCCATAGGACCGGCGTTGGAAGATTGAATCGTCGGGTCGAACGGCTGACAATAGGGCTCGTCATACAATACGACCCTTAAGGACCCGATGGCTATTACGATTAAAACCGAGGCCGAGATCCAAAAAATGCGCGTGGCCGGCCGGCTTGCCGCTGATGTACTCGAAATGATCGGTCCCTATGTTGTTCCCGGCGTCACGACAGGCGAGCTCGATAAACGTTGTCATGATTTCATTGTCGGCACCCAAAACGCCATACCCGCACCCCTTAATTACCGCGGCTTTCCGAGATCCATATGCACCTCGGTCAACCATCAGGTCTGTCATGGCATTCCCGGGGACCGTCAGCTCAAGAAGGGCGATATCGTCAATATTGACGTCACCGTGATCAAGGACGGTTACCACGGCGATACCAGTCAGATGTTCTACGTGGATGAGCCGTCAGTGGCCGCCCGTCGGCTCACGGAGGTCACCTATGAGTGCTTATTGCGCGGGATCCAGCTCGTACGCCCGGGAATCCAACTTGGGGATATCGGGCATGCCATTCAGAGTTACGCCGAAAGCCAGCATTACTCAGTAGTGCGGGAATATTGCGGTCACGGGATCGGAAAAGGCTTTCATGAGGATCCACAAGTCTTGCATTACGGGCGCCCGGGGACCGGCGTAGTGCTGGAACCCGGTATGACGTTTACCATCGAACCCATGATCAATCAACGCGGAGCGGGAGTAAAACTCTTACCTGACAACTGGACTGTGGTGACGCGCGACCATGGCTTGTCCGCGCAGTGGGAGCATACGATTTTGGTGACGCCCACGGGCTACGAGGTCCTTACTCTGCGATCCAACGAAAGGATATAGGGGTCGGCCCGGTGCCTGAAACCGCGATGACAGGGCTTGCCAAGGGGTCGGTCGAGAGCTTTCGGGCGAGACTGCGGGCTAGCAACGAGCAGCTTCAGGCTATCCACGTCGCTGAGTCCCTACGTCGTCGGCGCGGCCTGGGCGTTCAGGCCCTTGAGCGGCACACGGCCTTCCTCGACGACCTTCTGGTCTGTGCCTATCGCGAACACGCGCATTTGCTTCCTGCCGGCACGGCGGTGGCTTTGGTCGCGGTCGGCGGCTACGGCCGAGGCGAGCTCCACCCGGAATCCGATATCGACCTGCTCCTGCTTTTGGATCACTCCCGCTATCGCTTTGCCGAGCCCTTTGCCGAGGCCTTCGTCCGCTTCCTATGGGACATTGGCCTCACGGTCGGCCATAGCGTGCGTTCGGTGCGAGATTGCCTACGGCTTGCGCGCACCGACGTGACCGTCATGACGAACCTCATGGAGGCGCGGCTTCTGATTGGTGACGAGGGGCTCTTGGCCGAGCTTATGCACAGACTCGGTTCCCCGAGGCTATGGCCGAGCGCCCGCTACTACGAGGCCAAGCTTACGGAGCAAAGCGCCCGCTACGCCCGCTATGACGACACCGGTTACAACCTCGAGCCGAACGTAAAAGAAGGGCCCGGGGGCTTGCGCGACATCCACATGATAGGCTGGGTGGGCCGCCGCCATCTGAGAACGGCCGAGCTCCATGACCTCGTCAAGGTAGGTTTCTTGAGCGAACGTGAATATCGCTCCCTCATCGACAGCCGTAATTTCCTCTGGCAAGTCCGCACCGGTCTGCATCTCCTCGCGCGTCGCCGCGAAGATCGCCTCCTCTTCGATTATCAGCGCGCACTTGCGACCCAAATGGGCTATGTCGACCGTCCCGGACGACTCGCGGTCGAGCAGTTCATGAAGCGTTATTACCGAACCGTAAAGCAAGTCCAGCTCTTAAACGAGATCCTGTTACAACATTTTAGCGAAACCCTCCTCCACACGAGACGCCCGCGGATAGTGTCTTTGGGCCCCCATTTCCGGGCCCGTGACGGATTTCTTGAAGCGGTCGACAGCCACGTCTTCGTTCGTGATCCGAAAGCACTCTTAGCACTGTTCGGAGTGCTCCAAAGCCATCCGGAGCTTAAGGGAGTACGGGCCTCCACGATCCGGCTTCTGCGCGCCCATCTCTACCTCATCGACGGGGCCTTCCGGAACGATCCAGAGGTCAAGACCCAATTCCTGGCCATCTTGCGCTCCCCTTCCGGGGTGACCCATGCCTTGCGGCGCATGAATGCCTACGGTTTATTGGGGGCCTATATTCCTGCCTTTGGGAAGATCGTGGGCCAAATGCAACATGATCTCTTCCACGTCTATACCGTAGACGAGCACAGCTTATTTGTTTTGCGGAACATTCGTCGCCGAATGCAAGCCGAATTCGATACCGAGTTGCCGCAGATCAGCGACCTCAGCCGGCGTTTGGTCAAACCCGAGCGCCTATATTTGGCCGCCCTCTTCCACGATATCGCCAAAGGACGCGGCGGCGATCATTCGAAATTAGGCGAGAGCGAGGCCCGCGTGTTCTGTGAGCGCCACGGCCTAAGCGACTATGACTCCCAGTTCGTGGCGTGGCTCGTCCGCCACCACTTGGTCATGTCCTGGACCGCCCAGCATACCGACATTTCTGATCCGGAAGTCATAAAGGGGTTTGCCCAGTTCGTGGGCGACCGCGAGCACCTGGATAATCTTTATCTGTTGACCGTGGCCGACATCCGCGGCACCAACCCAACGGTCTGGAATGCCTGGAAGGGCCGTCTTTTGATGCAGCTTTATAACAGCACGACCCGAGTGTTGCGGCGCGGGTTCGGCCAACCCATCGATCTCGACGCTCACATCGCCGACCTCAAAACCGATGCTTTACACTACACCGCCCATTGCGCCACACCTGACGCCATAGAACGCCACTGGCAGCGCATGGATACCGACTATTTCCTGCGTTACGACGCCGAAGCCCTGGCCTGGCACGCCTGCACCATCGCCCGCACCGAGCCCGCGACATTACCCCTTGTTGAGGCCCGCGTGAGGGCCGACAAGACGGCCGGGGAATTCTTGATATTTAGCCCTCATAGCGATGAACTTTTTGCGGTCCTCACCGGAAGCTTCGACCGGCTGAATCTCTCCATAGTCGACGCCCGCATTCATCGGGCCGGCGATTACGCGCTAGATTGTTTCGTCGTCCTGACCGCAGATGGGACCGCGCCGAGCCTGAGTGAATTGAATGGCTACCAAAAGGTGGTGCGCGCCGACCTAGCGAATGGCTTTCGCGACACCTTGGTGCCGCCGCTCCCGCGGGCCCTGAAGCACTTCCCGATCCCCACCGAGGTCAACTTCTCCTCCCCTCCGAATGGCCAGCTTACAGTCATGGAGGTGGTGGCCCAAGACCGTCCGGGTTTGCTCCATCAAATCGCCCTGGCGCTCAAGGCTTGCCGCACCCGTATCGTCACAGCCAAAGTGGCCACATTCGGCGAACGGGCCGAGGATATCTTCTTTTTGACCGATGAATGCGGGAACCCCTTTCACGACGATTCTTCCTTGCGCCTTACCGAACTCAGTCAAGCCATTCGTAAGCGTATCGGCGGATAAAGCGGCGCTCTTAAGCGTACCCCGGGGGTCGTGTCGCCCCTGTACGGCGACCTTCACGCACCCAAAGACGTGGTCTCTCGCGTCTCTGCCGGTCGTCGCCCCGCGATAGTCAGGACCTGGGGTGCCTAGTCGTGGCGAGCCGACTATGACCGTGTCCATAAAAGACGTACACCGCCATACCGATTACGAACCACACCAGGAACCGTAGCCAGGTGATCAAGGGAAGACTGAGCATCAGATAAAGGCAGAATCCCATTCCAAGCACAGGGACGACAGGACTACCCGGGGCGCGAAAAGGCCGGACCATGTCCGGTTTTGTGTAACGCATGACCAATACGCCCGCGCACACGATCGTGAACGCAGCCAGGGTCCCGATATTGACGAGCTCCGCGACGTAGCCAATGGGCGTGAGCCCCGCTATAAGGGCCATAATGAAGCCACAGAGTAGAATGACGCGTACGGGCGTCTTAGTCCGTATATTAACGGCTGCGAAAGCGTCCGGCAACAAACCGTCTCGGGACATCGCGAGAAAAATCCGCGTCAGACCGTAGAACAACACCAGCATGACGCTCGTGAGTCCGACAATGGCGCCGATCCCTATCATGAGAGCAACAACGGGATGGCCCAGGATCAGCATGGAGCGCGCGACAGGAGACGCGGTATCGAGGGTAAAGTAGGGAACGATGAGCGTCAGAAGACCCGACACAACGATATAGATGGCCGTGCACACCACAAGCGATACGATAATGCCGATAGGCAAGGAACGCTGGGGATTCTGGGTCTCCTCAGCAGCGGTCGAAACCGCGTCAAAACCAATGTAGGCAAAAAATATGAGTGCCGCTCCGCGCATGACGCCCGGCCAACCAAAAGGCATGAAGGGGTGCCAATTGCCGGGTGTGACATGGAAACAAGCGACCCCGATAAAAAGCGCTATCACCGCGAGCTTCACGAACACCATGAGCCCATTGAAAGCCGCGCTTTGCCGAACGCCGGCTGCCAGAACGAGACTCAAGAGCAGGATAACAGCGGCTGCCGGAAGGTTGATAAAGCCCCCGGTGCTCGCCTTCGCCGCTATCAGCGCAGGGACCGGCCTATGGATGAGGTCCAGAAACCATGCGGCAATCGCGTAGATATTCACGCGCGTCAGCGCCAAGGGAAGATGTATGCCGACTGAGGTCAAGGCATCGCGGACATAACCCGACCAGCCGATAGCCACGGCGGCCGTGGCCACCCCGTACTCCAAAATGAGATCCCACCCGACGATCCAGGCAATGATTTCACCGAGCCCCGCGTAGGCGTAGCCATAAGCGCTCCCGCAACCGCCAACCGCGGCCGAAAGCTCGGCGTACGAAAGGGCTGTGAACGCGCAGGCGAGCCCGGAGATGATGAAAGACAATACGATGGCGGGACCAGCATCGAGGGCGGCCGCAACGCCCGTCAACACGAAGATGCCGGCACCTATAATGCCGCCGATCCCCAAAAATATGAGGTCTGCCGTTGTTAGGCAACGGCGTAGGCCGGTGTCCTCGCGCTCTCCCCCCACCGCCTTCGTTCGAAACACGCTCATAAGCACTCTCGCTCCCGCCTTTCTCTTCTTATCGTGTGTATGGTCGTGCTTACATGAGGCCCATTGTCAGCTTTGTCCCGCAGGGATACGCAAGGAGGTCCCCGCTTGCAGTACGCCGTGCAAGGCATTGGCGGCCCGCAGCGCCGCCAATGACACGTGGAACCGCGCGGCGATACCGGAAAGGGTCTCACCGGCCCGTACCACATAAAGCTGAGGCCCAGGGGCCAAGCCCAGCCGGGCTCGAAGTTGGGGCGCATCGCGCATGACGCCGGCCCAAACAGCCGATGCTATGTCCTCGTCGTAGGCCGGATTATTCAATCGCAGTGCCTCGTGGGGATTGGAGATAAACGCCGTCTCAATGAGCACCGAGGGTATGGTCGCCGACTCCAAAACCAAAAAGTTCGCCTTCTCGACATGGTCAATATGAACCGGTCCGATCTTATGAAGCTGCCGCAAAATATCATGGGCGAGATTATAGCTCGCGCGACGCGTGCCGTTTTGCGTCATGTTCAGCAAGATATTATGGAGAAACCCCCCGCCGGCGCCGAAATGAAGATCTCCCGTCTGATCGGCCGCGTTTTCGCTGCGGGCCAACCATCGGGCCTCGCGACTCACGCCATGTTGCGACAGAATAAAGATCTCCGCCCCGCGCACGTTCAAGCCTTCTGGCTCCGGCAAGGCATTCGCGTGTATGGATATGAAGGCCGCGGCATGATGCGCCGCGGCCAGGGCCACCCGTTCGCGAAGCGGAACGTAATAGTTGCCGGTTCGAGTCATGAAGGCCTTGAAGCCCGGCGTCGCATCGATCCGCGCGGCCAAGTCCTTGCCGATGCGTAAGACGACGTTTTTTTCGCAGATACCGTCTATTCCGCAGGCCCCGGAATCGATACCACCGTGCCCGGGATCAATCGCGATCACGATATCGGGAGGCGCGCGCGGGGCCTTGATCGGAACCAGGGGAGCTGGTTTAGGCGCGACTGCGGAGCGGGGCTTGAGTAAGGGGTCGTTGTGCTCGGCAAGAGACAGGATCAAGCCACCCGGCAGGGTGTTGACCTGGTAGGGCTCGGCTCGGCAAAGATCAAAAACCAATCTGACCATGCCATCACGATGAGTGAAGCCACGGATGTCTTTCAGACAGCCGACATTCTCCTTCCAGAACGCCCCTCCCCCGTCAAGCACGACCCCGTGGAGATCAACCACCACCCGCGCAGGGTCTGAGAGAGCAAACGATCGCCACCGAATATGGCGGCTCGCCGATAGGCGAATCATCAGCGCGTCAGGGCCAGCCTGGACTACGGGTTGTCCGACCCGAAGTACCGCTTGGGCGGTGGCGGCACACACCCATACGGCCACCGCGCACATCATCAAAATTTGCTGTTTCACGACTTTAGAGCTTCTAATACCCCCACTCCCCGCGGCGAGAGCGCTCGCAGCTGGGCCTGCCTGCCATCATCGGTGACCCTGAGCCAAACGTCAACATCCGCCCGTAAGAGATCCCCGCTGCGCTCGGGCCATTCGACGAGCATCAACGTTCGCGGATCGAGATAGTCCCACCAACCCAAGGTCTCCAAGTCCTCAGGTGCCGTCAAACGATAGAGATCGGCATGAACGACCCGAAGAAAACCGAGATCGTATTCTTCAACCAACGTGTAAGTGGGGCTTTTGACAAGACCCGCGTAACCGAACGCGCGCAGAATGGCCCCCGCAAGCGCCGTCTTACCGCTTCCGAGGTCCCCCCTCAGAGCTACCCGGTCCTCGGGACCCAAGGCCTTCGCGAGCGCTGCGCCTAGACGTTGCGTTGCGTCCCAATCCGTCAGCTGGACAAGCATAGACACGCCTGGACCGCCGGAAGGCAGCGAATGAGATCGGATGCCAAAAGGCCGCGCGGCCCGACCGTTAAGGCGGCCCTATCTCCGGCCTTCGCATGCAAAAAGACACCCAAAAGCGCCGCCTGGGACGCCGTCAACCCTTGAACCGCGAGACCCGCTATGACACCGGCAAGAACGTCCCCCATCCCGGCCGTGGCCATCCCCGGATGACCGAAAGGACACAACCAGGTCCCCTCGGCGCTTGCGATAAGCGTTCCCGCACCCTTGAGCACGCAGACCCCACCGTAACGGGCATGTAGTTCTCGGCATGCACCGGGTCGATCCTGAGCGATTTCCTCGGCACTCACCCCCAGAAGCCGCGCCGCTTCCCCTTCATGGGGCGTCAGAATCCAGTCGGCGCGCGTCTCTGACTCTAAAGCAAGCCAATAGAGCGCGTCTCCGTCGACCAGGAGCGGCTTCGCGCTTGCGCGAGCCCGGGCCCACATCTCGCGCCCCCAATCCCTCCGCCCCATCCCCGATCCCACCAACAGCCACTGGGCCCTAAGAAGCGGCATGTCCGTCTCGAAGGCGCCGTAGGCAATGAGCTCCGGCAAGGAGGCCGCGAGCATCGCGGCATGCCGAGCGTGAACCGAGCTCATGACCAAACCCGCTCCCACTCGATAGGCCCCCTCGGCCGCCAAGCGCACGGCCCCCGGCATACCAATGTCCCCACCCCAAATCGCGCAGGTGCCAGCTGTGCCTTTATGAGCATGCTTCGGGCGTATTGGCACCAAGGCCGCCACCTCGGCATCGCTTGGCACATAAGCGCACGACCCGGCTGGGCCGGCATCGGACATGGGATCAACCACCTCCACCACTCCGCAGGCCTCGCGCGCGGCGCCGGTCAGCCCACCGATCTTCGGATAGGCACAAAAAAGCGTGTACATCGCTTGTAAGGCGTCGGGCACGGTAGAACCCCGGTCAAGATCAAGACCCGTCGGCCCATCTATCGCGACAATTGGCCGTCCGCTCGCGCGTACACACTGCACAAGCGAGTGATACGGGTCACGCAAGGGGCCCTGTAAGCCTGTTCCTATGAGGCCATCGACAAGCACATCCTGCCGCCGGAGACGATCAAGCTCGGCCCCTTCGTCCACAGGAAAAATCGCGATCTCGATCCCCGTGCCCTGATAGCGGCGAACCAAGGCCCGCGCTTGGCGCCCGTTACCGCCGCGGCCTATTAAGATTCCGATCCGAGACGCTTGCGGGAAATGGCGGGTAAGGGCCGTGCAAAGCCCCTCCGCCATACGCTCGTCCTGCCGTGCCGCAAAGTCGCCATTCATGCCCTGAAGGGCACTCCAGGCCGCGATCTGCGCGCGATTATATACGGCGTAGGCGTGCTGAGACTTAGGTATCGCCATGTCCGGGAAACAAGTGGGTTCGGTAGTAACGGAGTTCCGCTATGGATTCGAGAATGTCATCAAGGGCCCGATGGGTATTTTGCTTAACAAACCCGGTGCAGAGCTCGGGGCGCCACCGTCGAATCAATTCTTTGATGCTACTCACGTCCAGATTGCGATAATGAACGTACGACTCAATGTTAGGCATTAAACGCGCGAGAAAACGGCGATCTTGGCAAATGCTATTGCCGCAGAGCGGGGATCGATTACGGGGCACAAGCGGTTCCAAGAAAGCTAATGTCTCCCGCTCCGCTTCCGCTACACCCATGGTCGTGCTACGAATCCTGTCCATGAGACCAGAGTGGCCATGCGTGCGCCGGTTCCAATCGTCCATGCCTCGCAATATGGACTCCGGCTGGTGAATCGCGAGCACCGGGCCTTGGCCTATGACGTTCAGATCGCTGTCTGTGACGACCGTGGCGATTTCTATTATCGCGTCCGTGTCCGGACGCAAGCCTGTCATCTCGAGATCGATCCAAACCAGTGCATTAGGGTCTTGCGGCATGCGTTTTCTCCGCTCGCGACATTATGAATGTGGGCCCATGGCCTGTGGTCGCACTCTACCACACGGGCTAGATCGCCGCCTACGAAGCCGTTCGCGAGCGGCTGGCCCTAAGGCCGGCAAAACCGCTGGCCAAAAGTCGGCCGGTCTCGGGCCACTTATTGACGGGCCAGACGAAGCGGTTCTTCAGTGCGCGCATGCGCTATGCTAGCGTGAACGCCTAGGCGGGGCGAACCCGGCAAGACGCGTCTTGCCTATAAAGACCGCCGGACGCACCCTACGTTTACCCCAAGAGAGAAGGAGACCTCATGAACGATCTCAGCCGTAAATCCTGTCGGCCGTGCGAAGGTGGCACCACGCCCATCACCCTCCCCCGTGCCCAGGAACTCATGGCCCAAATCCCGAGCTGGACATTGGAGTCATCGGCTCAAGCTTTGTCGCGAACGTTTCAGTTCAAGAACTTCTACGAGACCATGGCCTTCGTCAACGCGGTCGCCTATGTCGCCCATCGCGAGGATCACCACCCTGATCTCAATATAGGCTACAAGACCTGCGGGATACGTTATCAGACTCATGCGATAGGGGGATTAAGCGAAAACGATTTTATCTGCGCCGCAAAAATCGATGCTCTGGTGCTGTAGGGTCTCAGGCTTCCCGCCGTCCGGAAAAGGCCCGGGCCAAGGTCCCACGATCGATATACTCGAGCTCCCCTCCGATAGGGACACCACACGCTATACGTGTCGCGAGCACATTGCGCCGGCGGGCCAATTCGCCGATATAGTGCGCGGTAGCCTCACCCTCAACTGTCGCATTGGTCGCCAAGATCACTTCGCGTACCGCGCCGCTTTCCAGTAAGACTTCAAGCTTAGGTAGCCCAAGTTCCTCTGGACCAATTCCATCAAGCGGCGATAACCGCCCCATAAGGACGAAGTAAGTGCCATTAAAGGCGCCCGACTGCTCAAGAGAGACCAGGTCAGCCGGCGACTCCACTACGCATAGAAGGCCACTATCGCGGCGCTGTGAGCGACAAATAAAGCAAATATCAGCCTCGCTGAAGTTGTTACAGCGCGCGCAATGACCGATACGCTCGACCGCCTGCAAAAGCGCCTGCGCTATGTCTTTGGCGGCCGCGCGATCTCGCCCGAGGAGATGGAAGGCCATACGCTGCGCCGATTTCGCACCGATGCCCGGCAAGCGACGCAGCGCTCGTTTGAGGTCCTCGAGGGCCTTGGTGTCTTCCGTCAAAGCGTCAGAAGGGAAGATTGAGGCCGGGAAGGTTCAGTCCTGCCGTGAGCCCCGACATCTTCTCCTGGCTCAAGTCTTCGGCTTTACGCACGGCGTCGTTCATAGCCGCGGCGATAAGATCCTCCACGACCTCGCGATCCTCTTTTAGAAGACTGTCGTCGAGCCGGACCTTGCGCACGTCATGACGGCAGGTCATTGTTACCTTGACGAGCCCTCCGCCGGCCTGCCCCTCGACTTCGATCTGAGCCAGTTGTTCTTGTGCCTTGCGCAGGTTCTCCTGCATCGCCTGGGCCTGCTTCATGAGCTGACCGATTCCGCCCTTCATATCCTAGACTCCTGTTATTTCCGCGGTCGCACGGAATTTTCGTTTATACGCGCGTTGAATGTGCGCTCCAAAGCGGCGACACTGGGATCCGCCGCCAAGGCCTCGCGTGCTTCGCGTTGGGCGCCTTCGTCGGCCTCGCGCTTGAGATCGGCGACCGTCCCTCTTACCGACGCAACCGTAACGACCAAGGTCATGGTGTCGCCATAATAAGCGCAAAGCGCCTTCTTTAACATATCGACCCGGTCCTTATTCAAAAGGTTCCCGACCTTTGGGTCCACGGTCAATGTAAGCTTGCCGCCGGCATTCTCGAGAACCGAATTCATCGCGAGTTCCTTCAAAAGCCCGGTCAAACCCAATCGCTCCAGGACGGCTCCGGTGTCCGCTCCCTGGGCCTGCGCAACGGCCGCTGCGGCCCGAAACTCCTCCCCCGCCGACCCCGGGGCCGCGTTCTTTGCCGCGCCCCCACCTAAACCCGGGCCTGCCCGCTCACTGTCCCACGCCGAAGCGGGACTCGCGGGGGGTGACGGGGTGTGCGGTATCGCCCGACTCGGGCTTGTTTCGATACGCGGGGGCGGCGCCTTGCCCCGATCGTGGGACAAGGCCGCAGCGTCATGGTCACGTGGCCGAAATGCCAGCATTCGCAACAACGTCATCTTCACGCCGGATTCGGGGTCGGGCGCGACGCTCAGTTGGCGCCGGCCCAAGCACCCGATTTCGTAATAGAGTTGCACCGCGTCCGGGGCAAGTCGCCCGCCAATCTCGATGCTCCAGGTATCCAAAAGTGCCTTGGGCAAGGTCTGGGCGATCGCCACATCATGAAAGGCCCGCAAAAGCTCAATCAAAAGTGACTCGGGCGCCACGCCCAGGGCATAGGCCTCGTCGGCCACGGAAAGAAGGGTCTCACCCTCCCCTAGCGCCAATGCCTCGACCAGCCGATGGACAAGATCCGGGGCGACCGAACCCAACATGGAAGCGACTGTCTCTGCCCGGACCGCGCCCCCACCGGCGGCGATGGCTTGATCAAGAAGACTAAGGGCATCGCGGACGCTCCCTTCGGCCGCCCGCGCGAGTGGCATGAGGGCCGGTTCTTCGCACACCACCTTCTCAGCGGCAAGAATGCGTGCCAGGTGATCGACGATCTGTTGGTCGGACAGGCGGCGAAGGGCGAACTTGAGACAACGCGACAAAACCGTCACCGGGAGTTTTTGCGGGTCGGTAGTGGCAAGAATGAATTTAACGTGCGGGGGCGGCTCCTCCAGGGTCTTCAGGAGCGCATTGAAGCTATGGGCGGACAACATATGTACCTCGTCTATCAGGTACACCTTAAATCGCCCACGGGTCGGCGCGTATTGGACGTTGTCCAATAATTCGCGGGTATCGTCGACCTTGGTGCGCGACGCTGCGTCCACCTCGATCAGGTCGACAAAGCGGCCGCTGTCAATCTCTTGGCAGGCCCCGCATATCCCGCAGGGCTCGGCGCCAACGCCCTGTTCGCAATTCAGCGCCTTCGCCAAAATGCGGGCCACGGTGGTCTTTCCGACGCCGCGTATCCCGCTAAAGAGATAGGCATGGTGGACACGGCCTTCTGTCAAAGCAAAGCGGAGCGCGCGGACCACCGGCTCCTGGCCCACGAGCTCTGAGAATGTGCGAGGGCGCCACTTGCGGGCAAGCACCAGATAGCTCATCACAATCCTCGATAAGC
The DNA here is from genome assembly GCA_021785035.1 of Pseudomonadota bacterium. Classification (GTDB taxonomy): domain Bacteria; phylum Pseudomonadota; class Gammaproteobacteria; order Acidiferrobacterales; family Acidiferrobacteraceae; genus Acidiferrobacter. Next base: position 62,072 of record JAJYGP010000014.1, read on the forward strand.
AGGGCAAATGGGTGGCGGCTTGGGCCGACCCGGCACTGCACCCAACCGGATCGCTACGGCTGCTTCCTTCCGGACCTGACCGGGTTTACGATCGATTACCACAGCGGGGGCCGACCGTCACCGCCATAAACATACTCTTTTGGTGAATCTGAACGAGCGCCGCTCAGAGCGCAGAGGTTAGCACATATGACACAAGGCCAGCAAAACCGGATTTTTGATCCCTGCAAACCGGCGGCGATCCCCCCCGACATATCTCCCCTCCTCTCTTCTGGGATCGCTCATGTTGTTCACTAAGCGGCGCCTACGAGCGACTTTGATGCGCAGTCGCGATATTACGGGCGACCTTTACCACGCCCTCATTACCATGACTTGGCCGCGCTTTATTCTCGGGGTCGGTCTCCTGTTTTTGCTCGCGAATGCGAGCTTTGCCTTAGCTTATTGGGCCCAGCGCGGGGCGATCATTAATGCGCGCCCGGGGTCCTTATTGGATGCCTTCTTTTTTAGCGTTCAAACGATGGCGACCATAGGCTATGGCATTATGTACCCGGGGACTGTTTACGCGAACATCCTTATGACCCTGGAAACTCTTATAGGGCTTTTTGGCTTAGCGCTTGCGACCGGCCTTGCTTTTGCGCGTTTCTCGCGACCGCGCGCCCGGGTCCTTTTTAGCGCGAACGCCGTCGTGACCCTCTACCACGGCCTTCCGACCCTTATGTTTAGGGTCGCGAACCAGCGCGGTAATCAGGTCCTTGAGGCTCGCGTTCAAGCCACCCTTTTGCGAAACGAGATCAGTCCCGAAGGACACATCATGCGACGTTTCCATGATTTATCGTTGCTGCGTGAAAATACCCCAAGTTTTACCTACTCATGGACCGTCATGCATCCGCTAACAGAAACGAGTCCACTGTTCCCTACCACATCGTCCGCCTTGCAAGACGCCGATGCCGAAATCATCGTCCTTCTCGCGGGCCTTGATGAGACCGTCTCACAACCCATACACGCGCGCCATATCTACAAGCCCAAGGCAATTCTCTGGAACCACAGGTTTCGCGACGTCTTGTCCAAGGATGCCCGCGGGGCCTACGTCATCAACTATGCTGAGTTCCATGACACCGAACCAGATGCCGCCCATACCCCGCCGGCAGACACGCACAAAAACTCAAGCGCCACCGCACGCTAGGCCATCTTCTCCCGAATATTCGCATCAGGAACAAGGATCGCGAGCGGGCGCCTACTCGTCAGGGCCCGCCCACTCCATGCGTTTTGAGACGGTGGGCTCCAAAAATACGCCCTCGTCCCGCAAGACTTTGGCCACAGCCACTGCCTCCGGGCCTGCTGGCTTTGGTTTCGCCAAGAGATCGGCCGCAATGTGCCCTGCTTCCGCCACACTCATCTCAATCGTGACCGATTGGGGCTCTTCTATGAGAACGCGCATGGAAGCTCCTTAGTTATTCACCAAAGGCATGCGGCGGTTGGGAAAATGTGTTGTTCATGCGGTAGAATTGCTCTTTCAGAAGATAGGCCATATTGAGCGTGTCGCTCGCGAAATCCTCCGCATTCTTCATGATAGCCTCACTCAATGCGGGGATCTCCGCCTTTTGAAAGCGGAGCAACACGGTACCCTCTGTTCTTTTCATGATTTCCATCGTAAGCCCCCTGCTGAGCCGTACGCGATTGAATATCTTCCGATAAAACCGAAGGTCCCTTAAGTTTAAGGGCATACAGAGGTAGACAAACCCCTTGTCTGCAAGTTCCTTCCTTAGGACAAAGGGTATTAGGTCGGATACAGGGTTTGGTTACCGTCGGATCTAACGGCTCGTACACTCGAAGCGTGGCTTGTGTCGCTAACTACCAGGAACAAAGCATTCTCGATGAGCCCCGGCCGCTTGTGACGCAAATTTTCTGAACATCACGGCGTAGCGGAGAACAACGCCTCGCGACCGGAGTCGCTCCGTGATTTTATAAGAAGCCGCAGACTAGAGGAGGTGGATTCATGCGCGAAAGATCATGCCAACTCCGAAGATTGGCGCTCAGCGCATCTCCGGACTCTTCTCGCTCGGTCCCGACTAAGACGTTGCTTATTGATTCACCGAAGGGGTTGGCGGAGAGGGAGGGATTCGAACCCTAGGTACGCTTTTGACGTACACACACTTTCCAGGCGTGCTCCTTCAACCGCTCGGACACCTCTCCCCTGTAGGGCGCCAAGACTAACCTAGGTTTCGATTCGCCGCAACGAGCCGCCTCGTTCTGTTAACCCAAACCCGTAGTGTCCCCTCGGTCCCGCTCGAATCCGGGTTCAGTCGCCGCGAGGCACCACATTCCCCAGGCCCAGCGCCCAGGCCGTGCACCGGCGCAAGCCTCCCGCCTGTCTCCTAACCAGAGCCCCGTCTGGCAGCCATCATTATCGTTTTGTCCTGGAAAGAAAGGTGCACAGCTTTCTCAGTAGTTTTGATATGAACGGCACTAGGCCTCTTAGAGGAAGG
>JAJYGP010000082.1 GCA_021785035.1 Pseudomonadota bacterium
GTTTGCCTTGGCGTTCGTGGCGATCCCGCTCGAATCGTTCATCTACTCTGCACGAACCGTGGGGGGCATGGCCTTGGTGGGGCTCCTGCAGCTGGGGGCCTTGCTGCTCCATGTCCTTGGCCGCTTAATACGCTCCGCGGGCTCGGCCTTCAACAGGATCTACGACATCGTGATCTTCCTGCCGCTTGTCATCGAAAAGACATGGCTTGCCAACATGGAACGATCACGCGCCAGCGCCTTGACTCGCCCGGGGTCGGGCGGATGAGGTTTAGGCGCGCCGTCATCATCCTCTGTCTTGCCCTATCGGGGTGTGCGTCTGGCCCTCGCGGGCGAGCGGTCTACGTGTTGGTCGACACTTCTGGTTCGTATATACGAGCGGTGCCAAAGGCTGCGCGCATCATCCGCTATCTATTGGGCACCCTGCAGCCAGGCGACACTATCGCCGTCGGGCGCATCACTAGCCTCAGCTTTACCAATAAGGATCGGGTCGCGGCCGTCACCCTTTCGCGCCGTCCCGCCCAAGCAGACGCCGAGAAGCGCGCCATAGCCGCAAAGGTTTCCGCCTTCGTAAAGACCATGTCCCATCGCCCCGGCACGGCCTACACCGATATCAGCGGCGCTTTACTCGAAGCGGCGCGTTTTCTCAAAGGGATACCGGCGGCGCACAAGGACATCATCGTAGTATCGGATATGCGCCAAGACCTGCCGCCCAATGCGGTGCGCCACTTCATCTTGCCGCTCAAGGGCGTAGAGGTCTTTGCCGTCAACGTCATCAAATCGCGCGGCGAAAACCTGAATCCCACCCGTTATATGGCGCGTATGCATCGCTGGCATGCCCGGGTGGCGCAAGGCGGCGGCCGTTTCGTGCTGGTTCCGCAATTGAGCAGGCTCCCGGCCTTGATGGCCCAGTCTCCCTAAAAGCGCACACCCGAGAACCACCACACAGGGTGCGTCCGAGAGCCAAAGACGACATACCGGTTTGAGGCGTGAAGGGCCGAGAGGGAGGTCGAGAAGTGTGGAGGCCGAGGACCACCCCGATCAAGAGCTCCCGCGTCCGGCAGCGTCACGGGCAATGGATCCCCATGGACAAGGCCCGCATTTACAAGCGGTCCTTGTCGGCCTTTATCAGCTCCGGCCAGGCCGCCTTGAGGTAAATACCCATAGACCAGAGCGTAAGAAGGGCTGCCACATAGAGCAGGATCTCCCCTATCCGGGACGCCGAAAGCCCAGCTATGGGGTGCTCATAGAGTAAGAGTAAAATTGCCGTCATCTGCGCCCCGGTCTTGAATTTACCGATATAGGAGACCGCGATACTTTTGCGTTTCCCGAGCTCGGCCATCCACTCCCGCAGGGCCGAGACCGCGATTTCACGTCCAATGATAATCAGGATCACAACCGAAAAAAGCGGACCGCTGATCAAGGTTGGTCGCAGGCTCGGGTTGGCCGCAATCAGGATCAAGGCCGCCGCGACCATGAGCTTATCCGCAACCGGGTCCAGAAACGCCCCAAAGGCCGAGGACTGGTTCAGTTTGCGTGCGAGGTAGCCATCAAGCCAATCCGTGACTGCAGCTAACAAGAAAAATCCGGCGCTGCCGGCATGAGCCCAGCTCACGGGCAAAAAGTAGACAAGCACGAAAACCGGTATCAGGGCAATCCGCAAAAGCGTAAGGATATTAGGCGCGTTTAGGGGCACGTGACGCCTTCAGAGTGAAAGATGTCGTAGATGCGGCGCGCGAGTGCCGGGCTGATCCCGGGAACCCGTTCGAGATCGGCGAGCTCGGCCTGGGCCACAAAACGCGCGCCTCCGAGCGCCTTCACCAGGGTCTGGCGGCGTTTAGGGCCAATCCCGGGAATAGCATCAAGCTCGGACGTCAAACGCGCCTTACCGCGCCGCGCGCGATGGGCGGTGATCGCAAACCGGTGCGCCTCATCACGAATCGAGGCCAAAAGGGCTAAAGCCAGGGGCTCGGCTTCGAGGGTAAAGGCCATGGCATCCCCCGGCCAATAAAACTCTTCGTCGCCAAAACGACGATCAGGACCTTTTGCGATACCCAACACTTTTGCCTCCGGTGCGATAGTGAGGAGCGCTTCATACGCCTTGGCAACCTGCCCCGCACCGCCGTCGATCAAGACGAGATCCGGAACTTTGGCCTTACTGTAGCGCCTCCTGACGGCTTGCGCGATGGCAGCATAGTCATCACCGGCCGTTACCCCCTCGATATGAAAGCGACGATAGTCGCTTTTAATGGGGCCGTTCGACCCAAAGACCACGCAGGAGGCCACAGGCAACTCCCCCTGGGTATGACTAATATCAAAACACTCGATGCGCTCGGCGGCGCTTAGATCCAAAGCTCGCTGCATGGCGCTAAAGCGAGCGGCATAATGCGCGCGTTCCGCGAGATGGCGCCGCAGCGCGTCTTCGGCATTGGTTTTGGCAAGTGCCACCCAATGACGGGCCATCCCGCGCGAAGGCGTGCGAACCTCCACGGGATGCCCGCTGTCACTGGCAAGCGCCGCCGCCAAAACCTCGCGACCCGGGATATTGACACCGACATAGATACGCGAAGGCGGCGATTGGCCAAGATAGTACTGGGGGATAAAGGCCGCCAGCATCTCATCTGCCGACATCGACTCCGGGACCTTAGGAAACACGGTTTTGCTGCCAAGATGGCGGCCACCGCGCACGAACATGACGGCGACGCACACGCTCGATCCATTGAGTGCGATATCAATGACATCGGCATCGCCCTTGTCACCATCCACGTATTGCCGTTCTTGTACTGCGGTAAGCAGAGTGATTTGGTCGCGTAGACGCGCGGCGTTTTCGTAATCCAAGCGCTCCGCCGCTTCGGCCATGCGCGCCTTCAGTTCGGAGAGTAAGGTCCGGTTGCGGCCCTCAAGGAACCAGGTCGCGTGTTCGACGTCACGGGCATAGGCCTCGGCGTCGATAAGACCGACGCAAGGACCGGAGCAGCGCTTGATTTGGTACTGGAGACAGGGGCGCGTGCGATTACGAAAGACCGAGTCCTCGCATTGCCGAATAGGAAAGATGCGCTGCAAGAGGTTTAATGTTTCGCGCACGGCCGAAGCGCTGGGGTAAGGCCCGAAATAGCGCCCCGGGGTCCTTCGCGCGCCGCGGTGAAACCCGAGCCGCGGAAACGACCCGCCGCCCCCTAAAAAGATAAGAGGATAACTCTTATCATCCCGTAGCAAGACGTTATAGCGCGGCCTTAAGGTTTTAATGAGGTTATTTTCGAGGAGCAGCGCCTCGGTCTCCGTATGGGTAACGGTCACTTCGATATGTCGCACCGCACCCATGAGCGAGGCCGTGCGCGGGCTCTTCTGCGGTCGCAGATAGCTACTGACCCGCTTCCGGAGGCTCAGAGCCTTGCCGACATAGAGCACCGTTCCGGACTCATCAAGCATCCGGTAGACGCCCGGGCAGTCGCCGAGACCACGC
>JAJYGP010000104.1 GCA_021785035.1 Pseudomonadota bacterium
TCCGATCTAGCTGTGACCTACCAGGTGGAGAAGGGACCGAAGGGCCTCCAGGCCACTCAGGTCACGCCCGCCTAAAGCGGACCTCCTGTCATTAAAAAGCCAACGATCCGCAAGGGCCGTTGGCTTTTTTTATGGACAGCGCACCTTAAGTTCGCCAGGGCGCTACTCCCCGCGCTTCTTCGCCAGGGCATCTTTTAAGGCCGCAAACGGGTTATGGGTCACCTCAGGGGCCGCCTGAGTCGTGGTGAGACCAAAGCCCGCCTGCGCCCCTTTGACCGCATACGAATACTTCTGATGCTCCCAGTCGTGACAGTAGAGGCACAGGTTCTCCCAATTACTGCCGTCGGGCGGGTTGTTGTCATGGTTGTGATCTTTGTGGTGCACGGTCAACTCATGGAGATTGGCCCCATCGAACTCCCGGCCGCAACGAGCGCAGACCTTCGGATGAATCCGTAGCGATTGTTCGCGGTAACCGCGCATGCGTGTATCGGCGTCCTTATGGGCCTTCGCGACGATCGCATCCAGCCGGCCGCCATCCAAGCCGTCCCCCGCTCGCCTCGCGCCACCGCGCTTTTTCATATAGCCCTCCTCCCCATCGCTCGTCTACCGCAAACTTTTAAGCCCGTGAGCGTAAGCTTAGCGTATTCGACCGTATTCCTAGTAGCGGCTGAATCGCCTCGTCCAAGGCCTCCGGCGTATAAGGCTTCGGCACCTTAGCCAAAAACCCGAAGCGCCCGTAGTCGGCCATGACCGGATCGCTCGAATAGCCACTCGACACAATGGCGACCACCCCCGGGTCTAAAAGCCGTAGGCGCTCAAGAGTCGCCAACCCGCCCAAACCATCGCGCACCGTGAGATCGAGAATCACGACATCGAAGCGCCGGCGCTGATACTTCCGAATCGCCGCCGTGCCGTCTTCTGCTAAGCACATCTCGTATCCCAAATACGAGAGCATGGCCTGAGCGACCTTGCGAATCGGCTCCTCGTCATCCATGAACAGAATGCGGCCTTTGCTCGCAGGCCTTGCGTCCCACACGTCCATTGGCCGGTTCCCTCTCGATCAGCCGTGGCAGGTAGACCCGCACCCGGGTCCCTTCGTTGACTCAGGATTCGACCTCGATCAGCCCCCTGTGGTCGGCAATAATGTGCGCCGATATCGTCAAGCCAAGCCCGCTTCCCTGGATCTTGGTGGTAAAAAACGGGTCGCGACCGGCGGCCGCGGCCGCAAGCCAGGCCTCGTAGTCCGAGTAACCCGCAAACGGACCGTGAGCGAGATAAGTCCACATGCGCCCATCTTTGTCAGCGCTATTGGCCGTGTACAGATCGCGGCCATGACGTCCTACGCTCAGTTGTTCAAGGGTGCAGAAACGACCGCACAGGACGTGCCCGTCGGGACGGCTCGCCGGCCGCCAATTCTCCACCGGGGCGCCCAGCGGCTGGTCCCATTCGTTAGCCCAGGACACGCCCTTAACTTCCCTTACTGGGGCTCGCGAGTGGACCGTCATCGCCCATGAACGGCTTAATCATATCGATCGGCAAAGGAAACACGATAGTCGAATTGTTTTGTCCGGCGATCTCCGCCAAGGTCTGCAGATAACGCAACTGCATGCCACCGGCCGCCGACGCTAAAATGTGCGCGGCGTTCACCAGAGTCTGGGCCGCCTGATGCTCAGCCTCGGCATGGATCACCTTGGCGCGCCGATCACGTTCAGCCTCGGCTTGTTTGGCGATCGCCCGCACCATGTCCTCGGTCAATTGAATGTCGCGCACCTCGACGTTTTGCACGGCAACGCCCCACGCATGCACCTGCTCCGATAAAATGCGCTGGATGTCCGCATTCAAGCGATCGCGCTCGGCCAACATCTCGTCTAGGTCGTGCTTACCGAGCACCGAACGCAAGGTAGTCTGCGCAAGCTTACTCGTGGCTGCGTAGTAATCCACTACCTGAATAAAGGCCTTTTCGGGATCGACCACCCGAAAATATAGGACTGCGTCGACCTTGATCGACACGTTGTCGCGGGATATGGCCTCCTGGACAGGAACCTCGTGCACTTGAGTGCGCAAATCGATTTTGACCTTGCGCTGCACAAACGGGACAACGACCACAAGACCTGGCCCCTTCACTTTCCAAAACCGCCCCAGCTGAAACACGACTGCACGCTGGTATTCATAGACGACGGTCAGGGCCGAGGCAGCGAACAAGATCAACATCAAAGTCAATATCAAAACGATGAAGGCCATAAGCGCTCCTTGAAGACAGACGACAGGGACGTGCAAGACGCCCCGCGGCTTTCTTAGTGGCTTATGCGGGGGGCCAAGATATCATACGCCCAAATCTCGGAAATAAGGTGGGTACCACAGGTGAGCCAGGCGCGCACACGGAGCGTGCGCCCAGGAACCGGCAACACTTGGATCACCTGCCGCCAGCCGCGGGTATAGGGGTTAAACCGCCACGTGTTTTGAGTGACGAAACTGAAGGGCCGAACCTGGACATGGTCCCTAACCACGCCGTGGGGGAGCTTAAGGGGAAGCGCTCCGCGCGCATAGTCGATAACATACTTACGGGCCCCAGTACGAAACGTCCCGCCTATCAGGGTTGAGACCACCACAAGGCGCCGACTGCGCCGCCTATGCCAACTCCAGATCAAACGATAACGCTCGACCCAGGCGCGGCCTATGGCTGGCTTCACAAGCGGCGTAAAAAGCGCAGCGACGTTGCCGTACCCATGGCCTTTTCCCTGACCTCTCAGGGGCTGCTCGCTGAGTTGCACCTGACCTCGTATGCCCACAAGGTGCGTCTCCACATCGGGCGCATCCGGGTAGCGCGTCGCCACAGGACCGAAATCACGCCGCCTGCGATTACGCTGTAAAAGCCCAAAGCGCGAAACCACGGTCGCGGCCGGCGCCCAAAGGAGTAGTGCGCGCGGATTGCGTAAAGGCACCCAATAGTGGGCCTTAGGGCCAGCCATCCAAAGCCCGTCCGAGGCGTGACGCGCAAGATAGACCGCCTGGGCCGGCATGTGATTGGCGACCCCGTAATCATAGCGGGTCACTAAGGCTGGAAGACCAGAGGCGGCCGGTAGGGAGCGATGAAAGATGAGCCGCGCGGTCACGTCCATGGACAAAACCGGCCGAGCCTGCACCGTAAACCGATAGCGCCCCGCGGCCAAGGACCCCGCAAGCTCGGCGGTCACGTGCAGGTGCGTTCCTTGGACCCAAATCCGGGCCTTGTGAAAACGCTCAGGCAGACCCGGTGCCCAAAGCGGCTCGACACCAGCCCCGGGAGCGCCGCCCGCAGGGACTGCGCGCACCAACCCGCCCGTCATCTCAAACCAGGTCGCAAGCCGTTCATCCATACCTATGCAAAGCTACCCATAGGTAGCTTGCTGCTGGATTCCTGCTTCACCGAGGCTGGTTTCGTTCTGGTCTTACGACCAGAGCCAGA
>JAJYGP010000061.1 GCA_021785035.1 Pseudomonadota bacterium
GTGATAGGGGCCGGTGCCGACCATTACCCTCGGTTCATGAGAAATGTGAGCAGCGGCGCCGCTTGGTTTGCTTTCATTTTCGCTCTACTGGCAGCTGTTGGATATGGGTTGGGAGAAACTCAGTCCACGACCTATGTGAGCGTCTCTTTGCCCGTGCATCTAGGGCGGTTTGCGATCAGCGTAGACGTCAATGTACTGACTGTCATCATGCTCTTGCTCGTCGCGTTTGTCGGCATGATTGTGTCTCGTTACTCAAACACCTATATGGATGGCGATGCCCGAGAGGGACAGTTCCACCGTTGGCTGGCGCTGACCTTGGGGTCGTTTCTGACCTTGATCGTGGCTGGAAATATATGGGGCTTTTGGGTCTCGTGGGTCGTGACTAGCCTTTGCCTGCACGAACTTCTGGCTTTCTATCGTGACCGGCCTGGTGCGGTGCTTGCCGCGCGCAAGAAGTATGTGCTTCATCGCATCGCAGACGTTTCCCTCTTTGTGGCGTTCGCACTCATCGCGCGGACCCTTCATACCACGCAATGGGTGGGTATTGGATTAGCGCTTGCGCACCCGGCCGGATCCTTGCCGGTCACCTTGCAGCTGGCCGGCGGTTTGATAGCCTTCAGCGCCATCTTAAAGAGCGCGCAGTTTCCGTCCCATGGCTGGCTTATCCAAGTCATGGAGGCACCGACCCCGGTGTCGGCTCTGTTGCATGCCGGCATCATCTATACCGGGGCATTTCTGGTGCTGCGTGCAAGTCCGCTCATGACTCAGGTCGGCTGGGCAGGGGATGTCCTTGCGGGGGTGGGCCTCGTGTCCATCGTGGTGGCCTCGCTTACCATGATGACCATGACCAACATCAAGGGTGCGCTCGCCTACTCCACGTGCGCGCAAATGGGGTTCATGTTGATGGAGTGCGGTCTCGGGCTCTACAGCATCGCGGTCCTGCACATTATCGCGCACTCGGTCTACAAGGCCCATGCCTTCCTATCGTCGGGAAGCGTCGTTGAACACTTTCGGGCACCTAAGCTCGTAGTGTCGGCCGCCGCAACCGCGGAACGGGCGTTGCTCGGGCTTGCGATCGCTGTGGTCATGGTCCTCGGCGTCGGCCACGTGTTCGGTGTCGGGCTTGTGCGCCAACCCGCGTTGATCGTCATGGCGGCGATCCTAGCGGTGGGCATGACTCAGCTCCTGGTGCAGGCCTTGAACACCCGCGCAGGCGCCATGGGTGGCTTGCTCGTGCGTATGGCAGGCTTGAGCGCGTTGGTTTCTATCGCCTACTTCGCGCTCCATATGGGTTTTGTCGCCCTCTTAAGCGCGAGCGTGCCCGCCGACCCCGTGCAGGTCGGTTTCGTGCAGAAGGTGTTACTCGGGGTGATCGGCGTGGCATTTCTGGGCCTACTTTTCATTCAGCAGCTGTTACCGCGCCTATCGCAGACGGCCTTGGGACGTGCCGCCTACGTCCACTTCTATGGCGGTCTCTATGCCGACAGCATGTTGACTGAGTTTGTTCGTGGCTTCGGGCCGACGCCGAGCGGGGTTGCCGGACGCCGCCGACTTCTGAATGCGGATTCTTCACACGAGGTGCAATCATGACAGCGATCACGGATATCGATAAGGAGTTGAAGGCCCAGATCGACAAGGCCTGTGGACGCATCGCGCCGCTGTGGCCGCTAAAAAGCTTTGTGGCGGTCAACCCGTACTTCGGGCTCGCCGATCAGCCCTTCTGGCAGGCCGATCTGACGATGAAGCGGGTCGCGGGCCAGGGGCTTACCATGCCGCGGGCGTTTTACAAAAAACGCATCGACAGCGGCCGCATCACGCGTGCGGACTTGGCCTCGGCGCTCCGCGAGTCTGGCAGCGCTTGGGATGTGGCGAGCCTTGAAGAGGCGGTTGCTCGCCCATCACAGGCCCCGTTTGCGCCCCTTGCGCTTGTGACCGATATCCTGGGCGAGCTCGACCGTCAGGAATGGCCGGGCTTCGTCCTGGAACGCATCAGCCAGTACTGCGCGGGCTACTTCGACGAGGGTCAGGCCTTGTGGGCGATGCCGTGGCGGGAGCAGGGTCTCTATGCTGGCTGGCGCGAGTTCGCACGCCTCGACCGCAATCCGCGGACGGTCGGCCTGCGCGGCATGCGCGAGGCCGTGGGCGACCTCCCAGACCAGGCGCCGCGTGCTATCAAGTGGGCGCTGCGCCAGCTTGCGGTGCCGGAGGCGGCTATTGACGACTATCTGCATGCCGCGCTCTTGAGCGTCGGTGGATGGGCGGGGTGGGCGCGTTACAAGCGCTGGCAGGCCGAGCTTGCCGGTGGTGGGGACGACACCATACGTGATCTGCTCGCGATCCGCGTGTGTTGGGATGCGCTTCTCTACAAGCTACGATTCAGCGAGCGCCTGAAGGCGCGCTGGTACCAGGCCATGATCGCGGATGCGGGCACGGCTGCCAAGGCCGAGGCGCAGCCACAGATCTCCGCCAAGGAGACCGATGCCTTGCTGCAGACGGCCTTCGAGATCGGCTACCAGCGGGAACTTATCACCAAGCTTACGGCATCGACCCCACCAGCGGCATCAGCGGGTAAGGAGCGCGCCCCCGTGCACGCGGTCTTTTGCATCGATGTGCGCTCTGAGATCTATAGGCGCGCCTTCGAGACCGTGGCTCCGGCGGCACGCACCGGCGGATTTGCCGGATTCTTTGGGGTCCTGATGGAGTACCTGCCCCTGGGCGCATCGCAGACTAAGGGGCATCTCCCGATCCTTTTCAATCCAGCGTATCGCATCTGTGAACATGTCGCCGGTGCTGACCAGGAGCAGACCAAGGCGCTCATCGCCAAGCGCCATGGTCGGTTGCGCGTAGCCGACGCCTGGAAGACCTTCAAGACCTCGGCCTCATCGTGCTTTACGTTCGTCGAGGCCGCGGGGCTGCTCTATGCCCCAAAGATGTTCGGCGACAGCATGGGTTGGACGCGCACTGTTTCGCATCCCGACACCAAGGGGCTGGATGACGGGGTTCACGACCGCGTGGGGCCGAGGCTCGTCGGTGATCATCGCCAGGAAGGCTGTGCGGCGAGCGGCATTCCGGCCGCCGATCGGCCGGGTGCCGCTGAGTTTGCGTTGCGCAATATGGGCATGATTCGCGATTTCGCAAGGCTCGTCGTCTTGGTGGGGCATGGCAGCACGACCGTCAACAACCCGCAGGCTACGGCGCTCGATTGCGGGGCGTGCGCCGGCCAGACGGGAGAGGCCAGCGCGCGTATCGCGGTGGCGTTGCTGAACGATCCGATGACGCGTCAGGGCCTGGCCGAAAAGGGTATCAGCATCCCGGCCGACACAGTGTTCGTGGCCGGCTTACATGATACGACCACAGACGAGGTGACGCTGTTCGATACCGCGGCCATACCGTCTACGCATACCGCCGATTTGCGGCAATTGCGCGAGTGGTTCAAAGCGGCCGGTCAGCTCACGCGCATGGAGCGTTCCGCATTTCTCGGGATCGGAGGGCTGCCGGAGGCGCGCGTGGACGCGGACATCAAGCGGCGTACGCGTGATTGGGCGGAGGTGCGGCCCGAATGGGCCCTTGCCAACAATGCCGCCTTCATAGCCGCGCCGCGCTCGCGTACGGCACGTTGCGACCTCGGGGGGCGGGCCTTTCTTCACGACTACACGTGGGGCAACGATGTCGACTTCAAGACTCTGACCCTCATTATGAGCGCGCCGATGGTGGTTGGTAACTGGATCAACATGCAGTATTACGGATCGGTCGTCGACAACGCTCGGTTTGGCAGCGGCAATAAGGTCCTGCATAACGTAGTCGGCGGATCGATCGGGGTGCTAGAGGGTAATGGCGGTGACCTGCGGGTTGGGCTTGCCATGCAGTCGCTGCATAACGGTCATCACTGGATGCATGAACCGATGCGCCTCAATGTGTTCATAGAGGCCCCGCAGGCCGCGATGGACGAGGTTATAGCGGGGAATGCTCTGGTGCGGAATTTGGTCGAAAATGCATGGCTGCACCTATTCCAGATCGACGATGACGGCCATGTCTACCGTCGTGGTCTCGACCGGCAATGGCGCACCGTTTCGGGAAATTAGCCGGACTTAAGGCCGATCTGGAGTTCAAAAGCATAAAGGCAATGGTCAGCAGATACAGAACCGGACAGGGCGATGGCGCCCTGTCCGACTGCCGACAGGAAAGGGCGAAAGCGATCCAAGGCCGCCGGTTTACCGTTTCACAAATATTTCCTTGTATCAACCGACAAAAAGGCACGACAGACAGGTATAAAAGACATAAAGCTGGTGCGCAGTTTTCGGGGCATTATGAGTAGGTGTGGGCCAGGGATACGGGAGTGTGGGCATGATGAAGCGCCACCAACGGCGTGGCCTGGCCATGCCTAAGGTCACGAGCGCCTGTTTGGCCATGGGTGCCGCTTGGCACCGCCGGGCTTGGCACGATAAACGGCGGACAGTCAGGGCGCGTCCATTTTTTCCGAAAAACAATTAGCGAAAAACGCTTTGTATCGCCGCTCTGATCGCGTGAAATGTTTTTTTCGAATATCGGCCTTTATTCGGTCCGGTAATAAGTAGCCGTATGGGCCGTTATTGTGAGAGAATCGAATTATCGGACACGGTGGTTGGCAATTGCTGTTTGTTTTGGCACAAAAGGAGTGGGATAGTGTGATGGCATCACAGGAATCTTTGTTAGGGACTGTTGCGCAGCAGCGGGATATGCTGACAAAGGCGCTTTATAAGCCCTTACGGGCTGTGGGTGATCAGTGTGCTCGGGCGTGGGGCGACCGCGACGCTCTGGAGGCCGCTTTGAAGGCCGCGTTCCCCTCCGTTCCGTATTGTAAGTTTCTCTATGTGCTAGATGGTAGCGGAAGGCAGATCACTGCCAATATGAGTCGAGATGGGCTGCTTGCGGAGCATTTTGGGCGGGACCGCTCTGATCGACCGTATGTGCGGGAGGCGATGTTTGAACGGGATGCGCTCGCCAATAGTCGCGTACAGCACTACCAGCAATGGGGGGATCTCGGCGAGGGTGGTCCGGTTGCCGATTTTCTGTTGTGTGCGGCCTACATTAGCCAGCGGGCGCTCCGTCCCTCGCTCACTGCCATGCAGTTTGTGCGCGGGTCGGATGGCGAGGTTCTGGGGTTCGTGGGCGCGGATTTTGCGTTGCGCGACCTACCGCAGGCACAGGCACTCTACGAGGATCCGCGTCGGCCGCGGCGCGTCGACGCGGACTACCCCAGGACCGACGTGCCAGCGGGTTCCGCGCGACTGGCAAGCAAGATGGACGCCCAGCTCGATACAGTGATTCGGGTGATGGAGGAGTTGATTCAAATCCATGGTGTCTATCATGTCATGCTGCACTTTTCTAGCAGTCAGGCGGTTGTTTGGGTGGCGGACGATCCGTATCGGTACCGGCTGCTTGCGATGAATGAACTCACGAACCCCGACATCTGTCTTGCCTATCCTAAATGTCCATATCCGAAAGATGCGGTCGTGCCGGCCGAGCGGGTGCGGGAGATTTTCGATAACATGAGGACGCTGCGGTATACCGAGGGGCGGTTCTATCTCCGCACGGGCACGGTCAATATCTTCAACGGTATGGTGAGTTTGAGCTTCTCCTCGGACTCTTCCCATTATGTGCCGTATGAGGAGTTCCTCAAAATGGACTACTCGTTTTGGATAGACGGTTGAGAAGGGACTGGGGGGGCGCTTCCTGGTCCGCGGTCGGTCGCGCGGTGCCGCTGGTAGCTTCTCGGCAGGTCCAGCGCGCGTGGATGCGGGGGGCGCTGAGTCGTTTTAGTGCCTCTCAGGGACGATTGAGTGTGGCGGCTTCAGGCCGCCTTGCGGCAGGACTGCGATACGCCCTTGGTTTTGGAGCACACCGCGCCCGCCCGTAGGAGTAAGCGCATGCGCCACTCCTCATTTCGGGCGCAGGCGTAGGTCGGAGCGGTATGGCTCGATCTCACATGTCTTTGATCCGGACTGTTACCGAAGGCGACAGGGAGTCGTTTGCATGATGCGTAGCGCGATAACTCCGCGGACACTCACGGTGTGACGGGCTCGCTTCATTGACCGCGTTTTTTCCGCGAAGGTCCTTTGTGCGGGTGCGGCGGGCGGTGCGCGTTTCCGGAATGCGCTACCCAGCCCTTGCGGATACCCAGACCCACCCCCTCTTTCACTAGGAAATCGAGGAAGACGCTAGCGGTCAGGCCGAGTCGCTTCCCCCGCAAATGGACCGCGTACCACATTCGGTTCAAGGGAAACCCGGCCACGTCCAGAATGACGAGGCGCCCGGAGTCCAGCTCCAATTCCAGGCTGCTCAAGGACAACACGGATATACCCAGGTCGGCCATGATGGCCTGTTTTATGGCCTCGCTCGAACCAAGTTCCATATAGGGGGCGACCTGGAGCCCGTGTTCGGCAAATAATTGCGCGGCGGAGCTGCGGGTACCTGAGCCTACCTCGCGCAGTAAGAAGCGTTCTTCGACGATCCGCTCCAGAGGAATGGCCTTTGTGCGCGCCAAAGGGTGGTTGGGGTGGGCCACAACGACGAGGGGGTTGTCCATGAACGGTCGGAGCGCAAGATCCATATCGCTCGGAATCTGGCCCATGATCACGAAGTCGTCTTTGTTTTCCGACAAGCGTTCCAGTACGCGCGCCCGATTGGTGACGATCAGCTGGGGTGAGACTTCGGGATATTCGTGCACGAAGATGCCTAAGAAATGCGGCATGAAGAATTTGGCGGAGGTGACCACCGCCATTTTGAGGGGGCCCGCGACCTTACCCTTCATATCGGCAATTGTTCCGGTCAGCGTTTTGAGATGCGTCATCACCGCAAGCGTCGCGGTGTACACCTCTTCTCCGGCTCGCGTTAGCAGCAGTTTTTTTCCTACCCGCTCAATGAGCGGCAGGCCGACCGTTTCCTCGAGTCGCCGCACCTGAATATGCACAGCAGGTTGTGTCAAACAGAGCTCTTCTGCGGCACGCGTGTAGCTGCGATGGCGAGCTACGGCCTCGAAGAGTCGGAGTTGCTGCAGGGTCCAATGGTTAATCATTAACTAATATAAATTCTCATAGCGTTAAATATTAAGGAAGTTTTATATATAGTCAATCGTGCCACGCACCCCCAGGTGACTATCAGCCTTGAGAGGCACGCTTTTCTAGCGCCCCTCGATCCGCCGATTTTGGGTGGGTTGGCCTTGAGCTATAGGTCGTTAGGCTTTTCAAGGTTTGGTCAGAGAGACAATGTTCCTTGTCCTCCCTTCAGGACGCGGGTCGTTGAGACACAGGGCGCCGCTTTGCCCCGCATTCACCAGGGTATCGCTACGATCACGGTCGGGCACCATGACCGGCGGATGCGTCAGGGGGTTGATGGTTGACTCACGTAAGTCCTTGTTCCGAAATTTAAAAGGCGTCGGTGGTGTCATAGGTGTCTTGGAGATCAAATCAATTCAAGCGAGAGAGGCCGCGGCCATCCCGCTTGCGATGGTCTCTCCAAAAAGGTGATAGCCCGTGATGCGCTCGGCAGGGCTCCCGTTTTGGTCGGGTCTTGGTTTGGGGCTGAACTCAATAATAAAAAACTCTGATTCATTGAAGACTTTACATCGGTAAATGCTTATCTGCATAAATATTAAGTCGTATGTAGTGAAATAACACCCTAGCATCGGCTGGTACTGACATCGGGTCAGCGTCTTGAAGTGGATCATGGGGGCATAAGTGTTGTGATTTTTACCCCTCACGGGCCATCGCGGCAGGTTTTATGAAGACAGAACAGGAGCGAGTTGAGGCGGATGCACCGTATAGAAGTCTTTATCGGGGACAAGGCGTTGCTCTTCTGACACAACATGGCAAAGAGCAAGTCATAGCGCCGGTGTTGGCCGCTACAGTAGGTTGCCTAGTCGAACGGGTGGCCGGTTACGATACTGACCTCCTTGGCACGTTTACGCGTGACATCCCTCGGGCCGGTACGCGGCTTGAGGCGGCACGCGCAAAGGCACGTATCGGCATGAACCTTTCGGGGCGGTCGCTGGGACTAGGGAGTGAAGGCTCGTTCGGTCTCGATCCCTATGTCGGGATGTTCCCCTGGAATGTCGAGGCTCTTCTCTTTATAGATGACTCGCGGGGTATCGAGGTGATAGGGGTCGCGCAGGGTAAGGCCAATAGCGCTCAGCTCCTTTCGACCGATCGAGCGGAAGTCGAAGCATTCGCCCGGGCCGTCGGTTTCCCAGAACACTATTTGATACTGAGGCCGGAGGGTCCAGCCGATACGCGGATCCGCAAAGGGATCTCCGACTGGTCTGGGCTTAAGGACGCCTATGCCTGGGCTGTCTCGCAATCTGTCAGCGGGAAGGTATTCGCGGAAGTGGATCTTCGGGCGCACGCCAACCCCGCGCGCCTGGCACATATTAGGCAGGCGGCGGAGGATCTTGGGAGGCGTCTTGGCTCCCTGTGTCCGATTTGTAATACCCCCGGGTTTTGGGTCGTCGAATCCCTGCTGGGTTTGCCGTGTGAGGCCTGTCGATCCCCTACGCGACAGATCCGCGCCGAGATCCATGGCTGCCTTAAGTGCCCACATCGGGTGACCCGCGAGCCTATCGACCGTGAGTATGCAGATCCAGGCCAATGTGATGTGTGTAATCCGTGAGACTGGGACGATAAAAGCGCGCGCGGGATTTCCGGCAGGTCAGGGGATTCCGCTGCCTGGCCCCGAACCGCTGCTTTGTGCGTCCCGCCAGAGCGCCATGTGGAGGTATTCGAAAAGACGGGGGCTATAAAAAGACGAAAACGGTTCGGAAGCTTTAATGACCCTCAGTGTGAGCGCTTGCCACAAGATATGTACCACCCAACTCCGATGCTATGTCGGATTCATTAAGGAGCAACGCATGCCCAGTAATCGTAATAGTCGCCTCGTGACCGAAGGCCTGCAAAGGTCACCCAATCGCGCGCTTTTGCGGGCAGTCGGGTTCGGGGATCATGATTTTGAAAAGCCCATTGTCGGGATCGCGAATTCCCATAGCACAATCA
This sequence comes from Pseudomonadota bacterium, assembly GCA_021785035.1. Classification (GTDB taxonomy): domain Bacteria; phylum Pseudomonadota; class Gammaproteobacteria; order Acidiferrobacterales; family Acidiferrobacteraceae; genus Acidiferrobacter. The sequence goes on from JAJYGP010000061.1 coordinate 9,024, forward strand.
CCCCTTGCAACATCGGTATCGGTGCGCTGGCTTCTCGCGCCGAGGTGGCCTTAAGAGACGCAGGGGCGATGCCACAAACATTCGGCACCATAACGATATCAGACGGAATCTCGATGGGAACCGAGGGAATGAAATATTCTCTGGTATCAAGAGAGGTTATTGCCGATTCTATAGAAACCGTTTGTAAGAGTCAGAGTATGGACGGCGTACTCGCCTTTGGCGGCTGCGATAAGAATATGCCGGGCGCCATGATTGCGATGGCGCGGATGAATATCCCGGCCGTGTTTGTTTATGGCGGTACGATAAAGCCTGGTCACTATCAAGGCCGAGATCTCACTATCGTCAGCGTTTTCGAAGCGGTCGGAGAGCGCATTGCGGGCGAGATTAGTGACCAGGACGTATATGAGATCGAGCGGCGCGCGTGTCCTGGCGCCGGTTCTTGCGGCGGGATGTACACCGCTAATACTATGTCGTGTCTCTTCGAGGCCATGGGGATGAGTCTACCTTATTCATCGACCATGGCGGCTGAAGATGCCGAAAAGGCTGACAGCGCGGCACAGTCTGCGAAGACGCTTGTGGAAGCAATAAAGGCTCAGATCTTGCCGCGCACCATTTTAACGCGCAAAGCGTTTGAGAATGCTCTTGCGGTGTTGATGGCCTTGGGCGGTTCTACCAACGCCGTGATCCACATGCCAGCGATAGCGCATGCCGCCGGTGTCGAATTGTCTATGGACGATTTCAACGACTTTAGCGTGCGGGTGCCCGTCTTGTGTGATCTCAAGCCGTCTGGGCGCTATGTGGCGACCGACCTCCATCGCGCGGGGGGTATACCGCAAGTCATGAAAATGCTGCTGGCCCACGGCCTTTTGCACGGCGATGCGCTGACCGTAACCGGGCAGACACTGGCGGAAACGCTGGCGGCGGTACCGGATGAGCCGCGCCTTGATCAAGATGTTATTAGGCCGTGGGCCCGACCGGTTTACGCCCACGGTCATTTGGCGATCCTAAAGGGTAATTTGGCCGAAGAGGGGGCGCTTGCGAAGACCAGTGGGGTTAAAGTACCCAAGATCACAGGACCCGCTCGGGTATTTGAGTCGGAAGAGGCCTGTATGGCCGCCATCCTGGCGCGTCGGATCAGGCCCGGCGATGTCGTCGTCATTCGCTATGAGGGTCCACGCGGGGGTCCCGGCATGCGCGAAATGCTTTCGCCCACGGCAGCCCTTGTGGGCCAGGGCCTTGGCGATAGTGTCGGGCTTGTCACAGATGGGCGCTTTTCCGGTGGTACTTACGGTATGGTAGTGGGGCACGTGGCGCCGGAGGCGGCAGTGGGCGGTACGATAGCGCTGGTTCACGAGGGCGATACGGTGACTATAGACGCCGAACAAAGACGGTTGCATCTCGACGTATCGGACGACGAGATTGGCCGTCGTAGGCAGACTTGGCGCGCGCCAGAACCGCGGTATACGCGCGGGACTCTGGCCAAGTACGCGCGCCTTGTATCATCGGCAAGCCGCGGCGCGGTTACGGATTAGGGCGGTGTAGCCAAGTGACTATTGGCGATCGGCCTTTGGAAATGCACACCACGAGTCCTATTGCCCTTCATGAATAGGTCACGATTCGCTATGAATAAGACGGACCATTGCCCGGATGAGTTTTGGACGCAAGCCGTGGCTTTCGATCGTGCTCATCTTTGGCATCCCTACGCCTCGATGACGAATCCGCAGCCACCTTGGCCAGTGGCGTCGGCGGCTGGGGTTCGTTTGACGCTTGGTGATGGCCGCAAGTTAATTGACGGTATGAGTTCGTGGTGGGCGGCGATACATGGCTACAATCACCCGGCGCTGACGCAGGCCGCACAGGACCAACTTCAGCGCATGGCGCATGTGATGTTTGGTGGTCTGACGCATGAGCCCGCGGTGGAGCTTGGCCGCCGACTCGTCGCGCTGACCCCCGCGCGTTTAGAAAAGATTTTTCTGAGCGACTCAGGTTCTGTGGCCGTGGAGGTCGCCATAAAGATGGCGATTCAGTATTGGCAGGCGCAAGGCCAGCCGGACAAGCGCCGCCTTTTGGCTTTGCGGGGTAGTTACCACGGAGACACATTGGCAGCGGCGTCTGTGTGCGATCCCGTTACGGGTATGCATCGTCTGTTCCCCGGGGTCATGCCGGAACAGGTATTTGCACCTCGGCCTCGGTGTCGGTTCGGATCGTCTTGGGATCCTGCCGATATAGCGGCCTTCGAGAACTTGATCGCGGCGCATAAAAACGAGTTGGCCGCGGTGATTTTGGAGCCCATTGCGCAGGGCGCAGGGGGTATGTGGTTTTATCATCCGGATTATTTGCGCGCGGTTCGCTCCTTGTGTGATGCCCATGATGTCCTTTTGATCGCCGACGAGATCGCCACCGGGTTTGGCCGTACCGGGCGGTTCTTTGCCTGTGAGCACGCGGACGTAGTCCCCGATATCCTGTGTTTGGGCAAAGCCCTGACTGGCGGTTACATGACCTTGGCCGCCACTATGACAACGACGGAAATTGCCGAAACCATTTCCAGCGGAGAGGCCGGGTGCTTCATGCATGGGCCCACCTTTATGGCGAATCCACTTGCCTGCGCGGTCGCCGTGGCGAGCATTGATCAGCTTGTCAGTGGTGACTGGGAGGCGCGAATACAGGGTATTGAAGACCAATTACGCACGGGGCTCGCCCCCTGTCGCGATTTTACCGCCGTGCGCGATGTGCGCGTACTAGGGGCAATCGGCGTGGTCGAGATGCAGGCCCCGATTGATCTGCCGGCGCTCACGAGGCAATTCGTTGAGGCCGGCGTTTGGCTCCGCCCTTTTGGTCGTCTCGTCTACCTGATGCCCCCTTACGTCATAAATTCGGAAGATTTATCTGTGTTAACGAGCGCCATAGGCAAGGTGCTGTCGACGCTGTAAGCAAAAAACCAGGGTGTGAGACGGCAAGTGGGGGAGAGGTGTTTTTGAGGAGCGCCGGTCAGAGGGACTCGTGCCGGCTACGCCAAGTTCGAGTCGTAAGGCGCGTTTTTATCGTCTGTCTGGCCGCTATCCATGGGATGATTGGTTCTGCTAGGCGCGGGGACGGAGGGGGCGACGGTGATTGTCGAGCTGAGCTGCATGGCTCCGGTTTTTGGGGCCGCGCGCAGGGTGGTTTATCTTAGGGAGCTACACCGAATAGCGAGGCACCGGGAGAACTGGTCACGGCTCGCTTCCGGTCACAGAATCTATTGAGATGAGAAATGTGCGTAAGACAGAAATTCTCCGTGCGGCCGAGATACTAAGGCGCGGTGGACTGGTCGCGTTCCCGACCGAGACGGTCTATGGCTTGGGAGCGGATGCCCTGAATGCAAGCGCGGTGACGCGCATCTTCGAGGCCAAGGGACGGCCGGCAGACCATCCGCTGATCGTGCACGTAAGCGATGCGGGCAACATGCCGCGCTTTGCGCAGGACATCCCCGCTTTGGCATGGCGCTTGGCCGACCGGTTTTGGCCAGGGGCATTGACGCTTATCCTGCGACGTTCGCCAGACGTACCCGATGTGGTGACCGGAGGCCAAGACACGGTGGGGCTCAGGGTTCCGGCGCATCCTGTGGCGGTTTCGCTCTTGAAAGCCTTTGGAGGTGGAGTGGCGGCGCCCTCGGCGAATCCATTTGGAGGTGTAAGTCCGACTACGGCCGCGCATGTGCGAATCGGGGTAGGGTGGGCGGCCGACATCGTCATCGATGGGGGGCCGTGTACCCTGGGCTTGGAATCCACCATCCTGGATCTGAGTACCGACGTTCCGCGTATATTGCGCCCAGGCCCCGTAACTCGTGACGCCCTCGCGGAGGTGATGGGGGTTCCTCTTGCGCGTCACGGACCTGCCGTTCCGCGGGTTCCCGGAAGCCTCCTTTCTCACTACGCCCCCAAGACGGCGCTGCGACTTGTCGACGCGCCATTTGTGGAATGGGGCGCACTTCCACGGCCGCTGGCAGTGATGGCTTTGCGTCCCCCGCCCGAAAAAATGGCCTTATGCCATTGGGTGGCCATGCCCAGGACGCCAAAGGCCTACGGGCGTGCTCTCTACGCGCGTTTGCGGGCCATGGATTCTTGGGCCTGCCGCCTCATTCTTGTTGAACGACCACCTAGTACTCGGGAATGGGAGGCCGTGCATGACCGTTTGGCGCGTGCCGCGGGCCTTAGTCCCCCACCCTAAATGCGGTCAGTTCTTTGGATGGGCGCGAGATGGGCTTTCGGCCCTGTGAGGCGGAACCCAAAGAGGTGCTCCGCTTCTTGACGGGCCAGCATGCCCTAAAGTAGGACGATCTCGCGGACTATGCCCCGCAAGGGCGTATTTCCGATATCCTGAACGGCCGTCTGGCGATCAGCAAAAACATTGCCCAAAAGCTTGCGCGCCGCTTCCATGTAAGTTCGGTCGTTTTTTGTGACGGTCTGGGACCGCGCAGATTCTAACAACGATCCTCGGTGGGGCAGGGCTTTGCGATCACGGCATCGCGAACGAGCCACAAAATTCCTCCCCATTTTGTTTCGAAAATCGCCACAGCGTGGCAGGTGGGGATCCGATCGGGGTCGTAATCCTCAATCCGGAGCAGGGGGAGGCTGACCCACGCAGCCCTTGGCCCGTTAAACAAGAAACGCAAAACCGCATAAGTCAGGCGACAATGACTTCGACATGCACCGAAAAGCCAAAGGCACACCATCCGCATCGCTGGTCGGGGCGGCCTCGCAACAAGAGTTCATCACTCAGGCGGCAACTGCTTTGACGCGCACCGACCTCCTGAAATCGCTGCAACGGCTCGCGACGGGTTCGCCGCACCAGTCCAGCCGCGACCGAGCCACCACGTGTGTGGTCACTGTCAACGCGCTTCGCTCATGACCCCGTAATATCCTGTTAGCACCAATATATTCAGCGCACGGCTTCATTGGCATTATCCCCGCGTAAAGCCATACGCTTCGTCACCGTCATGCGCGTCTGTTCTAGCCCATACCTTCGGGGGGAGTTGCGCGTATCTTGTGGATACTAAGATCCGCGCCTTCGTCCTCCTGCTCCGGCGTAAGACGAATCCCTATCGTGGCCTTAAGAGCACCGTAGACAAGTCCTCCCCCTACGAGAGCTGTCAAAATACCAAGCCCTGTTCCTACAAGTTGCGACAAAAAGCTGACGCCACCCATACCGCCAAAGACGCGCAACCCAAAAATCCCTGCGGCAATTCCGCCCCAGGCCCCACAAACCCCGTGCAGCGGCCAGACTCCCAGCACGTCATCAATCTTCCAACGGTTCTGTACTAAGGAAAAAAGCCATACGAATAGCACCCCCGCTATGGCGCCGGTAATAAGCGCTGCAACTGGACTCATAATGTCCGATCCCGCGCAAATTGCGACGAGGCCGGCTAATGGCCCGTTATACACAAAACCCGGGTCATTGCGACCCATGAACAGGGCCCCGAGCGTACCGCCGACCAAGGCCATCAGCGAATTGATCGCCACAAGCCCACTGATGTCCCGAATATGTTGTGCCGACATGACATTAAATCCAAACCATCCAATCGTGAGTACCCATGACCCCAACGCCAAAAACGGAATACTCGAGGGCGGGTGGGCGGCTATACGGCCACCGTGCAGATAGCGTCCGCGGCGAGGCCCAAGCAATAGTATGGCCACCAATGCGATCCAGCCACCCATGGCATGTACTACCACAGACCCCGCAAAATCATGAAATGGATGTCCAAAATGGCGCTCCAGAAATCTCTGAACGCCTAAGTTTCCATGCCAGGCAATGCCTTCGAAAAACGGATAAACCAGGGCCACCAGCACACCGGTTGCGATAAGCTGGGGATAAAATCGGGCACGCTCGGCGATACCTCCGGAAATAATCGCTGGGACTGCAGCGGCAAAGGTCAAGAGGAAAAAGAACCGTACGAGAGCGTATCCGTTGTCGAGATTAAGCGTCGTGGCCGCGTGTAGAAAATTGATCCCGTAAGCTATGCGGTACCCAATGAAAAAGTAGGCGATGGTCGAAATAGAGAAATCAACTAGCAATTTCACAAGGGCGTTGATTTGATTCTTCTGACGCACGGTTCCCAATTCAAGAAACGCAAACCCGGCGTGCATGGCAAATACAAGGATCGCGCCCATAAGCAGAAAAAAAACATTGCTGCTGGATTGTAAGTTATTCATGACCTAGCCTCAGACTCGGGAGCCGCGATATTAGGATATTATAGGGTCTATTCCCAGGGGTAGGAGGACAGATGACCGCAGCAAATGGGCAAACTCGCAGCCATTGAGAACTATTTTAAGCGCGGGTTACCATATCCCAGGATCCGAAACCTCTCAAGTTCTCGGTATCACGGATCACGACAAGTCACATGCACGAGAATCGCCATCCCAGACAACGGCATCATACTGATTGAGGTAGGTCGCAAATAGTGGACGCCATGAAACCTCATTACGCAGCCTGTCGTTGTCGCCAGTAGTGTTCCCGGTAGGCGGCTGGAGACAGGAATCCCAGTCGCGCCTGTCGTCGCTGCCGATTGTAAAAGATTTCGATGTATTGGGTGATATCCTCTATGGCTTCGGCGCGAGTCTGGTAGCGGTGGTGATAGGTCCATTCCGTCTTGAGTATTCCCCAAAAGCTTTCGATCGGCGCATTGTCTTAGCGGTTGCCCTTGCGGCTCATCGAAGCGGTGAGGCCGTGTTGCTTTAGCCGCTTCTGGTATTTGGTGAGCACAATATTGACTCCCGCGGTCGGAGTGATAAACCCACATTTCCCATTAGGCCCCCATTCCTAATGGAAGCCATGAGGGTAAGTGGTTGAGTTCATGAGTGTTCAGGGGGTGATTTGAGCGGCAAGCCGATGCACTTTTTCTGTACGGAGGTGTTATGGGGTTTGAACTCCGATTTACGGATAAAGAAATCACGGCATGGGGCGGTATGGGCCCCATGAAACGGATGCTGGATCACCTCCATTTTGATGAGGCGTTGCAGGTAAGTGGCCTCCCCCGGCCCGGCAGCAATCGCGGCACTCGTCCCGAGCAATTGATCACCCAATTTATGCTGTCGGTGTGGTGTGGTGCCAATCGCTTTGAGCACGGCGAAGTGACCCGCCATGATCCCGTACTAGGGCGTCTTTTTGGCTTTGCCCGCATGGCGAACTTCAAGGCGGTGATGCGGCTCTTTCGGAAGTTCACACAGGCTACTAATGAACATGTGTTTGGCCATCTGTATCGGTGGTTCTTTACCCAAATCGCCGTGGATGGGTTGACGCTGGATTTGGACTCTACGGTCATGACGCGCTACGGAA
>JAJYGP010000009.1 GCA_021785035.1 Pseudomonadota bacterium
CACACCGCCCATGATTCCATAGATGACGACCATCAACATCGTGTGAAAATGGGCCACAACGAAGACACTGTTATGAACACTGTAGTTGATCGGCGGCATGGCCAGCATCATTCCGGTGAGCCCGCCGAGCAATAGCATAAACAGCGCGCCGATCGCCCACATCATTGGGGTGTCGAAGCGGCTGCGCCCGCGATAGATAGTAAAGGCCCAGTTAAAGACCTTAACCCCGGTGGGGATGCCGACCACCATCGTGGCGATACTAAAGAACGTGTTGACCGCCGGACTCGCCCCCATAGTGAAGAAATGGTGTAGCCACACAGACCACGACACCCCGGCGATCGCAAAACTGGCCGCCACCATGGTGATGTAGCCAAACAAAGCCTTTTCCGAAAAGGTCGGAATGATCTCCGACATCATGCCGAATGCCGGCAGGATCACGAAGTACACCTCTGGGTGGCCCCACATCCAGAACAGGTTGGAATAGAGCATAAGATTGCCGCCCATTCCCGCGGTAAAAAAGTGGGTACCGAAATACCGGTCAAGACCGAGAAGCGCGAGAGAGACGCCGAGCACAGGGAACGAGGTCAGAGCAATAATGTTGGTGCTAAGCGCAGTCCAGGTGAAAATCGGCAGCCGCCCCCATGTCATACCAGGTGCGCGCATCTTGATAATGGTGGCAATGAGGTTCGCAGCCCCGAGGGTTGTCCCGACGCTTGCGATCTGAATCGCCCACATCCAGTAATCGACTCCGACGCCCGGGCTATAGGCAAGCTCGGTCAGCGGGGTCAGGCCCACCCAACCGGCGTGCGAGAAGTCTCCGAGAAACAAAGACATCATGATAAGCGCCGCGCCCACCACGGTCAGCCAGAGTCCGAGGGCGTTCAAGTACGGAAACGCCATATCTCGCGCACCGATCTGCAAGGGGACCACAACGTTCATAATACCAACCAGGATGGGCGTGGCGGCGAACAGGATCATGATCGTGCCATGAGCACTGTAGATCTGATCGAAATGGTAGGGGATAAGGTAACCATGCGCCGCCCCAAGGAAGCCCGCCGAGTGGGGGCCGTCGGCCAGCATTTGCTGGGTACGCATCATGAGGGCGTCGATAAAGCCCCGAAACAGCATGACAAGGCCCACAATGATATACATGACGCCGATTTTTTTATGGTCGACTGTCGTCAACCACTCGCGCCAAAGATATCCCCATTTGCCCGCGTAAGTCACATAACCAAGGAGAACGATGCCTATAACGGCGGAGAAGAGAAACGCACCGGTAATGATAGGGTTATTGGGGATTGCCGATAGGGACAAACGTCCCAATAGCGCGCTCCAGGGTCCTTGCACGTGCACCATCGTCTCTACTCCTCTCGTCGCGAGAGCCCGAACAGGCGCTCACCTAGTCTTGAAAATGTTGGCGGCCCAAAAGGCCTAGGCCTTCCCGTATGTCGGCAGCGGTGTTTTATAGACCTTACCCATCGTGACCGCCTTTATAACCCGATCAAAAAGACCCGCGCTGACGTGCGAGAACTGATCAGTTTTTCCATCGACATTCTTATAGGGTTTGGCAAACGTATTGAACCCCGCGTAGTTCAAGGTCTGCGGCGACTTCGCGACCTGCTCGGCCCATGTTTGGAACTTGTTTTGCCCCACGACCTTGGTCTTGAATCCCATCCAAGAAAACCCGCCACCGCTGAAATTAGCCGAATAACCCTGATAGAGGCCCATCTTATTGGCAAGCAATACCTGCTTTGTGCGCATACCCGGCATGATGTCGATCATCCCAGCGAGCTTGGGGATATAGAAATCATTCACCACCGTAGCCGAGGTCAAATGAAAATGGACCGGGGTTCCCACCGGTATGACAAGCTCGTTGGCGGTGGCAATATGTTGCTTGGGATAGATAAACAGCCACTGCCAATCGGTCGTGATGACGTCAACATCAAGGGGGCGCGGGGCCTTTTTACCGCCCGCGGAACGATCGATGAGCCTGGGATTATAGGGGTTGACCGCGAACGTGCCTTGGTAGGAGTAATACCCGAGCATGGCAACCGTCAGTATAGGAATGGTCCAGACCACAAATTCGATGAAATTGGAGTGCGACCACTTTGGGTCATAAACGGCTTTGGTATTGGTTTTGCGATACCGCAAAAGAAAGAAGATCGTCATGATCGTGGTCGGTATGATGATACCGAGCATGACCGCGACATCGAGAATGGTAAATCGAAAATCGACGTTCGCCAGGGGGCCAGCCGGCCGGAACAATACAAACTGTCGAGCAAGCCCTTGCGATGAACAACCGGCGAGAAACAGCGCCGGTATCAGTGTAATATAACGGGCCAGGAGCCTCAGTCTTTTCGCGACCATGTTTCATACCACCTTGCGTGCTTATGATGACTTGCGCCTCTAGAGGAGGGAGACGTAAGCCCGGGGCCCGCCACCCAAACCTTCATACCTGGCATAAGCATATAATAATATAGGCAATCTCCAAATTACAAGACCGTCGGGTCCGAAAATTCGCCGAGGGGGTGTTTACACGAAGAACCGGGGTCTCACGAAGCTGCTATAAAAACCTTTTACATATGGAACGTGGGAACAGGCGGGAACGAACCTTTCAGGCGGCAGGGCCCATAGGCTCCAGTCAAATCAGGCCCTGCGGGGCAATCGGCGGGCGCCGAGCCCTTGCTCTTGGTGCCCCTTAGCCCCCGCCCTCTTTCGGGCCGGTCGCCACAATCCAGGGTCCCTCCTCGCAGACGTTCTTATTGGCAATCCCGGTCTCTATACCGTCTAGACTCTGGGCATTGCGTTCTCGCCAATAGCGCTTCACGCCCGCCTCGCCTTTTTTTTGGGTCCAGTCGGCAAGGTCGGGTCGGTTGCCCGCGAAATCATAATAAGGGACCCCAAAACCGCAAGAGGTCTGAACGAGATCGATCGCGACATCAAAGATCTGCCGCGATCCGAGCAAGGGAGGAAAAAGGCCCACCATATCGGCCCATTCGGGATCCTTTTGGTGAATCGCGCGCGCCTGTCCGTAGAGGCGCAGGATGACAGGATCGCCGGAAAAGGCACAAAACATGAGGGTCATGCGCGGTGAACGGAGGACATGCGCCGCAGATTCGTTGCCGCTTCCAGTGAGATTAAGCCACGCTACCCGGTTGGGACCCAATATCCGCAAGGAATCAAGGCCTTTGGGGGAAATATTGATACGACCCTCTTGGCTAGCCGTGGCAACAAAAAAAATCTTTTGGGTGCGGATAAACTCCGCCCACCGCTCAGGAATTTCGCCATACTGCTTCGCCATAAAGACCCGTCCCCTTAGCGCCGATCAATCGGCTTCCAGTCTAGCATGGGGGGGTGCGACTGGCGGACTCCGCCAGTCTCAGGTCGGCTGACCGTTGTTGGCCCTCACCGCACCTCGGCGCTTCGCATCCACAAAAGGTCGCGGGTTCGAAGACGGCCGCACCCCACAAGCCGCCCTCAGGGGCCCATCAACACGGCGACCGGGAAGGTCCGAAACAGGTTCGCAGCCAAAACTTGGCCCGCCAGCCTCGGTGGCGCAAGAAGCTCCCCGGTAAAAACGTCCACTAGCCGGACGCCTACGCTCTGGGGCGGAAACGCGACTGCGGTGTCACCCCAGGCCTCGGTCCCTAAAGGCAAACGCTCAGCACCCTTTGTGATCACCCAATAACACCTCGGTACCACGACGACCAGCCACTGACCCGAGATCTCGCGCGCAAACCCGATTAGATGGGAAGCCCTTTCACCCGTCACCGCAAGCGGGAGATAGCTCCCGTGATCAAAGAGATCCGGATACATCCTTCGTAAACCCAGGAGGGTTCGCGTAAGAAACATCTTGATCCGCCCATCTTCGGGCTCTGCGCAAAGGCCCTGAAGCCAAGCACTCCGCTCAACCGGCATCACCGCATCGTATTGTGCGATATCGGCCATGAGCGCCAAGCGGTAGGAATAATCGACAGGTCTGCGATTATCAGGATCTACAAAACTGAAGTCCCAGACCTCCGTCCCCTGGTAAAAATCGGGGACCCCGGGGACCAGCAGCTTTAACGCAACCTGACTCAAGCCCGTCCACAGCCCCACGCGGGCAATGGGTGCCACCCAAGCGCTCCAAGCCTCCCGAAATCCGGGATTTTGAACTGGATCGAACACCGCCTGAATAAAGGTCGTGAGCCCGCGCTCATAGTCGAAACACGGATTGACCCAACTCGTCGCAAGCTTCGCCTCGCGAGCCGCCTTTTCCATATAGGCAACGAGCCGGGCACAAAGCTGTACCATCTGCTCGTCATCGATCGGCCTCAGCGGCCAGATCCCGAGCAGACTCTGATAAAAAAGATATTCGTCGCGATAGCTTGGCACACCCTTCTTCCCCTTCAATCGTTGGTGTTGATCGCGTAAACGCAGAACCCGGTCGCTCCAGGCATCGGGCATTTCGGCAAGCACATTCAAGCGGCTGCGCACGTCTTCGCTGCGTTTTGTATCGTGGCTTGACGTACAGAGCATGGCGTGCGGCCACCCGCGCAAACGCTCGCTATTGGCTTTATGAAAAACCTCCACGGCCACTCCGAAACACGACGGATCCCCTCCGACCTCGTTTAGGGAGACGAAGCGGTTGTAGCGGTAAAACAAGGTATCCTCGAGCCCCTTGGCCATAACAGGACCGGTATATTGCTGAAAGGTCGCCACACAGTCCAAGACCGCCCGCCGATAGTCGTCGGGTTCGTCCTCCAAGCCCTCCAATAACAAAACCCTCTGCACAAAATCGACAACTGATGGCTCTAGAAGCGCATTGCGCTCTTTGGCCTGCGCGCACGCCGTTTCGATATAGTGCCGGTCGCGCGCATCGACCCCATGCTCGCTCACATAGGTTCGATACACCGGAAAGCACGCGACAATCTCAAAAAGCGCCGTCATCTGCGCCGAACGGGTACAGTCACGAGTTCGTCGATCGCGCTCCGCGATGCGTTCCAAACGCATACCGAGGTTATGAATCTCGCTGGCGAGGCTTGTGTGCATGATGAGCTTCTTGCATTCGTAGAGCATATCCGGATAGTGGTCGCGCGCCTCGATGAACGTCTCGTAAACACGCGTTATGGCCTGTTCGCCTTGCGCATCCACCAAAACGCCGTTTACAAGATTGGCGAAGTCATAGCCGGTGGTCCCGTGGACCGGCCAACCTTCGGGCAAGGCTTCGTCGCGAGCGAGGATCTTTTCCACCACGAGATACAAAGGAAGGTCGGGGACCGGGCCGTCCCCGCCTGGCACCGTTGTCGCCTCGAATCGGAGCAAGCGCGCCCAGGCGTTAATACGAGCAAAGTACTGAGCCGGGTCGCGCAAACCATCGGGGTGGTCCACGCGCAGGCCGGATACGTCTCCGGCCCGCACCCAAGACCCGATCAGGGTATGGGTTGCCGCGAACACCTCGCTATTTTCCATCCGCAGAGCGGCGAGATCGTTGATATCGAAGAATCGGCGATAATTGATCTCGCAGCCCGATACGCGCCAAAACGCCAAGCGGTAGGCCTGTTCTTCGAGTAGGTCGTGTAGGGCATCGAAACGCTCCGGCCCCTCGCCACGCGCACCGTTAAAAAACCCAAGGACGGCCGCCAGCGCCGACTTAAGGTCGGAATGCCCCAGGAAAAGGTCCCGATACCGCTGCTTTGCCGCCCCCACAGCCGCCTCCCGAGCCTCGGGGTCGACACCGCGCGCGTGAACGAACTTGAGATGGGTCAAGACCCGACTGAGATCGAGAATCTCCGCGCGCACCTCGGCCGCCGACGTCGCCATGGAGGCGTAGACCTTGGCTAAGCAATCGAGAACGGTAGGATAAGACCATGGGCTGATAGGAAGTCTGTGCTCATAATATTCGACCATGAACGCCGCGCGCGCCGCGTCGTAGGTAAGTATGATCTCCCCCGACTCAAGCACTCGGCCATACTGATCGCCAAGAATCGGTATGACCACCTTCCCTTGATATTCCCGCTCTGGCGTATCCCAATCAATATCGAAGTAATGGGCGTATCGGGAGGTCTCTCCGTACTCAAGAACATCCCACCACCAGCGGTTGTTGGAATCGTTGACCGTCATATGGTTTGGGACAACATCTATGACTTGTCCGAGACCATGAGCCTTCAGCGCCCCTACGAAACGCTTCCGCTCCTCATCGCTTCCGATTTCGGGATTGATGGCATCATAGTCGGAGATGTCGTAGCCGTGCCGACTGCCTGGGCGGGCCTTTAGGTAGGGGGAGGCATAACAATGGCTTATCCCAAGCTCCGCGAGATAAGGCACAAGTACCGTTGCATCGGGAAAACGAAACCCGCCGTGAAACTGCCAGCGATAGGTGGCGGTCGGAAGGCGCCCCACAGCGCTCGGCGGCGCCTCCTTACCCCCTACGACCCAAACCTTGCTCCGGGGGTCACCATAGTCCACGCCCTTATCTTCATCCCCGCCATTGCCTGCTTTCGCTGCCATTATGTGCGCACCTCACTCAGATACCAGCGCACTGCCCAAGGCCCGAGCTCATCAAGCGGATACGTTCCGGACTCCCCAGGCTCGGTATAAATAGGTGCCCCGACCTCCGGCTCGCATCTCATCGGCGTACAGCCGACATTGGTCATCAACACAAGCTCGGCCCCATCCGCGAACGCCCACCGCGCCCGCAGACCCCCGTCGCCCAGGACCCGGTAGTCTCGCGCCCAGATCCCGCCCGCCTTCAAGTGCGGGACCACGCGTTGCCTCCGGCACATCAGGATATTTTTATAAAACTGAAACCAGGCCAAGCCCTCGGAGGTTTCGGCAGCACCCCAATCGAGCCGGCTCGCCTCAAAGGTCGCGTCGTGATGAGGATCGGGAATACGCGCGCGCCGCTTCGGGTCGCTGAACTCCGGGAAGCGTGCGAATTCGCGCCGCCGTCCTTCGGTCACGAGCTGTGCCAACTCGGCCCCAAAATCGCAAAAGAACAGGAACGGCCTGGCGCACCCGAACTCCTGTCCCATAAAAAGTAGTGGCGGCGACGGGGCCAACAAAAGAATCGCCATGGCCGATCGAACCCGGAGCGGCGAGGCAAGCTCCGTAATACGCTCCCCAAACGCCCGGTTGCCGATCTGGTCGTGATTCTGCAAAAACGACACAAAGGCTGTGAGCGGCAAGCCCTTCGAGTCCTGTCCGCGAGCTGTGCCTCGGTAAGAAGACCGCTCCCCCTGGTAGGCGAAACCCTCCGTGAGACAGCGCCCCAAAAGCCCGCACGCACCGGTTGCGTAATCAGCGTAATAACCACTGGCCTCATCTGTCAAAAGGCGATGCAGGACGTGATGAATGTCATCGTTCCACTGCGCCGTGTGAACACCGCGCTCGCCGTCACGCTGAAGATAGGAGGCGGTATTTTCTTCATTCTCCAAGATAAGGTGTATAAATCGGCCATCGGCGCGCAGATCGTAAACCGCTAAGGCCAGCTCCTGAACGATATGTGGCCTTGAGTCGTCCACAATGGCGTGTATCGCGTCGAATCGCAGGCCGTCACAATGATACTCGGACAGCCAGTAGCGGGCGTTGGCCCGGAAATAGGCACGCACCTCGCGACTCCCTTCGCCATCGAAATTTATCGCCTGTCCCCAAGGGGTCTTATGGCGATCCGTGAAAAACTGGGGGGCATATTGCGCGATATAATTTCCGTCCGGACCGAAATGGTTATATACCACGTCAATAAAAACCATCAGACCCAAACCATGGGCGACTTGTATGAGAGACTTCAAATCCTCCGGCCGACCATAGACGCTATCCGGAGCAAACGGCAACACGCCGTCGTAGCCCCAATTACGCCGCCCGGGAAAATCCGCAAGCGGCATGAGTTCGATCGCAGTGACCCCAAGATCCGCAAGCCGCGGCAACAGCCGTGCGGCCCCTTGATACGTTCCTTCCGGGCTAAAGGTCCCGATATGCAATTCATACACCACGGCCTCTTCCCATGGCCGACCACACCAGTTCTCATCGGTCCACACGAAACTCGCGGGATCAATGACCTCGCTCGGGCCATGGACATCGTCTGGCTGAAACCGCGAGGCGGGATCCGGGACCAGAAGCCCACCGTCTATGCGGTAGTGGTAGCGACTGCCCGCCCGAGCGTTTCGGGTGATGAGCTCAAACCAGCCGCCCGCCCCGCGAACCATGGGCAACGGCTTGTCCGGAGTCGACGCCAAAACGAGATCGACCGTTTTTGGGCTCGGAGCCCAAAGCCGGAAACGCACCGCGTCCCCGATACACTCCGCCCCAAAACCCAAGACCTCGGGTCGACCGGTGCCCAGAACAATCTCGGGTGTTTCCCTGCGACCCTTCCCTGTCATGAACCCTCCACTCCGTTACATTCTGATCACCGCTATCGACTAGAGACGCGCATCCGATCGCGCTGTCCGTCGATCCAAACTCCGCTCACGCAACAACACCAAGGACCGACCCTGTAATAGGTACGTGCCGCTTGTGATGAGCGCGCCTGCGTATCTTGCCGGGGCGCCATAACTCGTATCGAGCTCGACCTGCCACCCTGAGGTACAATCGCTTGGCAAGACGAAAGAGATTTCCTCGTGATGTGCATTCAAAAGCCACAAGAAATCCACATCCCCTATCATGCGTCCCTTATCATCACACTCGTCTAGACCATCGCCCGCGAGAAAAAGCCCGAGACACCGCGCAAAGCTTTGCTGCCATTCCTCGTCGTTCATCTCCGTCCCATCGGGCTTAAGCCAGGTAATATCCTTAATGTCACCACCGCGAATACGCCGTCCTTGAAAAAACGACCGACGGCGAAACACCTTATGCGATTGCTTGATGCGAATGACGTACTGCACGAAACTCATGAACTCGTGGTCGTCTGGCGTCAGTTCCCAATTCACCCAATTGATATCGTCATCATGGCAATAGGCGTTGTTATTGCCCCGCTGGGTGCGACCTATCTCATCACCGGCCAAGATCATGGGAACGCCTTGCGAGAGCAGCAAAGTCGCGATCATGTTTCGCTTTTGCTGGGCCCGTAGGGCCTTTATTTCGGCATCGTCAGTAGGGCCTTCAACCCCACAATTCCAAGACAGATTCCCATCGGTTCCGTCGCGATTGTTTTCTCCGTTGGCTTCGTTGTGCTTCACGTTATAGCTCACTAGGTCCTGCAGAGTGAACCCGTCATGCGCGGTCACGAAATTTATGGACGCATACGGGTTACGGCCACCGTGATCGTAAAGGTCGCTCGATCCCGTCAAACGGTAAGCCAATTCCCCAATCACTCCGCCCTCGCCCTTCCAATACGCGCGGACCACATCTCTGTACTTTCCGTTCCACTCGGTCCATCCGACCGGGAAATTTCCGACCTGGTAACCTCCTTCGCCAAGGTCCCAAGGCTCGGCGATGAGCTTCACCTGAGACAATACCGGATCCTGATGGATAATGTCGAAAAATGCCGACAGGCGATTGACATCGTGTAATTCACGAGCCAATGTCGATGCCAAGTCGAAGCGGAAGCCATCCACATGCATTTCCAAAACCCAGTAGCGCAGGGAATCCATAATCAGCTGAAGAACGCGGGGGTGCTGCATATTGAGGGTGTTTCCGCAGCCCGTGAAATCCATGTAATAGCGGGGATTCGACGGCGTGAGCCGGTAATAGGATCGATTGTCTATGCCCTTGAACGAAAGGCTCGGACCCAGATGATTTCCTTCGGCCGTGTGGTTATACACGACATCCAATATCACCTCTATTCCGTTTGAGTGGAAGCTTTTCACCATCGTCTTGAATTCAGACACCTGGCCGGTCGCTGAATAGCGCGCATCTGGCGCGAAAAATCCGATGGAATTGTAGCCCCAGTAGTTCCTGAGCCCCTTTTCGACTAGGTGCCTGTCGTCTATGAACGCGTGTACAGGCATAAGCTCGACCGCCGTTACACCCAAGGACTTCAAATATTCAATAATGCGCGCGGAGCCAAGTCCAGCATACGTCCCGCGCAAGGCTTGGGGTACGAGCGGATGCAAATACGTGAACCCCTTAACGTGCAATTCGTAGATCACGGTGTCGTGCCATGGGGTTTTCAACAATCGATCATCGCCCCAACTAAAGGCCGATTCCACGACTTGCGACTTGGGCATGAAAGCCGCGTTATTCGTCCGGTCAAACGAAAGATCTTCAGTCTTATGGCCGACGCGGTAACCGAAATGGCTATTACCCCAACGCACCTCGCCGACTATCGATTTCGCGTAAGGATCTAGCAACAGCTTGTTGGCATTGAACCGGTGACCGTTTTTGGGATCGTAAGGTCCAGCGACGCGATATCCGTATAGCCATCCGGGGCGTCCCTCGGGAAGGTAGCAATGCCAGACTTGGTCAGTCTGCCAGCGTACCGGGATTCTGGCGATCTCCGCCCGACCATCATCGTTGAATATACACAGTTCGACCCCTTCGGCATGCTCCGAAAAAAGCGCGAAGTTCACCCCCTCCCCATCCCAGCTTGCGCCTAAGGGGTAGGGCCGCCCCGGCCACACTGCAAAACGGGTCGCAAAACGCACAGAAGCTGGCCGCAGTCGGTCATCGCTTTGGGTCATAACATGTCCTTTAGCTCCTCGTTTTCCGGGGGGAGGATGAAGCATCCCGCGGCCATTGACGCTCCAAGATTCCGGCTGCCCACTTTTGCCCACCCAAACCAAACGCGAGCGCCAAGCCCAACATGACTCCGCCCAATACGATAAGGAATGTGTCCCGGATGATGCCCTGCCCGACATGCAGTTCATCCAAAACGAGCAGGATCAGAAAAACGATCACGCCGGATTGAGCGAACCGCCCGAGCAAGCCCGCGTCGGCCAGACCAAGCCCGGCACAGTAGAGCGACACAGTGCTTGCGACAAAACGACTAAAATAGAGGCCAAACGTCAGCAATACCACCGCAACGATGAGCCTCGGCATAAACAGGGCTACCCGGGTGGCGATACCGGTAGCGTAGGTCAGCCCCACGGTGTTGAGCGCCAACACTAGGGCGACGAGGATCACAAGGCCCGAGACCAGCGACGCCAAAACGCCGACGGTGTCGGTCTGCGTGCCGCCTTGCCGCAAAAATCCATCAAGTCCCGCGCGCTCGGTCAAGATATGGAAATTCACGGTCCGCAAAGCCTTAACAGTCATAAACCGCATGATCTTGGCGACAATCCAACCAATTAAGACAATGGCTATCGCGAGTAAAATCGGTGGGAGCCATACCTCCCATTGATTCACAATATGCTGCGCTGGTGCGAGTGTTGCGTTTACGATACCCATCACGCCTACCTCCTAGACATGGCCCAGATCGATCATTCACGGGTGCACGCGGGTATGGGCCCTTCCGGGCACACCCTTACATCTCCTAATCTACGCCCCGCGAACCCACCTCTATGGATTCCGGGTCGGCGTACTGCACCAAACCGCGCAGCGGAATCGAAACCGCCTGTGGCCTATTGTCCATTTCGTAGCGAAGCTCATAGAGCGCCTTCTCCAACACAAAGAGGTGCAGCCATTCCTGCACGCGCGAAAAGTTTTCCCAAAGCCCCGTACCGCGGGTGTGGGATGCGTAAGACGTGAGAAACGCCTCGCACACTGCTCGTTCCCAGGCCCGCGCATGGGGTAGAAGAACGGCCGTCTGCTCCTCTCGTCCCATTCCGACGTGGTCCAAGGCCGTATACATGACATAGTTAAAAGAGCGCAGCATGCTAGCCACGTCGCGCAGCGGCGTGTGCTTTTGGCGACGAACAGAAACTGGCCGACTGGGCTCTCCCTCGAAGTCTGTTATCGCAAAATCGTTGTTCTTTAAAAGCACCTGGCCTAAATGGTAGTCCCCATGGTACCGCGTCTTCAGTCCTTGGATATTCCGACCCGAGGGCTCGGCCAGTCGTGCCGAAAGTGACGCCCGCAGGGCCAAAGCCGCCTCGATGTCGCCCCGAGCCTCTTCCGGCAAAGTCGACCGCCGCAAGGCCAAGGTATCGAAGGTAACGCCCATCTCCTCGCGGATGCGTGCAAGCCAGCCCTCGCTATCGGCACGAGTTATGGGTTCAGGATCGAACGCCGGGTCGCCCATCGTCCGAGCGAGGCTACGATGGAGTTCAGCCGTCCTTTTGCCGAGCACCCGCATAAGGGCAAGGTAACCACCATGGGCCTCTTCTCCGCTCTCAATATGGTCAGCGGCCGTCGCCGTAAGACAAAGCTCCAGGTGACTCTCAAGATAATTCAAGGCATAACCCCAGCCATCACCCTGATTGTCTACATAGGCTTGAAGTAAGGCGAGGGTCATAGGCCGTCCGTTTTCATCTTGATATTCGAGCGTACCGAGCACTGGCACGGTGTGCGAAAAATGCACTACCTCCGATAGGTAGCGACCCATTTCCGCTTCCGGGTTCACCCCTTCTTGAATATGCCGGTACCCCTTTAAAAATAAGCGGTCGCCGATCGCCACCGAGCTATTACTGCTATGGCGACTGGTTCTATGCACTGGTTCGTCGGATAAATCCCCGATCGCTTCGCCGCCCATCGGTACACCTCGGATGCTCCCGCGTTGAGCCTCAAAGCGCGCCCCTGTCCGGATCGCCGCCACGAGGGCGTGGCAAAACACGTCGTCCGCGAAGGCATCCCCAAGCACACCCAGCGTCGCCTGCTGGCGTACCCGAGCCATGGCGGACGGCAATACGCCCCGCAAGCGGGTTTCGCTTTCGTTTTCCCAGACCAAGGATACTGGCAAGAAATAGGTCGCGGGCCCGGTCTCGCACTGAGCCTCCACGAGCGTGAGGAACCAGTGACACGCCGGATCGTTCCATTCCGCCGTTTCGATCATGACCGCCTTCCCGAGTCCCCTCCCCTTCTCGGCATACCATCTCTGACCCTCCAAAAACCGCGGCAAGGCCTCTTCTTCCCACTCGGCACGAACCTTGTCCGCCATGGCCATACGCCAGGGAACGACTCGGTCTCGAAAAAGGCTGCGCCATCCATCGAACAAGACAAGCAGCGGCAATTCTTCGGGTGCCAATCGTTCCTCGTGCCATGCCGGCACCTCCCCGCCCTCGGCCAGTCGAAACCAATAAAAGCCATGTCCGTGCAAAGTCAGGAGATAAGGCAAATCGCCGATCGGTGGAAACGGCGTGCGGCCTATGAGCTCGATCGGAACGCGCCCCTTGTAGGCCGACAGGTTCAGCTCCACCGGTTGAGCAGATCGCGAAAGATTGGCGACGCATAAGATGCTCTCGCTCTCGTAAGCGCGGATATAGGCCAAAACCTTGCGATTGCCGGGCTCTAGGAACTGAAGCGTGCCGCGGCCGAAGACCTTACTGCTCTTGCGAATCGCGAGCAAACGCCGCATCCAGTTCAAAAGCGAAGAAGGATCCCGCGATTGCGCCTCGACATTGACCGCCCCAAAACCATAGACGGGATCCATGATGGGCGGCAGAAATAAGCGCTGGGGATCGGCGCGCGAGAACCCGGCGTTTCTATCTGGACTCCATTGCATGGGTGTCCGCACCCCGTTGCGGTCCCCTAAATAGATATTGTCACCCATTCCTATCTCGTCGCCATAATAAATGATAGGCGAACCTGGCATTGACAAAAGCAGACTGTTCATCAAGCGAATCTTGTCGAAATCGTTTTCCATAAGCGGCGCAAGCCGACGACGGATGCCAAGGTTCAGGCGCGCCTTCCGATCGGCGGCGTACATCTGGTACATGTAGTCGCGCTCCTTATTCGTAACCATCTCGAGCGTCAGCTCGTCATGATTTCTCAGAAAGATCGCCCACTGACACGTTTCAGGTATATCCGGAGTCTGTTTCATGATCTCGACGATGGGATGACGGTCCTCCTGGGCTATAGCCATATACATCCGCGGCATAAGCGGAAAGTGATAGGCCATATGACACTCGTCTCCAGCGCCAAAATAATCGCGCACATCCTCCGGCCACTGATTGGCCTCGGCTAAAAGCATGCGATTGCTGTAGCGGCTATCTATGACAGAACGCATATAGCGCGTCACGGCATGAGTCTCAGGAAGATTCTCGTTGGTCGTCCCTTCGCGCACGCACAGATAAGGGATCGCATCAAGCCTCAAACCATCAACCCCGAGCCCAAGCCAAAACTCCATGACTCGCACGACCGCCTTTACGACCCGCGGGTTATTGTGATTAAGATCCGGCTGATGAAAAAAGAAACGATGCCAGTAATAGGCCCCGGCAACATCATCCCAGGCCCAATTGGATTTTTCGCTGTCCGTAAAGATAATGCGCGTATCTTCGAACTTCTTGACCGTGTCGCTCCAAACATAGAAATCCCGCTTCGAGGACCCGGGCGGCGCACGTCGCGCGGCCTGGAACCACGGATGCGCCTCCGAGGTGTGGTTGATCACAAGCTCCGTGATAACGCGTAAGCCCCGCTCATGGGCTGCATGCACAAACTGTAGAAAGTCGCGGCGCGTTCCATAGTCGGGGTGGACGTCCCGATAATTCGATATGTCGTAGCCATCGTCACGCATAGGCGAAGGATAGAAAGGCAGGACCCACAAGGTATCAACGCCGAGATCTTGCAGGTAGTCCAGCTTTTCAGTTAGACCCGCGAAATCGCCAATCCCGTCTCCGTTCCCATCATAGAAGGCACGAACATGAAGTTCGTAGATAACCGCGTCCTTGTACCACAAAGGATCGTCAGAAATCTTTGAGGCCTCCACTTTTGGCTTCCTGCGCATTGGCCACACCTAACAGTAGTAATCGAAATTGTTTTCGGAGATGGTGTGTCGCCGCACACGAAAGACTTGTGCCGGGATATTTTCGGGAGAAATCTCTACAAAATGCCGCCCTCCGCTCCAAAGATAGCGCGCCCCAGACAGAAGATCGTGCATCTGTACCGACCGCCCGTCGGCACCCGCCGCGCAATCCGCCGTCCAACTGAGCCAGCCGGACTGCCGGTGATAGGGATCAAGGTTGACCACGACAAGAATGACAGATTCTCCGTCGCTCGTAGCCTTGCTGTAGCAAATCATGTTGTCGTTGTCGATCGCGTGAAACTCGAGCCCTCTATCGTCTTGGAGTGCGCGATTTTCCCTGCGTATTCGATTGATAAGCGCCACCAAATCACGAAGACTGTCCGCCCGGTTTAGGTCCCACATCCGCAATTGATACTTTTCCGAATCCTGATATTCCTCACTCCCGGACGAGCGCGGAACATTCTCCATGAGCTCAAAAGCCGGGCCATAAATTCCGTAATTAGCAGAGAGGGTCGCGGCCAATATCAGGCGCGCGGCGAACGCGGCACGGGGCGCATATTGAAGATAGCTCGGCAAAATATCGGGGGTGTTAGCCCAAACGTGGGGACGAAAGTACTCCCGACCCGGACCGCGTGTCAGCGCGGTGAAATACTCGATCAGTTCGTGTTTCGTATTGCGCCACGTGAAATAGGTATAAGAGTGGCTAAAGCCAAGCTTCGCTAAGCGATGCATGACCTTTGGGCGAGTAAAGGCCTCAGCCAAGAACAAAACCTCCGGGTGGCGCCCTCTCACGTCTGCGATCACCCACTCCCAAAAAGAAAAGGCCTTGGTATGAGGATTGTCCACGCGAAAAATCCGGACCCCCTGCTTGATCCAAAACAGGAAGACATCCCTCAATTCCTGCCAAAGCGCCTGCCAGTCCTCGGTTTCGAAATCGAGGGGATAGATGTCCTGGTATTTCTTGGGTGGGTTCTCGGCATACTGAATGGTCCCGTCCGGTCGGTGGCGAAACCACTGGGGATGCGCCTGCACGTAAGGGTGATCGGGGGCGCACTGAAACGCGATATCAAGCGCCACCTCCATGTGACAACTCGCTGCCTTTTCACAAAACGCCCGAAAATCCGCAAGCGTACCGAGCTCAGGCGCTACAGCTTTGTGTCCGCCGCGCGCACTGCCGATCGCCCAGGGGCTGCCAACATCGGTCGCGGTTGCGGTCGGACTATTGTTCGGGCCCTTGCGCAGATACTCGCCGATTGGGGAGACCGGCGGCAGATACACGACGTCAAACCCCATGTCGGCGATATACTCGAGCATCGCGTGAGCCGCGCGCAATGCCCCAAAAGACCGCGGGAAGAATTCGTACCAAGCGCTGGAGCGCGCACGTTCCGGATCCACCGAAACCATGAGCTCGCGCTCAAAGGTCGTCTCATGGCGGCGCTCGGCAAACCGATATACGCGTTCCGCCAA
>JAJYGP010000066.1 GCA_021785035.1 Pseudomonadota bacterium
CAGGGGGTTGATAAGAAAAAGAAACGGCCGGGCCTGCGGCTTGTGGTCGGGGGCAAGGTCAAGAGATAAGAAAGCGCGGGCGCACCCGGTTTGACGGGAAGAATCTCGCAAAGGGGTTGGACGCCTCACCGCGAAAACGCTGCACGACAGCGAGCGGCCAATGCACAGCCGCGGGCGGGGCCCCAAAGAGCTCGCGCTCCTCGGCGGTGCGCATGTCGATAAGGGCCGCGGGCGGCGAGCATTGATGCCGCGTGCTGATTTCCAGCTCGATGGAAAATGAAGCGCACGGGTCTCTGGGCGCGGGGGACTTGCGTGACCAGTGCTGGAGGGGTGGGAGCAGTTATGGCCTTCTTGCGCAAGAGCCGAAGGTCGGAAAAACCCGCAGCTTTATGGGATGTCGTTGTCCACAGATTCTGTGCACAACTTTGTGGATGAAAGTTTGGTATCGCTAAGGCGGGCAAGACGGATGCGACGTTTGTTGGATTGCCCGGTAAACTGGCAGGGCTGTTGCGTGGTATCAGACCAGGCCGTTGTCTCGTAGTTCTCCTTCTTCCGGCGGTGGCATCGGCTTCTCCATCGCATCCAGTTTGTCGGCCAGCGTGTCTGCGCGTATATGCGCATAACGCTGCACCATGGACGCCATGGTATGTCCGGTGATGGATTGTACCTCGGGCAGAGAGAGGCCACGTTCTAGTAGTCTACTCGTGCCTTCGTGCCGAAGGTCATGGAAATGGATATCGTGCAGAAAATCCGGGTTCGGCGTCTGTCCGTTTTCCTTGCACTGCTCCTTGTACAGTCTCAGTGCTGCCGCGATGGACCGCTGCCAGGCCTTTTTTACACCGTCGGCAGTGGTATTGAAGACCAGTCCAGACTTCGGAAACATAGAGCTTGACGTTCTTGTCTCCGATTGCCGCCCGGCGGAAACAGACACAAGCCCGGCCAGTATGTCGCGAATGGTCTTGTACAGAGGTAACGTGCGCGCCTTGCCACTCTTGGCGTTAGCGGCCGGGATGACGATGCGTTTGTCCTCCAGTTGCACGTGTTGCCAGTCGAGTGCCACGATTTCGCCGCGGCGCATAGCGGTGGCAATGGCAAACGCAATAAGAGGCGCCAGATAGTGGTTGCGTAGTGTCCCGGCGCCCAGAAGCAGAAACTTTTCTTCCTCGGGTTGGAGTCGCCGGTCACGGCCTGGTGGCGCTTTCGGGCGGGACACGTCCGCTACGGGGTTGAGGAGGGAGAGCCCCCACTCCTTGCGGGCCAGCTCGAAGATACGGTGAAGCAAGTTGAGTTCGCGGTTCACGGTGCCGGGAGTGACCTGCTTTAGTCGACCATCCCGCCACTTGGCGACATCCTTAGAAGCGACATCTACGGCGAGTATTTGCGCCAGTGCGTCTTCACGTAAGAATCGGTTGAGCCGAAGCGTTTCCGTTTCGGCGCCCCGGTGTTGTGGCGTCACCTCGTTCAGGTATCGCTGGACGAGATTGCCAACGTGGAGCCCGTGGGGCAGGCTCCGGCCGCTGCGCTTTTGTGCGCGCAACCGGAGTTCTAGGGGCTCCGCCCAGGCCTTTGCCTGCGCTTTCGTGTCGAAAGAACGCGATTGGATAGGGAAGCCCGCTACGCGAAGTATTGCGCACCAAGGGGCCTTTCGGCTTTTGCGGTATTGGTATGTCGGCACAGCGCCCGCGTCCTTAGAGGACTTAGGTGTCAACTGTATCAGATGACCCGGCAGCGGTGAAATTGCTGTAGCCATTGCCGGAAAACTGTAGCCAAAACTGTAGCCAAGCGTGAAAGCGAAGTGGGAAAAGTGCTGTAAGTGCTTGTTTTTATTGGTGGGCGATAGTGGGTTCGAACCACTGACCCCTGCCGTGTGAAGGCAGTGCTCTACCGCTGAGCTAATCGCCCCAGTGCGTGGGCAGTCTACGAAAAATCAGGCCTTTGGTCAATTTCGTGTCGGGTTTGTTACAATGAGCGCGTGAAC
Organism: Pseudomonadota bacterium; assembly: GCA_021785035.1. Taxonomy (GTDB): domain Bacteria; phylum Pseudomonadota; class Gammaproteobacteria; order Acidiferrobacterales; family Acidiferrobacteraceae; genus Acidiferrobacter. The sequence continues at coordinate 1,979 of JAJYGP010000066.1, forward strand.
GATTATCAAAAGGCTGTGAAAGACGCGCGGGAGCTTGCTCGTTCCCATGAGAATGGGGTGTTGTCGACGTTGTCCGGCGAGATGGGCGGATGGCCCTTTGGTTCGGTGGCTCCCTATATCTTGGATCACGAAGGGAACGCCATTCTCTTACTTTCGGATTTGGCCCAGCATAGCCGGAATATTAAAAAGGACGATCGGGTAAGCCTTCTGGCCTGGGAGCAGGAGAAGGGAGATATCCAACAGGCGGGCCGGATCACCTTATTAGGTCGGGCCCGGGAGGTCGAAGGGACCGACACTCTCCGCGATCGTTACTTGCGCTACCTACCCCAAGCCCAGCAGTATTTTGCCATCCACGATTTTCGCTTCTACCAGATATTGGTTGAGCGTGTTCGCTTCATCGGGGGGTTTGGGGATATTCATTGGATACGCGGAGAGGATTATCGGCTGAGTCCGGAGTCTTTCGATCCGAGCTTCGCGGAGGCCGAAAGGGGCGCCGTTCTTCACATGAACGCGGACCATCGCGACGCCCTTGTTCAGTATTGTCGGGCCCTAGGCATTGAGGAGACAGAGCCCCGTCTCCTCGGTATTGATCCCGAGGGGTGTGACGTCCAGACCCGGGTGCGGCGCCTGCGCATTCGTTTTGAAAGTGCTGTGCGTGACGTCCCGGGTCTGCGGGCAGCCTTTATCCGACTTTCGCAGAATCTAAGGGCTTCCGGGGACGAGTTGCCACGTTCCGGTTCCCGATAGCTCAAGGCGCGTCCTATGGTAGGCGTTGAGCGCCGATCTGTGCCCCACGCTCACCACTGTGCTTTGGGGTAGACGTTCGCGCAGGAGGGTATAGAGCTGGGCCTCGGCCGGTTCGTCCAAGGCCGACGTGGCCTCATCCATATAAATCCATTGCGGTTTTTGTAACAAAATGCGCGCAAAGGCGATTCGCTGTTGCTCGCCCAGTGACAGGATGAGGGACCATTGTTTGTGCGCATCGAGTTCTGTGGCAAGGCGCGGGAGCCCGACTGCCGTGAGCGCCTCGGCCAAGGCGTCCGTCGTGGTGTCTGGTGCGCCGTGCGGGTAGAGAAGGACGTCGCGGAGACTTCCAAGCGGCAGGTAGGGCTTTTGCGGCAAAAAGAGCGAAACGTCACGGGCTGGGGTGGCTACAAGGCCGCTCCCAAAAGGCCAGAGGCCCGCCAAGGCCCGTATCAAGGTACTTTTGCCGCTTCCAGACGGGCCCGCCAGCAGTACCGTCTCGCCGGGTTTCACGGCGAGCGAGAGGTCGGAGAGAAGGGCGCGGCCTCCCGGGACATGGAGGCTCACCGATTGCAGTTGCAAGGCCTCTCCCGTGGTACGAGTGAGGGCGTTATATTTCTGTGTCTCGTTACGCACCCCTTGCATGTGTTCACTAAACCCCGTCAACCGATCGACCACGGCGTGCCATGAGGCCAGATCGGGGTAGATCGTCACGATATAAGAAAGTCCCCCCTGCACCTGACCAAAGGCGGACGAGATCTGCATGACAAGGCCGAGTTGGATCTGTTTTGCAAAAAAGCTGGGGGCAGCTACGAGGAAGGGAAAGATGATGGCGGCCTGCCCATAACCGGAAGAGAACCAGTTTATGATTTTTTGCCGCTTCATGATGGCCCAGTAATTTTTGAAGATAAACGCAAATCGCGCTCCTAAGCCCTTATGTTCTTGATCTTCACCGTTATAGAGCGCGATGCTCTCGGTATTTTCGCGGACCCTTACTAAGTTAAAACGAAAATCGGCATCAAAGCGCTGTTGGTTGAAGCTCAGACCGATTAAGGGCCGTCCAAGCTTTAACATGAGCCAGGTGCCGACGATCGAGTAAAGTAAGGCCGCCCATACGAGGTAGCCCGGGATATCCCAAATACGGCCGTCAAAGGGGATGGTGAGACGGCTTGAAAGGACCCAAAGCATCGCGATAAAGGAGGCAATTGTGACGATTGAGCTTAGAAGACCGAGAGAGAGCTTCAAGGTGCCGCGGATAAAGGCGCTGATGTCGTCTGCGATACGCTGATCGGGGTTATCGGTGCCGTCGCCCAGAATTTGCATCCGATAATAGGTTTGGTCAGACAGCCAATCCTTGAGGTAGTGGTGGGTCATCCAACGCCGCCAGCGGATCTGCAGCATTTCTCCTAAATACATTTGGTAAACAGACCCGGCGATATAGAGTCCGGCCAACCAGGAAAAGCGTAGCATGGCGCTCCAAAACGCGGGCTCGTTATAGTGCTGGAGGGCGTCGTAGAAGCCGTTGTACCACTCCGTGATCAGGACGTTGATATAGACAAGGCCTAAGCTTAACCCCACGACTATGGCGAGTAAGCCATAGGCGCCCCAGCGTTCCTCGGATTGCCAATACGGCGCGGCGATACGCCACGCGCCGCGAAAGAATGCGCGATTAAACCGTTCCATCTGCGATGAAGCCCTCGACGCCGTTATGGTTCCTGCCCCTCGGACCCTGTCGGGGCGGCTTTCGTTCCGTCATGATAGCATGCAGGCTAAGGTCCTAGGCGGTTCTATTGACCGCGGGGCCGCTTCTCCTTTAGGGTTTCTAGCCTGAGACGAAGCCCAAAGGGCGCGCCCCCGATAATAAAAAAGAGTATTAGGAGGAGACAAGACATGAAACTGCGACCCCCCAGCCGTTTTTCCCTTATATCGACCGTGACCGCCTTGGCTTTGCTATCGGGCTGCAGTCACAAGCCCGTGCCGGCTAAGTCCGCTCCGGCAAAGCCTGTGGCCGCAGGCCCGTCGCTCGCCTCACCCCATACCTGGCTCGCTTACGGGCGCAATGCTGCCCACGATGCGAGTTATGTCGGACCGAAAAAGGCGGCCGCCGTCAGCTGGATCTTCCGGGTACCTGGTGCGGTGCCAGGGCATATGTCGAAGGCCCAGATCAAAAAGACCTACATGAGCATGACTGCGGTGCGTGATCTCGTCGGAATTCCGATCGGCGTGTCGGTGGCCGATGGCACGGTCTATGTCCCGGACGACAACGGTTTCGTGTATGCCGTAAACGGTACTAATGGGCATGTCTTATGGCATTTTAATGCGCGTAACGAGATCATGACCACGCCACTTGTCGCCGGTCATGGGGCCCATAAGCTTGTCTATATCGGCGGCGGCAACTCCAACTTCAGCTATACCCAGGCTGTGAAATTCGGTGACAAGGGCGCACCGGTGGTACGCGGTACCGATATCAGCGGGATCTATGCCCTGCATGCACAAACCGGCCATTTGGCCTGGGTCTACCATACCCAGGGCGAAGATATGCCTACCCCCATCATCACCGCGGGTACGCTGGTCTTTGGCGGCGGCGACGGGCATGTCTACGGCTTGAACGCGGCCACTGGGCAGCTGAAGTGGAAGACCGGTATCAGATCGTTTGTCAGTATGTCGTCTGCGACCCGCTATAAGCATCTTGTCATCATGGCGGGCACCCACCCGAATGCGGTGTATGCGGTCAATGCGAAGACCGGTAAGCTTGTCTGGCACATGACGCCCGCGGGGGTCTTTTCGAGCAGCATGGGTGATTGTGCGCCGGCTCAAAGCCAGGGCGTGGTTGTGACCCAGTTCGAACAGCAAGGAAAGGGTGTGCATCGCGCGAAGAGTGTCGAGATTGGCTTGAGTGCCCAAACCGGCAAGACGCTGTGGGAGACCACTCTCGGGGCCGGAAAGGTCCCGCCGCGCAATAAGGATGCGGTGCCCATGATCGCAGGGGGAGTCATCTATACTGGAAGCCCGGTCACGGCGAGCGCTTATGCCCTCAATCTTAAGACCGGAAAGATACTCTGGCATACGCCCCTTAAGGTCAAGATGAAGGCCGCCCCGAGCGTAGCCGGAAAGAACCTCCTTTATCCGGTCGGGAATGGCGCGATCTTTGTGGTGAATCGCAAAACCGGGAAGATCGCCGGTAAATACATGACTCATCACGGAGGATTCGGGCCGCAAAACGGGGTCGTGATCGATCATACGTTTGTAATTGGTAGCAATTTTGGGTGGCTTTACGCGGTGCCGATCAAGACCATCACGGCGAAGCGGATTAAAGCTCCCGTTGCCAAGTCTCAGCGATCATAGGGCGGGGATCCCGCGCGCCCTTGTACGTGCGGTGCGGGCCTGGAATGCGCGGCGGCGGCTCTTGGTGTCGACGCTGGTGGGCGTTGTCGCGTATATCCTTACTCCGGCCACGTATCTCGTCGATAGCCGCTTGTTGTTGGGCTGGGACGGGGCCTGCCTTACCTTTTTACTGATGGCTTGGACGGTCATGGGTCTTGCCAATGCCAAAGAAACGCGTCGCAGCACCCTGGAGCAAGATCAGAGCGGGTTTACGGTGCTTCTCGTGGCAACCTTGGCGGCTTGTGCAAGCCTCTTTGCGATCCTGTTTCTTTTGAGTCAGGGCAAAGGCGCGGCATCGACCCTAAAGGTGGCGCACCTCGCCTTAGCGATATCGGCGGTGATCAGTTCCTGGTTTGTCGTTCATACTCTGTTTGCTTTTCATTATGCCCATAGTTTTTATCGCGGGCTTGCGGTGCAAGATGGGGTGCGGGACGAGGGCGGGATCCGCTTTCCGGGGGACGGGCTTCCGCACTACGTGGATTTTTTGTATTTCTCGTTTGTGATCGGCATGACGTCCCAGGTCTCGGACGTGTCCATTACCTCCCATAGTATCCGGCGCGCCGCGCTGATCCACGGCATCCTTTCGTTCGCCTTCAATACCTTGGTGCTGGCGCTCACGATCAATATCGTAGCCGGCATCGTCTAGCAGAAGCGCTTAGGGCGCGGGATTAGGTGAGTGGAGATGGACTGCATCGATTGCTGTGAGCATCTCGGGCGTCAACACAAGTTTCGCGTTCTCCAGATTCTCTTTTAATTGATCCAGGGTACGGGCCCCGACGAGAGTGGAGGCCGTAAAAAACCGAGAGCGTGCGAAGGCGAGCGCCAGTGCTCCGAGCGGAACGCCAAAATCAGTAGCGATCTGCGCGTAGGCGTGGACCGCCGCTTCGACCGGCGGCTTGCGGTAGCGGGGGCCAAATTGCGGGAAGCGGATAAGGCGCGCCGCGGGATCCGGGGAGCCCAAGTACTTTCCCGTGAGGAGCCCAAAGGCCAAGGGGCTATAGGCCAGAAGCCCCAGCTTTTCTTGGTGGCAGATCTCCGCCAAGCCGGCCTCGAACGAGCGGTTCAAGAGATTGTAGGCATTTTGTATGGTCACGATGCGCGGAAGTTTATGGTGATCCGCCGATTGGAGAAACCGCAGAACCCCCCATGGGGTCTCATTGCTGAGCCCAAGGTAGCGAACCTTGCCTTCTTTGACTAAAGCGCCGAGGGTGGCGAGCTGTTCGTCGATAAGCTCACCCTCGTTGCGTTCGTTGTGGGGCTCGTATTGCGTGTCCCCAAAGAGGGGCAGGGGCCGCGCTGGCCAATGGATTTGGTAGATATCGACGTAGTCGGTCTGCAGGCGTTTGAGGCTGTCGTGTAAGGCCGTGCGGATATTGGTTTCATCCAGCGCCTTGGGCCCGCCGCGTAGCCAAGTAAAGCCACGTGCTGGTCCGGCGACCTTGGTCGCGACCACAAGTTTGTCGCGGCCTTGCTTTTTCAGCCATTCGCCGACGATCGCCTCGGTAGCGCCCTGGGTCTCGGCGCGTCCGGGGACCGGGTACATCTCGGCCATATCGAGAAGCGTGATGCCTTGGGCCACGGCGTAATCGAGTTGCTTGTGGGCGTCATCGCGATCGGTTTGTTCCCCGAACGTCATGGTGCCAAGGCCGATATCCGAAACGGTAAGATCGGTGCGCGGAAAGGTGTGGAGGATCATGGCGTGACTTTGCCAATTCGTGGGCAGGCTGTCAAATGAAGGGGAGGGGGCCAAGCTTGGGCGCCTGCCTCCAAAGGCGGTGTGCCTTTAGGGTCGCCTGATATACCCACGTTTCGCTATGATGGTGACGCGATTCGGCGTGGTTCTTTCTGAGCGGCTCTTAGAGTGTCTCCCGGGGTGTCTCGCGAGATTCACGGGTCTTAGGGGGGCGCGGACCGGCAGATCCGGGGCATGGTCGTGGGCTTTGGGTGTTGGGTTTACGTAGGGGGATAAGGAGCGACTTTCCCAGGCTTTGGGCAGGGCAGACATGGGGGTTTAGGTGACGATTGTGAATATGTTGGCCATAGAGACCGCAACGCCGATTGTGTCGGTGGCGCTCACGGTGGGTGGGCGGGTGTTTGAGCGGTGTGTAGAGGATCCAGCGGCGCGCGCCGAAGACGTGCTTGAGCGTTTGCAAGTATTGCTGAATGAGGCCGAGACCTCGCTCGTCGCTCTGGATGCCATCGCCTTCGGGCGCGGCCCCGGATCTTTTACTGGGCTGCGTGTGGCCGCAGCGATAGCCCAAGGGCTTGCGTACGCGCAGGGCCTGCCGGTGGTTCCAATTTCGTCTTTGGCGGCCTTGGCCCAAGAGGCGACGGGCGATGACATTCTGGCGGCCATTGATGCCCGGCGCGACGAGGTCTATTACGGATTTTTCACGCGCTCCGAGAATGGTTTGGTAGAACCGGTGGGAGCCGAGGCCCTAGGGCCGCCGGCCTTAGTCCGGCTGCCTGAGGGTCGCGCCTATCGGGGGATCGGCAGTGGTTTTGACCACTACCTGCAGGAGCTGCACGTGCGTCATGGTGTGTCCTACGACGCCCATAAGGCCCCCGGCGCGCGCGCGATCCTAAGACTTGCGCACGCGGCCTTCGAACGCGGCGCCTGGGTCGATGCGGCTCAGGCGCTGCCTATCTATTTGCGGGATAACGTGGCCCAAGGGGCTTGAGTGTTTGTGTTAGTATTTGCCCATGGAAGCTGATGTAGACGCAGTCGAATTTGGTGCGGTCCGCCGTTTGGTGGAGCGTCTCACCGCCACCCCCTACGGGGCGGATGCCGCCCACGCCCTGGCGCCGGCCCCGGACCGGGACACCGCTTTGCAGATGCAGCGCGCCGTGACCGCCGCCCGAATGGCCATAGAGCACGGGACAAGCGGCTTGGGGCGAGTCGCGGACGTACGTGCGGCGCTGCGCCAAGCGTCCCAGACCGGGAGCGCCTTGGCGGGGACTGCGCTTTGCAATATTGCTCAGTTTTTGCGCTTCGGTTGGGAGATAGAAGCCCTGGTAACGCGTTATAAGGACCTTTATCCAGGACCCCTGTCAGACCTTACGCCTTCCGCCTCTTTACTGACGTCGATCGACGGTATCGTTTTGTCTACCGGCCGGATTCGGGATACGGCGAGCCCTAAGCTTGCGGCTATGGCGCTTCAGGGGAAGGAACAACAGCAGGCTGTGCAAGCGGTGTTAAAGAAGCGGCTCCTAGAATTGGGAATCAAGGAGCCGCACACCGAATCGATCGTGACAAACGGGGCCCGCCTCATTCTTAGTGTGAGCCCCGAGCACGCAGCGAAGGTCAAGGGTGTACGTCGAGGTCCGGCCGCCAATGGCCGCCTGCAGCTTGTCGAGCCCCTGGAGGCCGTGGCGTTGAATAACCGCCTCGAGGCAAGCGCAGGTGAGCGTGACGCCGAAGAGCTTGTGGTGCGCCGGGCCCTCACCACCGAGGTGCGCGCGGCCGCAGCGTCCCTGGAGACCTTGGTGGGGGCTTTGGCATGGATCGATCTCGCCTTTGCCGGAGGACACTTGAGTGTCCATATGAACGCCAGTCCGCCGCGGCTGGAGGCCACGCCGATACTGAGCTTGGCCGGGGCCTATCACCCGGCGATGTTGCTTGCGTTTGCCGATAAGCGCGGGCCCCAGCCGGTGCCTTTGTCCATTGCCCTTGATGCCTCATGCCCCATGTTGCTGATCACGGGGCCCAATACCGGTGGGAAGACCGTGGTGTTAAAGACCGTAGGCCTGCTCGTGACCATGGCCTATTGCGGCCTGCATGTGCCGACCGAAGGCGAGGCTGTCATCGGGAACTTCACGCGTCTTATCGTGGACATCGGCGATCGGCAGAGCCTGTTGCACCAGATCTCGACTTTCGCCGGCCATGTCGAGGTGTTAAAGCGCCTTTTGAGCGAAGCGGATGGCGATACCTTGGTGCTGATGGACGAATTAGGGACGGGCACCGATCCCGAGGAGGGCGCGGCGCTTGCTATGGCGGTGCTTGATGAACTGGCGGGGCGCCAGGTGCGCGGGATTATTACCACCCACTTGAGTCCCCTTAAGGCCTATGCCGCAGATCACGCCCATCTGACCAATGCCACGATGCGTTTTGATACCGAACGCCTCGTTCCGACCTACGAGTTGGAGATCGGAAAAAGCGGCTCGTCGCACGGTCTTACGATAGCTGAGCGTCGCGGTCTGCCGCCGACACTCCTTGATGCGGCCCGTTCGCATCTGGCGCGGATTGCATCCGGCCCCATGGCTTCCCCCAAGGGCGGTCGGGGTGGCGAGTCGTAACTTGAGGCGCAGCCGGGCTTTAGAGGCTGAGGCCTCGTCTCGCAAGGCATCTGGGGCGCCCGAACCCCTTGCCCGGAACGGATCGCAGTCCCTCAGGCTGACTGATAGGTAGATACGAGCTCCCGGCAGGAGAGGTATTGAAGCCGTTAGCCGTCGTTTTCTACGGATCGCGTCACGATCGTGTGTGGCATGATGCGCGCCACCTGGATCGCCGTTCCGCGCGTGCGCACGATTTCGACCAAATAGCCGTTTAAGAGGAGGCTTGTTCCCGGGGCCGGGATATCCTCGAGATACTCGGTGATGAGGCCGTTTAGGGTTTTTGGTCCATCGAGCGGCAATTGCCACCCTAAAGTGCGATTGATGTCGCGGATGCTGGTACTGCCATTGATGAGGAAGCTGCCGTCTGGCTGCTTAAAGATGTCATCTTGCGTGCCGGGCGCCTGAGTCGTAAATTCCCCTACGATCTCTTCTAGGATCTCCTCCAGCGTTACGAGCCCCATGAGGTCGCCGTACTCGTCGACTACGAGCCCTATGCGGCGCCGCGAGGTCTTGAAGTTGAGGAGTTGGGTCGCAAGCACTGTACCCTGCGGAATATAGTAGGGCTCCAAGACCGCCGCTTGCAGGGTGTCGCGGGTGAGACGGCCGGCGAGCGCCAAATGTAGGGCTCGGCGCACGTGCAGCATGCCGATCACGTTATCCAGACTGCCGCGAAAGACCGGCAGGCGCGTGTAATGGCTGCTTCCGAGGATCTCGAGAATCTCGTCCCAGTCGGCTTCGACATCGATCCCTTCGACCTCGCGCCGTGGCACCATCACGTCTTCGACGGTACTTTTTTCGAGATCGAGGATGCCAAGAAGCATGGATTGGTGAGCCTTGGGGATAAGGGTTCCCGCCTCCATAACCACGGCGCGCAATTCCTCGGTACTCAATTGGTCCGGAGTCTTCGGTTTTACCGAAATACCGAAAAGCTGTAAGAGGTGGTTTGCCAAGAAGTTGATCAAGGCCACGAGCGGGTAGAGGACGCGCAGCAGCGGCGTTAGGATGTAGGCGGTGCTGAACGCCACGGGTTCGGGGTAGAGGGCGGCCAAAGTTTTGGGGGCCACCTCGGATATGATCAGGATCACGAGCGTCAGAATGCCAGTGACGAGCGCTAAGATTCCCGGACCGTACACTTTGACGGCCATGAGGGTTGCCACTGAGGAGGCGGCGATATTCCCGAAATTGTTACCGAGAAGAACGACTCCAAGGACCCGGTCGGGGCGGCGGAGCAGGCGTTGGGCCAGTCGTGCCCCTCTATGTCCGGACTCCGCCAGGTGTCGAACACGATAGCGGTTGACCGTCATGAGACCGATTTCAGCTGCGGAGAAAAAACCGGACAAGAAGATGAGAAACAGCAATACGCCAGCTAGCGTACCAAGGGGAACGTGGTCCAAGGGCTGAGGCGGCTCCTGAGAGATAAAGGGGAGACGCTAACACATGGCGCGGATTTTTTCGAGAAAGGGGCTGCGAGGTGGTGTTTTGGGGAGCCGGTACTTTAGCGCCTGGGGTGGGCGTAGCCCGTTTAGCGGCCTGCGCTCGGACCGGCCTTAGGCTTAACGCGCCAATACCAGCTTCAGTAGGAACTCGGCGCTCAGGTAGGCGAACACCAGTAATACGAAGCCGCCTACTGTCCAGCGTACGGCATTGCGTCCACGCCAGCCGAATTGGCGGCGTCCGATCAGGAGGATCGCGAACGCAAGCCAGGCGATCAGCGATAAGACGCTGTGGTGGGTAAACGGGAGCGGTGTGCCAAAGAGCTGGTCGGAAAAAAAGAAGCCGCTTATGAGCGTGAGCGTGAGGAGGATGAATCCCACCCGGATCATTTCAAACATGAGGCTTTCCATGGTCTCCATGGGCGGGAAGGCCTGCATTAATTGCGCCGGTTGCCGGTGGCGGAGCCGGCTCTCCTGAATCCACAGCATGAGGCTTTGGACCACGGCGATGCTGAGCAGGCTATAGGCAAGGATCGAGATCACGACGTGGATGATGAGCCATGGGTCTTGGGTCGAAGGCGGGGCTAGCTTCTCATGGATGGGTAGGAAGATCTGGGCCAAGGCGGCGAGGGCGGCGCTTGGCATAATAAAGGTGCCTAGGCTTGCGATCGGCTTGCGCAGCGATGTCGCAAGAAAAATCGCGGCGACGGCCCAGGCGTCTAGCGATAAGATGGTGCCGATACCGAGGGTGAGGTGTCCGTCCCGGTCGACATCGCCGGCCAAGAGGGCGCCCTGCAAAAGTACGGCTACGCTACCGAAGAGCGCGGCCTTTCGCTGTTCGGGGTGTGCGTGCGACCGCAAGCCAAAACCACGCCAGTAATAGACTCCTGCGAGCCCATACAGGACGATGGCTATGATGTGGAGGATGAGTTGTATCATATAGGGTTTCCGGCCCTGATCATGGCACACCCAATGACTTGCGAAAAGGCCTTATTGAGCGCCCGGCCCAGTGCGAGCGCGTTTATCGCTAACGAGGGGAAAGATGTATGTTTGAGACGCTGACTAACCGTTTACAGGGGGCTATGCGTAGCCTGCGCGGCGAAAGCCGCCTAACCGAAAAGAATATGGGCGACGCCTTGCGCGAGGTGCGGATGGCGCTCCTCGAGGCCGATGTCGCCCTTTCGACCACCAAGGCCTTGATCGAGGCGATCCGTGTCAAGGCGCTGGGCCAAGAGGTTATGGAGAGCTTAAGCCCCGGGCAGGCGGTCATTAAGATCGTCTACGACACTTTGGTCGAAACCATGGGCGTGACCTGCGATCGCTTGAATCTCGCTGCAAGGCCTCCGGCGGTGGTGTTGTTGGCGGGTCTGCAAGGCTCGGGCAAGACCACTAGTGCCGCGAAGCTTGGGCGCTTGCTGAAGGAGCGGGAGCGCAAAAAGGTCATGCTGGTGAGCGTTGACATCTACCGACCGGCGGCCATAGAGCAGTTGGAGCGGCTGGCAAGCGAAGTGGGGGTTTTGTTTTACCCAAGTCACCCAGACCAAAAACCGGAGGCCATTGCGCGCGCGGCCCTCGATCAAGCGAAACGGGAATCAGTTGATGTCCTGATTGTGGATACCGCAGGTCGCCTGCATGTCGATGCCGATATGATGGCCGAGGTGGGTGCCCTGCAAGCGGCCGTCAACCCTATCGAGACCTTGTTCGTTGTCGATAGCATGACGGGCCAGGATGCTGTCAATACCGCCAAGGCCTTTAACGAGGTGCTTACTCTCACGGGGGTCATCCTTACGAAGACTGACGGTGATGCCCGTGGAGGGGCGGCACTGTCCTTGCGATCGGTGATCGGGAAACCGATTAAATTTTTAGGGGTTGGCGAAAAGACCGATGGCCTGGAACCCTTCCACCCTGAGCGCTTGGCCTCTCGGATCCTCGGGATGGGGGATGTCCTCACGCTCATCGAAGAGGCCGAACGCAAAGTCGATCGCGAGAGTGCGGAACGATTAGCGCAGAAGTTTAAGAAGGGGAAGGGCTTTGATTTGGAGGATTTTCGGGAACAAATGGTGCAGATGGAACGTATGGGAGGGATGGCAAGCCTGCTCGATAAGCTTCCGGGCATGAGCGAGATCCCCACTGCGGCGCGTGAACAACTGAATAACCACGACACCAAACGACTGGTCGCGATCATCAATTCCATGACCCCCCATGAGCGGCGGTTCCCCGACGTGATTCGCGGGTCCCGTAAGCGCCGCATCGCCTCCGGTTCTGGAACCGGCGTACCCGAGGTGAATCGCTTGTTAAAGCAATTTGCCCAGGCGCAGCGTCTCATGAAGCAGATGGGCAAAGGAGGGATCCGGAAGATGATGGCGGGCATGAAGGGGAAAATACCCGGCCTGCCGTTCTAGAGGAGGCGATGGCGTGTCCTCGGGGAGGATGAGGCCCCATACAGAGGGATTCCCCGACCATTCACCGAAACGGGAAGGGGAGGGCGGCTCCGCTTGTCGCCTGAGAGCTTGCCGAACTCAAGCGTCCGTTTTATAGTCGTATCCGTATTTTTTATAACAACCAAATTAGGATGTGAGGAGATAAGGGTATGACGACAGTAATGGCTTCTCCCACGGAGAACCTCGAGAGGCGGTCGACCAGTCGCGAGGCCGTCGGGCGCCTGCTTTTGGAGCGCCGCGATATGCTGGTGTTGTTTTGCCGCGTCGCTGGACTCGATCCCTTCCCTCATAACGCCAAGGTTCAGGAGGTCTTGCAGGAATTTTGCCAGGTCCTCGTGGATTACGTCGCCGCAGCGCATTTTTCCTTATATGAGCGCATCGTGAATGGAACCGAACGGCGCGCGGCGGTGGTGGCTTTGGCCCACGATCTTTATCCCCGGATCGAGATGTGTACCGAGACCGCCATTGTGTTCAACGATAAGTATGATTGCGCGGATCAGTGCCAAGACATCGCTCATCTCCATGCCGACCTCTCCGAGCTTGGTGAAGCGTTGGCTACCCGGGTCGAGCTTGAGGATCGTCTCATCGCGGCTCTTACGGGCGGCCGAAAAGCCTCATAAACACAAGGCACCGCCACGCCGTAGTCGAAAGGCGTCTTTGCGGGAGAAGAACCTGCGCTTGAAGGAGTATATCCCTGCTGGCCGCCAGTTCCGAGAGCAGAGTGCGTCCGAGGCGTGCCAATACGATATGCGAGTAGAGGGCGCGCTGGCGGACCTTGGGCCAAAGCGCGAAGGCCTGTTCGTAGTGGCTTAGCGCTGTCTCGTAGAGGGCGGCGACGGCGCCTTGAAAGGCGTCTTCGGCAAAGACCACTTTCCGTCCCGCGTCCCGTTCTGCGTCTACGGTCACCGAACCGAGTGCCATAAGGCTTGAAAGCTCTTCCGGACGCCGCCGAAAGGTGAGGCCGATGTGTTGCAGGCGTTCGGTCAGGCCCCAGGCGAGCCCGATCGTGGTCGCAAAGTGGGCGCTTGCGGTTCCGCTTGCCCCTTGGACGTCGGCCGCGAGTCGCAGCGGAGCGCCCCATTCGCCAGCGAGAAGATCCAGAAACGCGGTCGCGGAAAAGCGGCCCGCATATTCGCCTTCGCGCTGCGCACACTCGATGACCTGCGCCAAATCCGGATGACTAAAGAGAGCGGGGGTGAGGTTTTTGGCCAGTGCTCGCGCCAGTGGGTGTTGGGCCGATCCGCACTGGGCCTGGGCCAATTCCCTTTGCCAGTAGCCCAGTTTGAGCAGACGAGTGTCCGGGCTCCGGGACTGGTTCAAGATGGCCTGGATCTCGTCTGCGTAGGCATAGAGGGCGCTGACCGCGTCGCGGGTCGAGGGCGTGCTAAAGCGGGCGCTGTACCGAAGCGGCGACAGCGCGCCGCGAGCGCCCGCTTCCACAAGATCGCTTGGCGGCAGAGCAGGGCGCTCGCGCTTTAGGATGGCATGCCTCCCGCCCTATTTCTCCAGGTAACCACGTTTGTCTTTCACCTCGTCCCATTGACCCGCATCCGGCGGCGCGTCTTTCTTTTCGAGGATGACGGGCCACTTAGACGCAAGTTCCGCATTGAGGCGAATAAAGTCCTTTTGGTCGTCCGGGACCTCGTCTTCGGCGAAGATTGCGCCGACCGGGCATTCGGGTACGCACAGAGTACAATCGATGCACTCCTCGGGGTCGATCACGAGAAAGTTCGGACCTTCACGGAAGCAGTCGACAGGGCAGACCTCGACGCAGTCTGTGTACTTGCATTTGATGCAGCTTTCCGTGACCACATAGGTCATAACGTGCTCCTGTTAAAAACCGCCATATTAGGCGAAGCTGAGGCGCTAGGAAACCACCGCTTGCGGTCTGGATACAGGCCTTGTTAGTATGGTCGAGGTTGTTGGAGGGCTCGGCCATGAAGGGAGTCGCAGATCCAAGTGTTCGTCGGCTGTCCTGGCGGGAGCGCCGTGTGCGCGAGTGGATCAGTGCTCTGCCGAGCGCGGAGCCTGTAAAGGCCATGAGTATGCTGGCCCAATCGGTCCGCGCCTTGAACGGAAGCGTCATCGACGCGGCGACGCGCACCGCACTTTTGGCCTGTTACGAGGGGCCAGTCATGGATTTGGCCGCCATTCTCCGCCATCGCCCCGGCGAGGGACACGGCGCCGCTCTGGCAACGACCCTCCATTCAGAGATCGCCTACGGCTATCAGGCCGCCCTTTCCGCTGATTTGCCTGCTGAGTGGCGAGAGGTCGCGATACTGGGGGCCTTGCGCCAATTGACCGAGGTGATCCGTAGCGCCTATCGTGCCTATGTCCCAGCTCCCCCTGGCGTCTGGCGCCGTGTCCACTCCTTGTTTCGTGAAGCCGGTCCGCGCCCGGACGAGGCCATAGAACAGGCATATGTCACAGCTCTCCTGTTAGGGCTTTGCGACCCTTATGGTTTGTCAGTTGGTGGTATCGATGCGGTTCACGAGATCATTCTTGAGACGAGGCACCGCGCCGTTTTGAACGACACGGCCGGCTTTGCGATCGCAGCCGAGGCCGATAGGCCCGCCGATCCCACCGGCACGGAAGGGATCCTGTTCTTGGATACGAACGATCTCGTAGCCGAGATCGTTCGTATGCGGACTGTGTTGACCACTCGTAAGGTTTTACCGTCAAGGCTCGCGGGGGTGCTGTTGCCCGCGCTCGCTGATCGGCTTTTGATCTCCTTGAGCGAGACGTGGCGACCGGGTCCGCGGCGCAAATCGTTGCGCATCCGCTTGGGCGGAGAGCGCTTGGTTTGTCACGGTCTCGCCGCCCTTCAGCGTTTGGTGGCTGAGGATGTGGGGCGTCATTATGTGGATCTTGATGACGACTGGTGGAGCGCGACTCCGCACATTCTCGGGAGCGAAGTGCCGCAGACCATGCCGCGTGTTACGAGGTGGTATGTTCGAGATGCCGGACGCACCGGTCTGTGGTTGAGTACGCATCAGCTGGTAGGCGCCCCTCCGGCGCCAGGGACTTGGATTGGCGTAAAGGATCCGCAGCAAAACCAGGCGTGGCGGGCGGCGGTCGTGCGCTGGTTGAGACGATCACGCCCTCATGAATACGCCGTCGGGGTGGAGTTGTTGGGGGAGGCACAGACCGCGATGTTGCTGAAAAGGCTGTCCCCCATGAGTGCTCGGGCCGGGGCCCACGATGCCCGCTTCGCGAAATCCGCGGAAGGTTCGGAGGCGGAGCCGCGCAAGGAGGCGGTCATTGTGTCCTTACGCGGGGCCGAGAGGCCCGCGGGTCAAGGTTCTGTCGGCCCGCAGCGTCCGTCGCGGGTTCGGCCGTCGCGGGTCTAGCTCCTCGAGAAGTCGCTAAAGGCGCTGCGCATGAGTCCGTAGACGCGCGGGTTGGCGGCTAGGATATTTCCGCTTTCGAGTGGGTCACCCTCGGTGAAAAGGTCGCTCGCAAGCCCCCCGGCCTCGCGTATCAAAAGGCTCCCGGCCGCGATATCCCAGGGTTTTAGCCCGGTCTCCCAGAAGCCGTCCAAGCGCCCGCACGCGACATAGGCCAAATCCAGGGCCGCCGAGCCGGCGCGGCGAATCCCGCTGGTCTGCTGGGCTAGGCGCTCGAACATCGCGATCCATTCCTTCACCGAGTCGGTCTGACGAAACGGAAAGCCGGTGCCGAGTAGGGCCCCGTCGAGATCCGCAACCCGGCTCACCCGGATACGCCGGTCGTTTAATTGCGCGCCCTCGCCCCGGGTGGCGGTGAAGAGTTCATCACGGAGCGGGTCGAACACCACCGCCTGCTCCAATCGACCGCGTCGCCTCAGTGCGATCGAGACTGCGAACTGGGGGAACCCGTGTAGGAAATTGGTGGTTCCGTCTAAGGGATCTATGACCCATTCCCATTCATTACCGGCCGCGACCCCGCTCTCTTCGGCCAAAATTGCATGGTCTGGGTAGGCCCCCTTGAGGGTGTCGATAATCAGTTCTTCGGCATGTCGGTCCACTTCACTTACGAAATCGTGACGGCTCTTCGTTTCCACGTGGAGTCTGTCGATGTCCGGCAAGGCACGGACGATCATGGTTCCGGCCCGGCGTGCGGCCTTTATGGCAGTGTTTAGCATAGGGTGCATAAGGGCGCCTCCGGAAAGCGGTGCATTGTAGCGGGCTGGGTCGGCTCTTGAAAGGCTCCGTGGTATTCTCGCCCGCGCAGAATCCGGTCTTCGAGGTATTTATGGCCTTCCCCAACATCCGCATTGTTCTGGTGCGCCCTCAACATCCCGGTAATATCGGCGCCACCGCCCGGGCCATGAAGAATATGGGTCTCTCGCAGCTCACCTTGGTGGCACCACGGACCTTTCCGGCGGACGAGGCGGTGGCTCGCGCGGCCGGGGCCGATGATATCTTGGCGGGCGCACGGGTCGTGGCGAGCGTGCGCGAGGCGGTGGCCGATTGTCCTGTGGTCGTGGCCACCAGTGCCCGTCCCCGGACCATCACTTGGCCGTGCCTGACCCCGAAGGCGGCCGCTTGCGCTTTATGGGACGGCGCCCAGACGGCGCCGGTGGCCTTGCTTTTCGGCGCCGAGCGGACCGGGCTTACCAATGATGAGATCGATTTCGCGCAGGCTCTGGTGCAGATTCCGGTCGATCCTGTGTTTCCGTCCCTCAATTTGGCGGCCGCCGTGCAAATCCTTTGTTACGAGATTCGCCTAAGCGCCGAGGCCGAGAGGCCGTCGGCAGGCAAAAGCGGCGCGGCCCACCAGCCGGCTCCGCAAGAGGCGCTCAACCAATTGATCGATCACCTCGAAAAGGTGCTCATAGATATCGGGTTTTTAGACAGGAGTAACCCTAGGAAGCTGATGCGTCGACTGATACGCTTGTTTCGGCGGGCAGCCCCGGATACCAACGAGATCCTGATCTTGCGGGGGATACTGAGCGCCATCGAAAGGCCTTACCCCCCGAGCGAGTGACGACCTCCGACTTCGCTAGGCTAATACTTGACAAAATTAGTCGGGAATGGCCTAATAAGAGAACTCTTAAAGACGGAAAGGAAAGAGGTCTCGCGTGACCGAGAAAGGCTATTTTGCCAGTATTTTCGCACGTGATCCAGCGGCGCGTTCGCGTTTCGAGATCCTGACGCTCTATCCGGGCGTCCACGCCGTGGGCTTGTATCGCGTGGCCCATAAGCTCTGGCAGCTGCGTGCCCGCTGGCTGGCCCAGGTGGTTGCGCATTTCGCGCGGTTTGTGACCGGCATCGAGATCCATCCGGCGGCCCGCCTGGGGCGGCGCTTATTCATCGATCATGGCTTTGGTGTGGTGATCGGGGAAACGGCCGAGGTCGGCGATGATTGCACCTTATACCAAGGGGTCACCCTGGGTGGCACGAGCTGGCAGCCCGAAAAACGGCACCCGACTTTAGGCAATAACGTGGTCGTCGGGGCCGGCGCCAAGGTCTTGGGTCCCATTACTATCGGAGATGGCGCCCGGATTGGCTCGAATTCGGTGGTCGTAAAGAATGTTCCGGCGGGCGCTACGGTCGTTGGTATTCCCGGGCACGTGGTCGTAAAGCCCGAGGAGCGGGCGCGGTCGCGTGCGGCGCTTGCCCAAAGGATTGGTTTTGAGGCCTACGGTCAGGAAGCGCAGACCCCGGATCCGGTCGCCTATGCCATCGATTGCGTTTTGGACCACTTGCAGGTCGTGGACCGACGCCTAGAGCGGCTGTGCGAGGAGTTGAGGAAAGCGGGTATCCCCTTGAGTCATACGGCCGACGCCCCGGCGGCTACCCGCCCTAACGGGGCCTCCGAGGCCGATCCCACGCCCCGTTAATAGTTGACTAATTTTGTCAGGCATGACAGTATAGAGGCCGAATAGACGAGGATGTGGCCATGAAATTGACGACCAAGGGGCGATATGCGGTAACCGCGATGTTAGATCTCGCTGTACACCAGCAGGATCAGACGGTTGCATTGGCTGATATCGCGTCGAGACAGGGGATTTCGCTGTCCTATTTGGAGCAATTATTTGCCAAGTTGCGCCGCAAGGGTTTAGTCGCCAGTGTCCGCGGACCCGGGGGTGGGTATAGCCTCGCGGTGCCGGCTTCGGGGATTTCCGTCGCCCAGATTGTAGTCGCCATCAATGAGAATATCGATGCGACGCGTTGTGGGGGAGAGGAGAATTGCCAGGGTGAAGAGCGTTGTCTCACGCACCACTTGTGGACGGAATTGAGCCACAGGATCTATGAATTTTTGGACGGGATTACGCTTGCCGATCTGGTAAGCCAGCCAGGGGTGCAGGAGGTGGTGTTGCGGCAAGCAAGGCGTCCTTCAATTGCCGTGGATGTGCCTAATACTTGGGTCTGATGGGAGCCGAAATGAGAAAGCCGATTTACCTAGATTATTCCGCCACGACCCCGGTCGATCCGAGGGTCGCCGAGACCATGTGTCGCTACTTAACCCTAGACGGTGAGTTCGGTAACCCCGCATCGCGCTCCCATGCCTTCGGCTGGCAGGCAGAAAAGGCGGTCGAACAGGCGCGCGCCGATGTGGCCGCTTTGATTCATGCCGACCCCAAGGAGATCGTCTGGACGTCGGGCGCCACAGAATCGGATAACCTTGCATTAAAGGGTGCGGCCCACTTTTATCAGAACAAGGGGCGGCACATCGTCACGGTAAAAACCGAGCATAAGGCGATCTTGGATACTGCCCGGCAGCTCGAACGCGAAGGATTTTCGGTGACCTACTTGGATCCCGAACCCAATGGGCTTGTGGATATGGCGAAGCTCGAAGCGGCCTTGCGTCCGGACACGATTTTGGTGTCTGTCATGCATGTGAATAATGAGATCGGCGTAATCCAGGATCTGGCGGCGATCAGCAAGATCCTGCGCCCGCGGGGCATCATTTTTCATTCGGATGCGGCCCAAAGCGCCGGGAAGGTCGAGGTGGATGTTGCGGCGCTGGGCGTCGATCTCCTGTCTTTGAGCGCGCACAAGGTCTACGGACCGAAAGGCATAGGAGCTTTGTATGTGCGGCGCAAACCGCGGGTACGTCTTGAGGCGCAAATGCACGGCGGAGGCCATGAGCGTGGCATGCGTTCTGGCACCCTCGCGACCCATCAGATCGTGGGTATGGGAGAGGCGTTTCGCTTGGCGCGCGAAGAGATGGTGTCGGAAGCCAAGCGACTGAGTGGCCTACGCGACCAGCTTTTGCGCGGACTTTCGGACATCGAAGAAGTGTATGTGAACGGGGACCTCGAGCACAGGATCCCAGGTAACCTGAACATCAGCTTTAATTTTGTCGAGGGTGAATCGCTCATCATGGCTCTGAAGGAACTCGCGGTGTCGTCGGGTTCGGCGTGCACGTCGGCGAGCCTCGAGCCCTCTTATGTCTTGCGGGCCTTGGGACGGAACGACGAGTTGGCGCATAGTTCGATTCGGTTCACTATCGGGCGCTTCACGACCGCCGAGGACATTGAATATACGGTGCGGCTGTTGCACGAAAAGATCGGGCGCCTGCGGGAGCTGTCGCCCTTATGGGAGATGTACAAAGACGGCATTGACCTCAATTCGGTGCAGTGGGCTGCTCATTAAATCTGTGATACCAGAAGGAGAACGATATGGCATACGGGACTAAGGTTTTGGATCATTATGAAAATCCGCGGAACGTCGGTTCGTTCGACAAGGCTGACCCCACGATCGGTACCGGCATGGTCGGCGCCCCGGCGTGCGGGGACGTGATGAAGCTGCAGATTCGCGTGAATAGCGAGGGTGTTATTGAGGAGGCGCGTTTTAAGACCTACGGATGTGGAAGCGCTATCGCCTCGAGCTCGCTTTTGACGGAATGGGTCAAAGGTAAGACCTTGGAGGAGGCTGGCGCGATCAAAAACACCGACATTGCTGAGGAATTGGCGCTGCCTCCCGTCAAGATCCACTGCTCGGTATTGGCTGAGGATGCTATTAAGGCCGCTATCGCCGATTACCGTAAGAAGGCCGGTAGATCCGATAGTGCGAACGCGGCATAAAGGAGTGAGATGACATGGCTGTGACATTGACCGAGAACGCGGCGCAGCATGTGCGTCGTTCGCTTGAGAAGCGCGGCCGGGGAGAGGGTCTGAGGCTCGGGGTGCGCACGAGCGGCTGTTCGGGGATGGCCTATGTCCTCGAATACGCAGACCAGATAGGGGCCGAGGACTATGTCTACGAAAGTTACGGTGTGAAGGTTCTCGTGGACCCAAAGAGTCTCGTGTATCTCGAAGGGACACAGTTGGATTATACGCGCGAGGGCTTGAACGAAGGGTTCCGTTTCAATAATCCGAATCAGAAGGAGTCCTGCGGTTGCGGTGAAAGCTTCAGCGTATAGAACGAGGGCACCGCATGGCACGAAATTACTTCGAATTGTTTGGTCTTCCCGTCCGCTTTGATATTGATAGGGAAGATCTCGCGCGGCGCCATCGGGAGTTGATCCGAACCTGGCATCCCGATCGGTTCGCGCAAGGTTCGAGCCAGGAGCGCAGGCTTGCCGTCGAGATGAGCGCGGATCTCAACGATGGGGTGAAGGTCTTGCGCGATCCCATAGACCGCGCTCGTTATGTCCTAAAATTAAACGGTGTCTCGACCGACGAGGAGACGGATACCGTCATGGATGCCGCGTTTCTCCAAGACCAAATGACGTGGCGCGAGCGTCTGGAAGAGAGTCAGGGCGATGCTGTTGTTGTCGATGGTCTAGTCGCGGAGGTCGCGACCTTGCGGACGCACAAGGAAGCGGCCTTGAGTCGCGCCTTGGCGCAAGAGGCCGGGTCTGGCTTTGCGGGTGCGCGACAATTGGTTCGCGAGCTGCAGTTCCTCCGTCGGTTTGCCGACGAGCTCGACGACGTACAAGCCGGAGTATCGTAACATGGCCTTACTGCAAATCAGCGAGCCCGGACAGTCGCCGCTTCCGCACGAACGGCGGCGCGCGGCGGGTATCGATCTTGGTACCACCAATTCCCTTATAGCGACGGTCCGCGACGGCCATGTACAGGTGCTCGGCGATGCCGAAGGCCGCATCCTCTTACCGTCGGTTGTGCGTTTCCATGCCGATGGCGCAGCGACGATAGGGCAAGCCGCGGCTGAGGCCGAGGTTTCGGATCCGCTGAATACCATCGCGTCAGTCAAGCGGCTCATGGGCCGCGGCCGCGCCGAGATCGGCGCGAGCCCCTACGATCTGAGTAGTACGGATGAAGGCCCGGTGCGCCTGCGGACGGTGGCCGGGGAGAAGACCCCGGTGGAGGTCTCGGCGCACATCCTGCGTGCCCTCAAGGCGCGCGCCGAAGCGTATTTGGGTGGGGAACTGAGCGGGGTGGTCATCACGGTGCCTGCCTATTTTGATGAACCGCAACGCCAGGCGACCAAAGACGCCGCGCGTTTGGCCGGGCTACCGGTTCTGCGGCTTTTGAACGAACCGACGGCGGCTGCGGTCGCCTATGGACTCGACCGCAATCCCGAGGGGCTCTACTGTGTCTACGACTTAGGAGGCGGCACCTTCGATGTCTCACTTTTGCGGCTATCGCAAGGAGTTTTTGAGGTCTTGGCGACCGGCGGCGATGCCCTTCTGGGTGGGGACGATATGGATGCGGCGCTCGTGCGTCACTGGATGGGCGAAGGAGCGCGGGCGACTTCGCCTTCGGAGACTCGCCAGCTCTTGCGCGCAGCGCGCCACGCGCGCGAACGCTTGAGTGGGGAGACCGAAATCATGATCGACGTCCCTGGCGTGTTTCAAGGGCTGTTGAACCGCGCAACGCTCGAGGGTCTGATCGATCCCTTAATCGAGCGTACCCTGGCCCCTTGTCGACGCGTTTTAAAAGACGCCGGTGTGAAAGTGGCCGACATTCACGAGGTCGTCTTGGTCGGAGGCGCCACCAGGACCCCGCGCTTGCGTGAAAGGATAGAGGGATTTTTCCGCAAGGCGCCCTTACACGACATCGACCCCGATCAAGTAGTGGCGATCGGGGCCGCGCGCCAAGCCGATCTTTTGATTGGTAATGCCGGCGCCGCTGATATGCTGCTCTTGGATGTCATTCCCTTGTCGTTGGGTCTTGAGATTATGGGCGGGCTGGTCGAGAAGATTATTCCGCGTAATTCTCCGATACCGGCCTCGCGTGCCCAGGAGTTTACGACCTACAAAGACGGTCAGACGGCCTTGGCGTTACACGTGGTGCAGGGGGAGCGGGACTTGGTGAGCGATTGTCGATCCTTGGCGCGTTTTTCCTTGCGCGGCATCCCGCCGATGGTGGCCGGTGCGGCCCGTATCCGTGTGACCTTTCGAGTCGATGCTGATGGACTTCTCAGTGTGACGGCGCGCGAACTGACGCAGGGCATAGAGAGCGAGATCACGGTCAAACCGTCGTTCGGCCTGTCGGACGCGGATATCGAACGGATGTTGGGGGATTCGATCATTCATGCGAGCGACGACGCTTTGATGCGCGCCCTTCGCGAACAACAAGTTGAGGCGGATCGGATGATAGTAGCGGTAGAGGCGGCGATGGCCGAGGGCGCGGACCTTCTCATGGAAAACGAAAGGACCGCCATCGAGCGTCAGATGGTCCTTCTACAAAGCGTCAAAGGTGGCACCGACCCCCAGGCGATACGGGCGGCGATCGTTAGCCTCGATCAAGCCAGCGCGGACTTTGCGGCACGCCGCATGGACGCCGGTCTTCGGAAGGCGATGACGGGCCGCTCAGTCACCGAGTTCTCGTGATGGGCCGGATTCGCGTCTTGCCGCACCCGGAGATCTGTCCTGAGGGTGCGGAATTCGACGCACCTGAAGGGATGAGTGTGTGTGATGCCCTTTTGGGTGCGGGCATATCCATAGAGCATGCCTGTGAGAAGGCCTGTGCCTGTACCACCTGTCATGTGTTGATCCGTCAAGGTTTTGAGGCCTTGACGCCGGCCGAAGAGAAGGAAGAGGATCTGCTGGACAAGGCTTGGGGGCTTGAGCCGGACTCCCGTTTAAGCTGCCAAGCCAAGATACCGAAGGAGACCCTGGTGGTGGAGATTCCGAAATACACCATCAACATGGTCTCGGAAGTTCATTGATTGCAAGGAGCTTCTTGATATGGGTCTAAAATGGAGCGACGCCTCCGATATCGCCATTGCCTTGAGTGAGCGCCATCCCGATATCGATCCCCGCTACATCCGCTACACCGATCTGCATCGCTGGGTGCTTGATATCGAAGACTTCGATGATGAGCCGGAGCGGTCCGGGGAGAAGCTGCTGGAAGCGATCCAGATGGCCTGGATCGAGGAAGTCGACCAGGACTAAGTATGGACACCGAAAATGCTCCCTCTCGGGCGCCGGGTTTTGTCATCGTTCGGTTGTGGATTCTCGTGGAGGCCGACCTCTTGCGTTTGGCGCGCTTGGCCTTGGACGCGACCCGGGCGTGTGGTGGGAATGTCTTTAGGGCAGCGGAGAACGTCAGCGCGGTCTTAGCGCGAATGCGCGAGGCGCGGGTCACGGCCGGTGGTGCGCTCGAGGTCCGACTGATGGCAGGCGAACAGCAGCTTCATCTCGATTTTGCCGAGCAATGTCACGTGGTATCGGAGATGCAGGCGGTGGAGAGCGATCATTTGACCAGGCTTGCCGCGCGCTTGCGCGACGAAAGCGAAAGCCGTGACGCCGAGCTTCTGTGGCAGCGAAATCGCGAGGCGGCGCGGATTGCAGCCGCCCAAGCCGAGGCCCTGGAGGCCTTGGAAAAAAGCCTCTTGGAAAAGCGCCAGGCCCTGGCTGCGGCCACTTTGCAGGCCGACACTGACCCTCTGACCGGTCTTTGCAACCGTCGTGCCTATGATGCGCGACTCGATCAGGCGGTGGCCCAAGCGGATTCAAGCGCGCGGCCGCTTAGCTTATTGCTTCTCGATTTGGATCACTTCAAGGACATAAACGATAGCGGGGGTCATGGTGCCGGCGACCGCCATTTGCAGCATGTAGGCGCGGTCTTACGGGCGGTCGTTTCCGATCCCGGCGACAGCGCCTGTCGGACCGGCGGCGACGAGTTCGCTTTAATCATGGCCGCATCCTTGGGGCAGGCTTTAGAGGTCGCGCAAGGAGTCATTAGGGCCTTGGATGCGGGTGTCAGTATCGGTGTTTCTCTGTACCGTCAAGGGGACACCGCCCAGACTTTAGCCGGTCGCGCCGATCAAGCGCTTTACCGAGCGAAAGATGCGGGGCGCGGACGGGTCATGGTCGCCTGATTGGACAAACGCACGCTGTGTGATGTCCGGCTGCTATTTGACCAGACCCTCATTGCCGAGAGCGATCTCATTCGTCTGAAGGCGAGGCTCAGCGCGGTCACTCTGCGGATGGGCTTTAGCCCGGCGCTCACCGAGCGTGCGCGCATGGTGGCGTCCGAGATGGCGACCAATCAGGGTAAGTACGCCGGCGGCCGCGGTTTGCTCCAGGTATGGGAGGCCAAGATCGGTGATCACCGGGCGCTGGACCTTTTTGCGCTCGACTATGGGCCCGGTATTCCCAATCTCACCGCGGCGCTCGTGGATGGATATAGTACCAGCGGCACTTTGGGCAAGGGTCTTGGTGGCATGAAACGGCTTGCGCACGAGTTCGGGCTGATCACCCGGACCGCGGCCAGTCCGGAGATTCCCTGGCACGGCACGGCCTTGTGGGCCCGATTTCATTCCGATAGCGCGGGGGCGGGTCCGGGGCGGTTCGCGACCCATTGGCACCTGGGCCTCTATCGACGCAGTTACCAGGATGCGCGCGAAAACGGCGATGGTTTTGTGATCTGTACGCGCTCGGGGCTCCGGGTTCTCCATCTCGACGCGCTCGGGCATGGACCCTTGGCGGCCGATGTGGTGGACGCGGCTACCCAGGGTTTTGATTGTACGAGACCGCTTAGACAGGCCCTGATTGAGCTTGAGTTGCACCCGCGCATGAAACGCGGGGCGGCCGCGTGTTGTTACGAAGCGACCGATCAGGGTGGTTTACTCTGGCTGGGGGTCGGGGACATGCAGGCATGTTTATTGCAAGGGATGTCTCGCCAGACCTTGGGTTTCGGACCCGGTATATTGGGCCAAGTGCGCGGTGGCTTGCATGAGGCCGAGTGGGCTTGGCCAGCAGGCGCTCTGGTGGCCACTGCGTCGGATGGCTTACGGAGTGATTGGTCGCGGGCCTTGGCCCTGTTGCCGGGTTCGCCGCCGCAATTGCTGGCTTATTTTCTGGGTCATGTGTTCGGGCGGCTCACGGACGACCGATCATGTGTCATTGTGAGACGGGGAGTGGGGAGAGACAATGGAAAATGAAGGGGCAATCCAGGCCTTATTGATAGCACAACTGCAGCTGAAGATCGGGACTCTCACGGAGACCATCGAGAAGCGTGGGCGGGATATTTTCGGGGACCGGAATCTCATGTCTCTCGATGAGATTACCGATGCGAGTGTTGAATTTTTGGAGCTCATTGTGGCTGTGCTC
The DNA here is from genome assembly GCA_021785035.1 of Pseudomonadota bacterium. Classification (GTDB taxonomy): domain Bacteria; phylum Pseudomonadota; class Gammaproteobacteria; order Acidiferrobacterales; family Acidiferrobacteraceae; genus Acidiferrobacter. Next base: position 27,771 of record JAJYGP010000066.1, read on the forward strand.
CAGTCCCCCGAACCCCTCCAGGCGCGCGGCCCGGCGTTCATGGCGCTGACCCGGTTTATTAGCGAAATCGCCCAGCAGATCCTTGTGCGGGGCGGGGATATGGAGCAGTTCCTTCGTTACATTATGTTCATGCAACGCTTGTTCCTGGAGTCGCTTGAGGAGCGCGCGGATATGTCGTTTAGCGAGGCCCGGGCCGTACTTTTGCTGCTCGCGACCCTTTTTAACGAAATGATGTTGTCGGTGTTTCATACCTATCTGGACGAGCGCGAAGAGACCATTCGCGCCCAACAAGACGAACTGAAGCAGACATCGACGCCCATCACCAGCATCTGGGATGGGGTACTGACCCTTCCTATCATCGGTACCTTGGATTCCCAGCGCGCCTTGGTGATCATGGAGCGGCTCCTCACCAAGATCGAATCCGAGCGGGCGCGTGCTGTGGTCATGGATGTGACAGGCGTCCAGACCGTGGATTCCCAGGTGGCCCATCACCTGATCCAGATGACGCGCGCCGTCCGGCTCATGGGCGCCAGCGCCATTTTGACGGGTATTCGTCCCGATATTGCCCGGGCGTTGACGAGCCTTGATATCGAATTGACTGATGTCACAACCCGCGCCACCTTGTCCGATGGCTTGAAGGAGGCGTTTCGGCTTATGAATATCGAGGTCCGTGAGAAGCCGGTGTGAGACGGCCCTGGCATCTCACCAAGATCGGCTCCGCCGGCCTCTTGCTTGAGCCAAGCGAGGGTCTCGATCCGAGCGCGGGCCTGGACTACGTGGAGGACTTGGTCCGGGTCTTGCTTGCGAGCGACAGTCGCTATTTATACTATGATGTCAAAGACGTTGCGGTCATTGATCCCGTCTACTACCAATGGCTATTGCAGCTGGAGAGAAGCTGTCGACTCTTGGGGACGGTCCTGGTCATCCTTCATATGCGCCCCGAAACCGCCTTTGCCCTTGGTCGGGACCTCGACGGGCCGATCTCTTTCTCCTGCGCCCAAAGTCTCGATAGGCCGCCCGTGTAAGGGTGAGTCGGAAGGCTGGCGTATCAGAGTTTAGGGCTTCTGGTACACTGGCCGGAATCAATAAATTGCCGCCTCCCGAAGTAGGCGCTAGAATGCGCCCATTTCGGCACTCACCCTTTTTAAGGAATTAGGCATGGCCATCGAACGTACACTCTCCATTATCAAGCCAGACGCGGTTGGAAAAAACGCCATTGGGGCGATCTATGCCCGTTTTGAGAAGGCGGGGTTGCGGATCGTCGCGGCCCGCATGATGCACCTGACCCGCGCCCAGGCGGAGGGGTTTTATGCCGTTCACAGGGAGCGGCCGTTTTTTGCCGATCTCGTCGCTTTCATGAGCTCGGGTCCGGTCATGGTTCAGGTGCTCGAGGGAGAGCAGGCGATCGCCAAGAATCGCGAGGTGATGGGGGCGACCAACCCCAAAGCGGCGGCACCTGGCACGATCCGTGCCGACTTCGCGGCCAGCATAGATGAGAACGCCGTGCATGGGTCCGATGGCCCCGACACGGCGCGCGCTGAGATCGCCTACTTTTTTGCGGATATGGATCTCTGTCCGCGTACTCGTTAGGAGGGTAGTCTGGAGGAAACGGGCTTTGTGAACTTGCTGGGCTTGGATCGGGCTGGTCTTGTGGATTTTATGCGCCAGATGTCCGAGCCTGCTTTTCGCGCGCAACAGATCTTCCCCTGGATGCACCAGCGCGGGGTCACGAACTTTGCCGCTATGACGAATATCGGTAAGGCCCTGGCTGAGCGTTTGGGTGAGCGGGCGCGGGTCAGTCTTCCCGAGATCGTGACCGAGCATCTGTCGATGGACGGGACCCGGAAATGGGTTTTGCGGCTCGAGGACGGGAATGCGATCGAAACCGTGTTCATTCCGGAGGTCGACCGCAATACCCTTTGTATTTCGTCGCAGGTCGGCTGCGCCCTTGATTGCGCCTTTTGCGCGACTGCCCAGGAAGGATTTAACCGGAATCTGACGGCCGCAGAAATCGTAGGCCAAGTGTGGCTTGCCGAACACACCCTGCGGCAACGCCAAGACGGCGCGGGACGGGTTATTACGAATGTGGTCTTTATGGGCATGGGCGAGCCGCTTTTGAACCTGAAAGAGGTGGGTCCCGCGATTCGGATCATTTTGGACGATCTTGGCTACGGACTGTCGCGTCGGCGGGTCACGGTCAGTACTGCCGGTGTCGTCCCTCACATCGACCGCTTGCACGAGGAGGCGCCGGTCAGCCTCGCGGTCTCTTTGCATGCCCCAGATGACGCCTTGCGCACAACCCTCGTGCCGCTGAACAAGAAATATCCTATCGCAGAACTCCTCGAGGCCTGCCGTCGCTATGTAGCGCGGGACCCGCGCCGCCGCATTACCTTTGAGTACGCGATGCTAGCGGGCGTGAACGATAGTCCAGACCAAGCCCGCGCCTTGGCGCGCCTTTTGCGGACCGTGCCCGCGAAGATCAATTTGATTCCATTCAATCCGTTTCCGGGTACCCGTTTCGAGCGTTCCACGGATTCGGTGATAGACGCGTTTCGGGATATCCTTCTCGCATCCGGCATCGTGACCATGACCCGACGCACGCGTGGGGACAGTATTCGGGCGGCCTGTGGGCAGCTTGCCGGGGTGGTTAAGGAACGGACTCGCCGCGTGGTGCCTATTCATGTTTCGTAAAAAGCTTATTTGGACGGTGGTTTTTCTGGGTGGATTGGCCGGTTGCGCGACCGGCCCCAGACTCACCCCCCAGTCTCATAAGCTCGTCCAGTTGCGAGTCGCGCTTGGTGTCGGTTATATGCGCCAGGGGCAGTTGGGTCTCGCGCGTAATGAGCTGGCGCAGGCTTTGGCTACCGATCCCACTGACGCCGCGGCCTTGAGTGCGATGGCGATCGCCGAAGAACGGCTTCGAGAGCCCGCCAAGGCAGCACACTATTTTCGGAAGGGCTTGTCCCTGCATCCGCACGACGGCAACCTCCAGAACAACTATGGGGCGTTTTTGTGTGGGCAAGGCGATGTGAAACAGGCAATCCGGCACTTCAAGGCGGCTCTGCATTCGCCGCTTTACGCAACGCCTCAGATAGCCGATCTCAATATGGGCGTATGTCTTATGAGGACGACTCAGAGAAAGGCCGCCATCCATTACTTTCATAGGGCCCAGGCCCTGGCGCCAGCTTTGGCCGACCCGTATTATTACTTGGCGCGAATCCGCTATAAGGGCCACGAATGGCACCGGGCCAAGGTCGATCTCCACCAATACTTGCAACTGACCCGGAGTGCCCAAGCGCTCTTTTTGGGGGTCAAGATCGGGCGCGCGCTCGGCGATAAAAAGCTTATTCGGTTTTGTGCCACTCGGCTTTTGGGTAATTACGGGCGTACCGCTCAGGCGCGCAGAGTCGAGGCGTGGCAGCGGAAGGGGCAGCTCTTTGGACATCCTTGACCCTATGAATGGCGCCGCCGTGAATCCGGGCGAGCGCCTGAAGGCGGCGCGCGAGCGAGCCGGGTGGTCCCTTGAACAGGTGGCCTTGAAGCTGCGGCTCTCGGTAGTGCAGGTCGCAGCTCTCGAAAAAGGTGAACGCGAGGGCTTGCCCCCGGCCGCCTATGTCCGCGGCTATTTGCGCAGTTACGCGCAGCTCTTGGGGCTTGATCCCCAGGAATTCGCCAACGCACGCGTCATTGCCGAGCCCGCAGCAGTGGCTGGGGAGAGGCCGGCGGCGGCCAACAAGACGAAACTGCCATGGGAGCCCTTACTCTACACCTTGTTTGTCATAGGTCTCGTGGTGGGAGTGGTGTGGTGGCGTATGGATAGGCGCGTGTCTACGAGGCCAGTCCATAACACGGTGTCGTCCGTGGAGGCAATCAGGGCGCTGCCGCCGCGCTTACGGTCACTTGCGATGCCAGGTGCGAACGACGGCCAATTGAGTGAGTTTCCGTTGCGGCGCCGGGGGGCCGGCCCCCGCCCCCGCCCAACAGCCCCGGTGCCCGTCCAGCGCCAGCCGCTCTCGGCAGGGCCGGTGAGCGGGGTGTCGGCGGCCAGCGCGCCCCTCCCGCGGCCGCTTCCGATCCTGCACAGAGCGCCGGTCGGGAAGGCCTCGGCCCCGAAGGCCGTGCCGACTGCGAAGGGGTTCCTGGCACCCGGTGTTAAGACAAGGACCGAGGCCGCCCCTTCTCCGGTCTCGCCGCCTAGCGCTGTACCGAACCCTGGAGGATTGATAAGCTTACCCCAGGGTCGTCATTATGCGACCTTGCGCATCAGGGCGACATCCGGGGGCGTTCGGGTCTTGGTGCGCGATACCAAGGGGACGCGGCTCTTGGCGACCCGTATTGCTGCGGGTCACAGTGTCCATGTCGTAGGTCTGCCGCCGTTTAGCGTGGTGTTGAGTCGATCCCGAGGGGTCTTCATGACGATCGGTGGACACGCGGTGGCGCTCCCCTCGGCCCATAAAGGGCGCCGTTTACGGATCACAGTCGATCGATAGGTGAGAGAATTCTATGCATGAGACGACCCAGATTATACGTCGTAAGAGCCGCGCTATCCGCGTGGGACGGGTGACCGTAGGCGGGGATGCCCCCATCAGCGTTCAGAGCATGACCAATACTGACACCTGCGATGTCGCAGCGACCGTGGCGCAAATCCAGCGTTTGGTGGCGGCCGGGGCCGATATCGTCAGGGTGTCGATTCCGACGATGGAGGCCGCTCAGGCCTTTGCGCAGATTCGTAAACAGGTCGATGTCGCGCTCGTCACCGACATCCATTTTGATTATCGCATCGCTCTCGAGGTCGCGAAGCTCGGGGCCGATTGTCTGCGGATTAACCCCGGCAATATTGGGCGCGAAGATCGGGTTCGGCAAGTCGTCGATGCCGCTCGCGACCGCGGCATCAGTATTCGCGTCGGGGTCAATGCCGGCTCGCTTGAGAAGGACTTACAGAAGAAATACGGAGAGCCCAACTCCGACGCCCTGGTCGAGTCGGCGGAAAGGCATATGGAGATTCTTGAGCGCCTTAATTTCCGAGATTACAAGATTAGTCTCAAGGCCTCGAATATCGCCATGACGGTGGCCGCTTACCGTAAGCTTGCCACCATGACCGAGCAACCCTTGCATCTCGGCATTACCGAGGCTGGGGCGCTCCGGGGCGGTACCGTCAAATCGGCGATCGGCCTGGGCATGCTCTTGGCCGAAGGTATAGGTGACACATTGCGGGTGTCCTTGGCGGCTGATCCCGTCGAGGAGGTCAAGGTCGGTTTCGAGATTCTGAAAAGCCTCCAGTTGCGTAAGCGGGGCGTGAATCTGATCGCCTGCCCCTCGTGTTCTCGGCAAGAGTTCGACGTGATAGGAACGGTAAACGCCCTTGAGGCGCGGCTCGAGGACATTCAAGAGTCCATCGATGTTGCGGTCATCGGGTGTGTTGTCAACGGCCCCGGGGAGGCGAAGGAGGTGCAGGTCGGCCTAGCCGGAGGTTCGCCCAATCTGCTCTATAAGGACGGTAAGCCGCACGGTAAGGTGAATAATGCCGATCTCGTCGATACGCTCGAGCAGGCCGTGCGCGAGGAGCTGAAACGGCGCGCGTCCAGCGCCCCGATTATCCCGATCAAAGCCCTGCCTTGAGGGTCGCTTGAATCGCCAAATCGCCGGGGTACGGGGTGTCAGCGCGTTATTGCCCCATGACACGGCGACTTGGGCCGCCGTAGAGGATCTTGCACGTTCGGTGCTGGCGGCTTATGGCTATGCGGAAATTCGCTTGCCGGTGCTTGAACGTACCGAACTCTATGCCCGGGCCGTGGGCGAGGTGACAGATATCGTCGAAAAGGAGATGTATACCTTTCTCGACCGCAATGGCGAGAGCTTAAGTTTACGCCCCGAAGGAACGGCTGGGTGTGTGAGGGCCGGCATCGAAGCAGGGCTTTTTCATAACCAAACCCAGCGGCTCTGGTACCAAGGCCCAATGTTTCGGCACGAGCGGCCACAGAAGGGACGTTACCGGCAATTCCACCAGTTGGGGGTCGAGGCCTACGGCATGCGCGGGCCGGAGATAGAGGCGGAGCTGATCCTGCTCGGCGATCGACTGATGCGGATGCTGGGCGTCAAGACCCGCTTATTGATGAATTCCTTGGGGACGGCGGCGTGTCGGGCCCGTTATCGGGACGCCCTGGTCCAGTATCTGGAGGCCCACGCCTCGGCCCTGGATGAGGACAGTACCCGGCGTCTCCAGAGGAACCCCTTGCGGGTGCTCGACAGTAAGAATCCAGAGATGGCAGAAGTTCTTGCCGGAGCTCCTCAGATCGGGGACTATCTCAATGCCGATGCCCAGGCCCACTTCGAGCGATTGACGGACCAACTCTCGGTCCTTGGCGTGAGGTTCGAGGTCGTCCCACGTTTGGTGCGCGGGCTCGATTATTACACGCACACGGTCTTTGAATGGGTGTCGGAGGACGGGGGCGCCCAAACCGCGGTCTGCGCGGGCGGGCGCTACGATGGGCTCGTGGCCGAGCTGGGTGGAGCCCCAACGGCGGCGGTCGGTTTTGCGATAGGGCTCGAGCGGTTTATGGGTTTGGTTACGAAGGTTTCCGCTGACCAAGCCCCCGATGTTTTTGTGATGACACCCGCGGCCTTGGGCGCTTCGGCGCTGGTGTTGGCGGAATCGTTGCGAAACAACGGGCTGCGGGTCGAGGTTCATCTGGCTGGGGCCAGCCAAAAGAGCCAAATGAAGCGGGCACAGGAAAGTCGGGCGCGCTGTATCGTGCAGGCGCAAGACGAGGAAGCGGTGGTGGTGATCTGCGCCGGCCGCAATGAGGGCACGGTGCCCTGGACGGACGCCGTAACGCGCGTCACAAAGGCCTTGGAGGCGAAGACGAAACACGATGACAAATGACCTGATCCAAGACGAGTGGGCGGAGCTTAAGTCCTTCTTCCAAAAGTATGGCCGGTTTGTGGTATATGGCCTTCTGGCGGTGGCTATCGTGGTCGGTGGTGCCTTCTATTATCATCGCTACGAGGCCCGCCGTTCCTTGCTTGCGGCCGCTCTGTACAACGAAATGTTGGCGGCGACCAGCCAACAGCGTACGGGCTTGGCGACGGTCGCGGGCCACAAGCTCGAGAAAAGTTTCGCCGCGACCCCTTATGCCGGACAGGGCGCGCTGCTTTTGGCTCGACTGGATTATGAGCAAAATCGTATCCCGGGCGCGATTGCCAATCTCAAGTTCGCGGCCCATCACGCGAGCGAATGGACGATTCGAACCGTGGCGCGCTTGCGGCTGGCCGATGTGTTGCTGGCTGAAGGTCATCCCCATAAGGCGTGGGCCTACGGCGATATCGCACAGCCTTACGGATTTAAGGCCATGGTCTTAGGACTTAAGGCCCGGGTCTTGGCGCGCGAAGGCAAGAATGCCGCGGCCTATAAGGCCTTTGGGGAGGCGATCACATTGGCGCCTAAAAAGTCGACGCTCACGGTCTTATGGCGCCGCGAGCAGGCCCAACTCCCGGTGTCCCCATGAGAAATGCGGCGATCCTCGCGCTCCTTCTTTTGGTGGGCGCCTGCGGTCTTTTTAGTAGCGATAGCAATCTTGCCCGCCCCCATCCGCTGACCGCCTTTAAGGCGACCTTGAAGGTTACGCGGGTGTGGTCGCGCGAGGTGGGTAATGGGACCGGTGGTTATGACCTGATCTTACGGCCGGCCTTGGCCCAAGGAACACTCTATGTCGCGAGCGAAAACGGGGTAGTGGCGGCTTTTCGCGCTCGCAACGGTCACCGCGTCTGGCGCATACATCTCAAGGCCCACATTACCGGCGGAGTGGGTGTCGGCCAGGGTCTCGTGGCGGTAGCGACGCGGCGGGGCCGGGTGCTGGCCCTCAAGGCCAAGAACGGGGCCCTAGCGTGGCGGGCGCAGGCTCCCAGCGAGGTTTTGGCGTCTCCCGCGATCGGGCCGCACGGCGTCTATGTGGCCTCGCTCGATGGACATGTGGCGGCGTTTGGCTTGAGTCACGGGAAGCGCCTGTGGATTACATCTCACATTGAGCCGCCGCTGAAGTTGTATCTCGCTTCACGTCCGGCGTTGGCCCACGGCTTGCTCTATAAGGGGTACGCCAATGGCGCGGTCGCTGCCCTGCGCATCCAAGACGGACGGCGGCTGTGGACGAGTGTGATCGCCCGTCCGCGGGGCGGCGACGTCGTGGAGCGCCTCGTCGATGTGGCGCACCCTATCTGGCAACAGAATCTCGTGTACGCCAATGCCTATCACGGCAATGTCGTGGCTTTGGCGGCGCACTCCGGGGCCATTCTCTGGAGCCATCCACTGTCTTCGGACCGCAATATGGCCTTGGGCGGGCAGTCGCTTTATGTGGTCACGACAAACAGCCGGGTTATGGCCTTAGCGAATGCCAGCGGCGGGACCCTGTGGACTCAGAAGCTGTTAGTGAATCGGCGACTCGGAGATCCGGCCTTAGCGGGGCCTGCGGTGGTGCTTGGGGATTTTGCGGGCTATACACAGTGGCTTTCGCGCCAGACCGGGGCCCTTATAGCGCGCAAAAGGGTGGGCGAGGGAGCGATTCGGGCGGCACCTTTGGTGGCTTCAGTGGTTCCTGGTCTTCCCTACGTCTTTGTACTCAATACGAATGGGCGTCTCACGGCTTTGCGGTTTAAACCGAAGACCTCATGAAGCCCGTCGTGGTACTTGTGGGCCGCCCCAACGTCGGCAAGTCCACGCTTTTTAACGCCCTAACCCGGTCGCGGCAGGCGTTGGTCGCCGATATGCCAGGCCTTACTCGCGACCGGCAGTACGGAGACGGACGGGTCGGTGGCCGCCCCTATATTGTCGTCGACACCGGGGGTATGGTTCGTGGTGACCAGGACCCCCTGACCGCGCTCGTTTTGACGCAAACCCGCCAAGCTTTGACCGAGGCGGATGTGGTCGTTTATGTCACTGACGGCCGCGAGGGACCCAACGCCGATGACTGGGCGATCGCGGATTTACTGCGGACTTTGAACCGCCGGGTGTTTTTGGCGGTTAATAAAACCGAGGGCCTGGAGGCCGATCTCGCGGTCGCCGAGTTCCATGCCTTGGGCCTCGGGCGGCCTTATGCCATAGCCGCCACCCATAATCGCGGCTTGGAAGAATTGATGACGGCGGCGCTGGCCGTCTTTGGGCCGGAAGATCGCAGTTTCGAGCCCGGTGACGGCATGCGGATTGCGTTGGCCGGGCGACCCAATGTCGGTAAGAGTACGCTCGTGAATGCGCTTCTCGGGGAGGACCGCGTCGTGGTTTCCGAAGTCCCCGGCACCACGCGCGACAGCGTCCATATTCCGTTCGAGCGCGAGGGCAAGCGCTATATTCTGATCGATACCGCCGGAGTGCGCAGACGCAGCCACGTTACCGACCCCCTAGAGCGCCATAGCGTGGCAAAGACCCTCCAGGCGGTCGACGAGGCGCATGTCGTGCTTTTAGTTTTTGATGCGCGCGAAGAAATTAGTGAGCAGGATGTGACGCTCGCAGGTCATGTCTTGGCGCAAGGGCGGTCCATCGTTCTTGTGGTCAACAAATGGGAAGGGCTGGAGGCCTCGCGCCGCGATTGGATCAAGCGCGAGCTGTCACGCAAGCTCCCGTTTCTTGCTTTTGCCCCCCCGCATTTCATCTCGGCGCTGGAAGGCCTGCATATCGGACCGTTGTTCCCAGCCATGGAACGTGCCTATCGGTCCGGGGGGCGCGCGCTTCCCACTCCGCAGCTGAACCGGCTTTTGAAAGACGCCATTGCCGCAACCGCGCCGCCCATGGTTCGGGGTCGACGCATCAAGCCGAAGTTCGCCCATCAAGGGGGCAAGCACCCGCCGCGCGTTATCGTCCATGGCAATCTCGTAAACGAGGTTCCGGACGCCTGGCGCCGCTATCTGGCACAGCGGGTTCGCGAGCACTTCCGGCTCGAAGGGACGCCGGTCGAGATTGAGTTTCGGGAAGGGGATAATCCGTTTGCGGGGCGTGTCACAAGCTCTGCGCCCACCGCCCGGCAAGAGGCCAAAAGGCGCCGACTCAAGCGCTTTCGCAAGGCGCACTACGAATGACCGGTCTTAACCTCGACCCGGAGTTCCCCCGATGCGAGGAGGATTCCTAATTCCTCTCCCGGTCGGCACGAAGTGGCGGCCGAGACCACCCGGCCGTTCTGATCTGTGACGATCGCATAACCGCGTTCAAGGACTGCCCGTGGTCCGACAAGCGTCAGCGCCCGCGTGATGTGTTCGACGTACTCTTTGCGGGCCTTGAGAGAGGAACCCATGGCGCGCACGAGCCGGTCGGTCAGGGTCTGGCGGGTCTTTCTCATGGGCTCGATGGCAAGGCCCGGGTGGTGTGCTGCTAAACGCGAAGGCAGGGTGGCAAATCGGGCTCGGCGGGCCTGTAGCTGCCGATGGATGGCGGTGTACAAGGTCGCAGGCATCGGGCTGAGACGGAGCCGGTCACGCTGAAGACGGCTTTGGGGAGAGTGCAGGACGAGCTTACGTGATAACACAAGCAGGCGATTCCTGAGCCGTTCCTGGGAGCGAGGGAGGGCCAGGAGGAGCCGTCTTTTCAGGGCGCTTAAGATCCCCTGGCGTTGGATGAGAGCGAGGGCCGGGGTCGATAATCGGCGTTTGAGCTCGTCCAATTTTTGAATGCGTTCTCGCATCGCCCGTTCACAGAGCCTTTGGAGGCGCCGCCGAGCCTCTTTGTGACGCTCTCGCCACAGGCTTTGGTCGGGACTTAAGAGCTCGGCCGCCGCCGTGGGGGTCGGCGCACGCACATCCGCGACCCAGTCGGCGATGGTGGTGTCGGTCTCGTGGCCGACACCCGATACCACCGGAAGGCGCGAACGAAATATGGCGCGCGCCACGGCCTCCTCGTTGAACGGCCAGAGGTCCTCAAGAGAGCCGCCGCCGCGCGCCAATAACAGGACATCGCACTCGGCGCGGGTATTAGCGAGATCGAGCGCCTCGGATATGCGGAAAGCGGCGTCCTTGCCCTGCACCGGGACTCCGTAGAGAAGGACCGCTATCGCCGGAAAGCGGCGTTTCAAGGTAGTCAGAATGTCGTGCAAAACCGCCCCATCAGGCGAGGTGATGACCCCAATTCTGCGAATGGTCTTCGGCAGGGCCTTTTTATGTTGGGCGTCAAACAATCCCTCGCTCGCGAGTTTTTTCTTCAGCACCTCGAAGGCGCGACGCAGGGCGCCTTCTCCCGCATCCTCCATTTGTTCGACGATGAGCTGAAATTCGCCGCGTCCCTCATAAAGGCTGACGCGGGCGCGGACTAGGACCTGGCCGCCATTGACGACTGGACAGCAGAGGCGCTGGGCACCCCGAAACAGCGCGCAGCGCACCTGGGCGCGGCCATCTTTGAGGGTGAAATAGATGTGCCCAGACGAGGGCTGCGAAGAGTCGCCGATCTCGCCTTCCACCCATACCCGCCCCAGCTGGTCTTCCAGGAGCGCTCGGGCCTCCTGATTGAGGCGCGAGACGGTATAAACGGCACGGTCGGAAAAGGCGGGGGGAGGTGGGGTTTCAGGGTTCATTGGGCCCACCATAGCGCGAAACCCCGGGGCACGAAACCCCGGGGGCTAGGGCCTTGACCCTTAAGGATAATAGGGCTTCGCGTGGGCGTTGCTCGCAGCCTGGCGTTGGGCGACCCGACATTGGGTTAAAACGATATCGGCGGCCTTGATTGCTTGGGCGTAATGACCGTGGGCTGCGGCTTTGCGGGCCAGCCCCAATTCATGCGGCGTGGTAAGCCATAGGGCCCCCTTGGCGCGGGTCGTCTTGACCGCTAGGTCAGCCTGCTTTAGGCGTTGTCGGGCGATGGTGCTTTGCGATGGGCCGCTTGAGTGGGACATGCCGGCACAGCCCCCTAGGGCGAGCACACACACGGCAGTCAGGATCGTTTTTTTCATCTGGCAAGCTCCTCTGGGTGGAGTTTTATGTATAGACGCCCCCTATTAAAACACAAAGCGCCGAACGCGTCCCGAGGGGCTGGGCGTTTACGGCGGCACCGGCTTTCCGTATAATGGCGCATGCGTATCGTCCAAGAAGCCCTTACTTTCGATGACGTCCTGTTGCTCCCGGATCATTCCCGTATTCTACCGCGCGATGTCAACCTCAGGGCGTCGCTAACCCGCGGCATCCAGCTGAATATCCCTATCCTGTCGGCGGCCATGGATACCGTGACTGAGGCCCGCGCGGCCATTTGTTTGGCCCAGGAAGGGGGTTTGGGGGTTATTCATAAGAATCTGACCGCCATACGCCAGGCCGACGAAGTGCGGCGCGTGAAAAAGTTTGAGAGCGGCGTCATAAGTGACCCGATCACAGCGAGTCCCGACATGACCGTGCGCGCGGTGCTTGGTCTCATGCGCAGCCATCACATCTCCGGGGTGCCGGTCATTCGCGACGGCCAGTTGGTAGGGATCGTAACGAGTCGCGACCTACGTTTCGAAACCCGCAACGACGAAGTGATCGCGAAAATCATGACCCCGAAAGATCGTCTCGTAACGGTCAAGGAGGGGGCGTCTCGCGAGGAGATCCTGAAGCTTTTGCATCAGCACCGCATCGAGAAGGTCTTGGTGGTTGATGAGGCCTTCCGGTTGAAGGGCCTGGTGACTGTCAAAGATATCCAGAAGTCGACCGAAAAGCCGAGCGCTGTAAAAGACAGTAAGGGGCGTCTTTTGGTGGGGGCGGCTGTGGGAGTCGGGGCGGGCACCGAGGAGCGCGTGGAGCGGCTTTTGGAGGCCGAGGTCGACGTGTTGGTGGTCGACACCGCTCACGGACATTCTGAGGGCGTTTTGGAGCGTATTCGCTGGATCAAGTCTCACTACCCGAATGCCCAGGTGGTCGGGGGCAATATCGCGACCGGTGATGCCGCTCGGGCGCTTGTCGATGCCGGGGTCGATGCCGTCAAGGTCGGTATCGGTCCGGGATCGATTTGTACGACCCGGATCGTGGCCGGCGTGGGGGTTCCACAGATCACGGCTATTGATAATGTAGCGGAGGCTTTGGCGGGTACCGATATCCCCTTGATCAGTGACGGCGGCATTCGTTATTCCGGCGACGTGGCTAAGGCACTTGCGGCCGGTGCCCATACCGTCATGATCGGCAGCCTGTTTGCCGGGACAGACGAGGCTCCCGGTACCGTCGAATTGTATCAAGGGCGGTCTTACAAGACCTATCGCGGCATGGGCTCCTTGGGGGCCATGCAAGATGGGTCGAGCGATCGCTATTTTCAGGAGGACGGGGCTCCGGAGAAATTGGTTCCCGAGGGCATTGAGGGGCGCGTCCCCTATCGAGGCTCGCTTGTCAGTATCGTATACCAGCTGATGGGCGGCCTACGGGCCAGTATGGGCTATACCGGGAGCGCCGACCTAAAGACCCTGAGGACCCAGGCCAAGTTCGTGCGCATCACCAACGCTGGCATGCATGAAAGTCATGTGCACGACGTGACGATTACCAAAGAGCCGCCGAATTATCAACGTGGTTGAAAGGGTAGCCGTAAAAGAGATGGCCGACGACCCGCGCTCGGAAAAAATTCTCATTATCGATTTTGGTTCCCAGTATACGCAGCTCATAGCGAGGCGTGTGCGTGAAGCAGGGGTCTATTGCGAAATCGCCCCGTGGGACGTGAACGATAAAACGGTACAGGGTTTTGCGCCCCGCGGGGTAATCCTGTCCGGAAGCCCCGAGTCTGTCACTGACCACGATACTCCCAGGATTCCAGAATCGGTGTTAACGAGCGGCGTCCCGGTGCTCGGTATCTGTTACGGTATGCAGGCGCTGGCGGCACAAATGGGTGGTCAGGTCGAGTCGGCTACGCGCCGGGAATACGGTTACGCGCGGGTACGGACCCTAGGCCGCTCTCGCCTTCTGCGAGGGTTGACGGACAGCGAGGGTACGGAGTCAGCACTGGACGTGTGGATGAGTCATGGCGATCGGGTAGGGGTTTGCCCCCCGGGCTTTGTGGCGATCGCCGAGACCGACAATGCCCCTTTGGCAGCTATCGCCGATGAGTCGCGAGACTATTACGGTTTGCAGTTCCATCCCGAGGTTACCCATACCCGTCAAGGGCAGCGGATTATCGAACGTTTTGTGCACGACATCTGCGGCTTGACGCGCGCCTGGACGGACAAGGCCATTATCGATGAGATTCTCGCCGATATCCGGCGTCAAGTCGGCGAGGACGAGGTCGTGCTCGCCCTTTCCGGGGGCGTGGATTCGTCTGTGGTCGCGGTTTTGTTACACCAGGCGATCGGCGACCGTCTGACATGCGTTTTTGTGGATAACGGTCTGTTGCGGTTGAACGAAGGCGATCAGGTGATGGCGACCTTTGCCGATCATCTCGGGGTGCGGGTCATACGAGTAAATGCCGAACAGCGCTTTCTGCAGGCCTTACACGGCGTGAGTGATCCGGAACGAAAGCGCAAGGTGATAGGCGAGACCTTTATTGCGGTGTTCGAGGAAGAGGCCGCGAAGCTGCCGCAGGTTCAGTGGCTCGCCCAAGGAACGATCTATCCTGATGTGATCGAATCGGCGGGTGCCAAGGATGGTAAGGCGCGCGTCATCAAATCGCACCACAATGTCGGCGGGCTTCCCGAGCGCATGAAGCTCAAGTTGCTAGAACCCCTCCGTCAGCTCTTCAAAGACGAGGTGCGTAGGATAGGCTTGGCGCTGGGTTTGCCGGCAGACATGATTCATCGCCACCCGTTTCCGGGTCCGGGACTCGGAGTGCGGATTCTTGGGGCTATCGAGGAGCGCTATGCGGATATCCTGCGCTTGGCGGACGCGATTTTTATCGAAGAGTTGCGCCGCAGTGGCTATTACGAAAAGGTGAGCCAAGCGTTCGCGGTCTTTTTGCCGGTGAGGTCGGTCGGGGTAGTCGGCGATGGACGGGCGTATGACTTTGTTATCGCCTTGCGGGCAGTACAGACAGTCGATTTCATGACCGCCAATTGGGCCGAGCTTCCGTACAGTCTCTTGGGTACCGTCTCCAATCGCATCATCAATGAAGTGCGTGGCGTAAGTCGCGTTGTTTATGATATTTCCGGTAAACCCCCGGCGACTATCGAGTGGGAGTGATTTGAGGTCCTTCGGTGGCTATCGCCGGCCAGCGGAACAGGTTGGCGGTAGAACTGGCGGTAAGAACCGGAGGCCGGATTAAGACCCTCCCGTTCACTATTCAGACCAAAGCCGTCTTTGACGGTAAAAGTCTCCTCGGGAAAGCTTGTTTTATGCGACTTTCCGAGCATCAGCAGGTCTCCTGGCCCCTGACGGTAAAAGCCGTCATGAACCGGACGAAAAACCTCGATGCTTACCGACACCGCGTTGCGCAACTTCAAGCCTAAGTCCAGGACTTACAAGGCTTTTGACCGGGATGGGATGTACGTGACGGTATCGCCTGTCGGTACCGTGACCTTCCACTACGATTACCGTCTCAACGGCCGCCGCGAGACGCTGACCATCGGCCGCTACGGGTCGGCGGGCGTTTCGCTGGCCTTGGCCCGCGAAAAGCTGATCGACGCCAAGAAGGCCGTCGCCCAGGGCAAGTCCCCCGCGCTGGAGAAGCAGCGCGAGAAGCGCCGGCTGACCGCCCCAAGACCTTTGGCGAAATGACCCGGGAAGTGGCTGTTGGGTGCCCGGATGGCCGATAGCACGAAGGCGATGCGCAAGAGCATCGTCGATCGGGACATCCTGCCGGGCTTCGAGAACCGGCAACTCAACGAAATCACCGCCGATGATCTGCGCGCCTTGTGCAACAAGGTGAAGGCGCGCGATGCGCCTGCCACCGCGGTACATGTCCGCGACATCGTGAAGCAGGTGTATGCCTTCGCCATCCTGCACGGCGAGAAGCTGGACAACCCGGCCGAGGACGTGGGCGCGGCGTCGATTGCCACCTTTGTGCCGAAGGATCGCGCTTTGTCGCCGCTGGAGATCCGCTTGATGGCGCGGCAGATGGAATCGGTGGCGACCTATCCGACCATCCGGCTGGCACTGCGCATGATCTTGCTGACCCTGGTGCGCAAGAGCGAACTAATCCAGGCCACCTGGGATGAGGTCGATTTCGAGAGCGCAACCTGGACCATCCCGAAGCAGCGCATGAAGGGGCGCAACCCGCACGTGGTCTATCTGTCGCGTCAGGCGCTCGACATCTTCGTGGCGCTGCGCACCTGCGCGGCTGATTCCAAGTTCGTGCTGCTTCCCGTTATGACGCCGACCGCTGCATGTCGAATGCGACCTTGAACCGGGTCACGCAGATAGTGGCGGAGCGAGCCAAGGCTGCCGGCTTGCCGCTGGAGCCTTTCACCGTCCACGACCTGCGCCGTACCGGCTCGACACTGCTGAACGAAATCGGCTTCAACCGCGACTGGATTGAGAAGTGTCTGGCCCACGAGGACGGGCGTTCCGCACGCTCGATCTACAACAAGGCCGAGTACGCCGATCAGCGGCGCCACATGCTGCAAGAGTGGGCCAACATGGTTGATGCTTGGATCGACGGGCAGACCTATGTGCCGAAGCTGGTGCCGGAGAACGTGGTGGTGCCGGTGCTACTTGCGACCGTGTGAGAGTGGGATGGCATGGAGATCCTGGTATGTGGTGCTGCCGATGGACGGAGGGTGGTTTACCGTTATCGTAAAAAGATCACTGTAAGTGATCGAATTGCTCATTCATCGAACCATCGAGTCTTGGCAGAAGTTCGAAAAACTGTATTTTGAGCACTATGAATGACTAAAATACAGGAAAAATAAACCGCCTGCTGGCCGAATTGGGCGACACGCGCTTGGTGTCCAGTCGCTGGCTACGGGCGCATGGCTATTCCAACAGCCTCGTCGCGCGCTATGTGGGCAGCGGCTGGCTTGTATCGCCGTCTCGTGGCGTGTACACGCGCTAAGGCGGGCGCCTGCAGTGGGATGGGGTGGTGCGCAGCCTGCAGGCCGGGGAGGGGATGCCGCTACATGTGGGGGGGGGCGCTTCGCGCTGACCTTGCAGGGACACGAGCATTACCTGCGCTTGGGCGACGCCGGGACGATGACGCTCTACGGGCCGGAGCGGCCGCCAGGCTGGGTGGGCAAGCTGCCGTTGCAGGAGCGCTTCGCGTTCCTGGGCAAAGGGCCATTCGATCTGCCTGCCGTGCCGTTCACGGCCGAGGTGTCCGAGTCCGTGCTGTCCGGGCAGGGGCTGGCGTGGCATCGGGTCAACTTGGGCGCCGATGCGCTGGTGTGCTCGACGCCCGAGCGGGCCATGCTGGAGCTGTGCGACGGCGTGTCGGACGCGGCGTTGGTCTACGAGGCCGATGCGCTGATGCAGGCCATGACGACGCTGCGGCCGCAGCGAGTCGGCCTGCTGTTGCGCCACTGCCGCAGCATCAAGGAAGTGACCCTGCTACACTTTTTCAGACACCTCCGATCCAGAAGATGTGCGTAAAATGGAGAGTGTGATGACCAGCAAAAGCCGAGTACCTATGACAGAACATAAACGTATCTATACACCCGAATTCAAGAGAGAGGCCGTGCACTTGGTCGAAACTGCCGGTAAGCCCGCGACACAGATCGCCCGCGAACTTAAGATTTCCGATAAAACCCTACACGGGTGGATGGCCGACCACCCAAGGGGCCATGATGTCTTGGTCGAAGCGGGAGCGTTCTTTCGCAAAGAACGGTCATGAGGTATCAGGCCATTTCTGAGAATGTCGCCCGCTTTCCCATACGCCTGAT
Organism: Pseudomonadota bacterium; assembly: GCA_021785035.1. Lineage (GTDB taxonomy): Bacteria > Pseudomonadota > Gammaproteobacteria > Acidiferrobacterales > Acidiferrobacteraceae > Acidiferrobacter. The sequence continues at coordinate 45,491 of JAJYGP010000066.1, forward strand.
GTGTCGGTGCCTTGAGGTCTCGCCAGCTGGCTTCTACGCCTGGCAAGGTCGTCCCGAGAGCGCCCACCGTAAGGAGGATCGCACCCTGGCCCATGCTGTCGCCGTGGCCCATCACGAGAGCCGTCAAACCTATGGGACGCCGCGTATTCAAGCGACTCTGAGGGCCTGTGACGTCACGGTCAGTCGGCGCCGGATCGGTCGTCTGATGCGTTGGCAGGGCTTGCATGCCCGTGTCCGCCGACGTTTTAAGGCTACTACCCACAGTCAACACCACCACCCCGTGACGGAGAATATCTTAGATCGGCAATTTACGGTAAATAAACCCAATGTCACGTGGGTAGGGGATATTACCGCCGTTGCCACGGCTGCGGGTTGGCTGTATTTAGCGGTCGTGATTGACCTCACTTCCCGACGGGTGGTGGGTTGGGCTATGCAGGAGCGCATGACCCAAGACCTCGCCCATACCGCCTTACTTATGGCCATTCACGATCGCAAACCATCACCGGGAACGCTTTATCATACCGATCGCGGCAGTCAATATTGCGCCGAGGCCTCTCAGCAGATCCTGGCAGACCATGGCTTGATTGCGAGCATGAGTCGTAAGGGAAATTGTTGGGATAATGCCTGCTCGGAGAGCTTCTTTGGCAGCTTAAAGCAGGAACTTGTTTACCACACACACTATACTACTCGTGAGGAGGCCCGCCAAGATATATTTAACTATATTGAAGTATTCTACAACCGTCAACGGAGACATTCCACTATTGGCTATATGTCACCAGTCGAGTTCGAGAGAACGGTGTAAGAGTGATTCCTGTAAACTAGGTGTCCATTAAAGTGTTGCAAGGTCACTCTTACGGGCCGACAGTGGTTTCTGCGATCAGGCCTTTTGCAGGAATTGGAGCAGAAAGAGCTCCACCACATCATCGCCCTGCGCTTGAATCGACCCCTCCAGAGGGCCTTGGTCGAATCTTCCGGCTGGTGGATGTTTGATGACGGTATCGATCTCGTGAGTCTCGATTATCAGGCCCCGGGCTGGTCACAACCTCGCCGAGTGGTCGGTATCCGGCAACATAGCGAAAGACGGGCAACCGCCAAAGGCAAGACTCTCTCCTTATTCGCAGACGACCCCCAGTGGGGCCAGTATCGATTCGCCGCCCTGGTGACCGATTTGGATCTCCCATCCGTTGAGATTTGGCGCCTCTATCGCGGCCGTGCCGACTGTGAGAATCGCATCAAGGAATTACAGTACGACCTCGCTTTTGACAGCTTTTGTTTGGAGGATTTCTGGGCTACCGAGGGCGCTCTCAACACCGCCCTTCTGGCCTACAACCTAATGAGTCTCTTCCGCCAGGCCGTGCTGCGGGCGAGCGTCCTAGAAAGTGGCGGCAAAGATGTCCAGCACACCTTGAAGACCCTTCGCTACAAACTCTTTGCCAAGGCCGGCTACACCACCACTGAAGGCCGTAAGGACATCTTGAAACTCGCGATCGCCATGCGCCAACGGCAATGGACGGAGGGCCTTTGGGACCGGTCCAAGACCTTCTCTCTGCCCGTCCGTTTTACACCTACCTTTTCCTCGGCGTAGAGGCCTAATGGAAAATCTGGGATAAAAATCGGTTAAGTCTGTTGAAAAGATGTGGGTTTTGTATATCATACGCGGGCGCCGGTAGACCACGGACATAAGAAAGTCGGTGGGGCTGGGGGACCGGGGTTCCGTTTGGTACGGATCAGGGCGCCGTTTCCTATCGGAATTTCTTTTTTTAGAGATGTCTTGCTGTCTGGCCAAAAGCTTTTATACTTCCACCCGTTGTACGGGCCGTTAGCTCAGTTGGTAGAGCAGCTGACTCTTAATCAGGTGGTCCCAGGTTCGAGCCCTGGACGGCCCACCAAAAACCTCAAAAAATCCGCAGAGTTACATCAATCGCCTTTTTTCTTCCCCACCCCTGTCACGTCTTTTGGGGGGATCAATGGTAAAACGGGCGCCATGGCGACGATTGTCTATCGTCTCGGCAGGTCTTGCCGGGGTTCTGGCGGGCAAAAACCAAGCGCGTCTGTTGGCGATGGCAGGCGGATGCCTTTCAATAGCAAGGCCCGTGCCGAGGCCTAGGCACGGCACGCCGAAAAGACAGCGCCCCCGTGTCGCGACACCTCGATCCCGCATTCGTCGACGACGAGCAGGTCCGCCTTTTCGCCGCGCAGACCTGTGGCGGTGAATAGTCCCTCTTCATCACCTGGGCCATTGAGACCGCCATACCTTGTAGGGGGAGATCCGGGCCATGCAGGGAACGGCCGGCCCCAGCTGCCAGGATCGGAAGGCGCGGGGCCCCTGGTGCCGGATACGGAGAACGGGATTCCTAACGCGGCGCACGGCTTAAGCGCGATACGCCGCCATCTAGAGGGCTTTTGGGCGGTTCTGGGACTTTTTTTGAGTCCCATAAAACCCCGATCCGAGAATGGTCCTTAGTATCGGAGGTATCTGCGGAAGTGGGCAGAGTCATAAGGTGCTTAGACAAGACAGCCGGTGTGCGGACTCCCGATTTGCTCGGGCTCGATTGGCGATGTGGGCTTTAGGCTGACCGAAGGGGTTTAGCGGGCGCCACCGGTCGCGCCTTTAGGCGGCGCATAATCTCCTGCTGTTTTGCGTAGGCATCCGGCAGGTTCCCAAAGCGTAGGGAGGCGGTGCAGTCCGCGAGTGCGCGGTGGAGTAGTCCTAAGTGCATCTCCGCGTAGCAGCGGTTGTTGTAGGCTATGGCGATATCCTCTTTGTGTTCGAGGACGGGTTTATAGAGGTAGCTATAGCGATTTAAGACTCGCAGCATGCTGTGCAAGCGATTCTCGTTACCGTAAATCACGGAGATATTGAGCGCAGATGGCGCTCGGAAACGGCTTTGGGAATCCGCTACGCGGCGAAAATCATGCAGAGCCTTTCCGGTGCGGCCGGTCATCTGATAGGCCCGGGCGCGCCAATAGAGCGCCTGCCTATTACCGCCATTGTGGATCTGGCGCGTACACGCTTTTATGGTCGCTTCGTAATACCCGAGCTTAAAGAGGGTCGCACACTCGATATTGCTACTATCGGCACCCGTTAAGATATCGGCGGCGCGTTGGTAGATGAGAAGCTTTCGATAATGGTGCGTGTAGCTATAGACGGAGGCGAGATCATGGTAGAGACCGGCCCGGACGCGGTCTTTTTCGCCTCGAGTCGGAAAACGGGTCCGGCCGAGATCAGCGAGGGCGCGTTGTAAAAGGCGTTTGGCGTTAGAAAATTGCCCCTGGTCATACCATACCATGGCGGCCAGCTTATCCACCATGAAGTTGTGTTGGCGTTTAGGACCCGTAACGAGCGCATCATCGGCGCCAAGGGCGGTTGAAAAGGACTGGAGAAGTGGGCCTACGTAGGCACCGGTGCTGTCTTCGTAGACCATGTTATTGAGGATATCACCGGCCTTAAGGACGAAGGGAAGTGGAGCGGTCGGCCCATAGGTGGTGATAAGGGTGTGTACATGTCTTTGGAGGGCCGGGGTGATGAGGTGAGTCAGTACGTAGGTTGTGCAAAGCTTTTGGAGCTTGGGTGTTGTGGGGCACATGATCGCCGGTATGCCCAAGAATTCAGAGTAGAGTTTGAGATAGAGCATTTTGAGGGGTGAGGTGAAGGCGGCCGGTCCCGCATACCGAGAGACAAAGGCCTGCATGGCCGCGAGCGAACCGCCCCACTTGGGTTCCAGGGCCCCGAGCCGTACCGCGTATAATGGGTAATAGGTCGGAAAGCGCTGTATCGATTGTTGGAAAAAAGTGCGCATATCCTGGCCGTCCCCTTCGGTCTTTAGGATTTTGAGCGCGAGATAACGCGGGTATGGGTCTTGCGGGTCCCTGTCGATGGCCGTCACGCAGTCAGCTGCGGCGGCAGAGATATCTTTTTCAAATCGGGCCGCATTTTGAGGCAGGATATGGTTGGCGGACCCATAACCACGAGCAATCCAGGCCGTGTCGAAGAAGTACAGGGAGCGTAAGAGGTAGGGAGTTGCGGCGTGCGGATCTTGGGCCACCCAGGTCGTCAGGCGCTGCTGGAAGTGAGTATTGCTCGGTTCCGGGACATTCACTATGAATCGGGCAAACGGGGTAAAATGCCAGCCTTCGATGCGACTACGCTGCAGGACGCCTCCTATAATGCGCCCGGCCTGGTTGAAATGGCCCCGATTGATGAGGGCTCGCACTTTAAGGGCTTTACGCGCTAGGGGAACAAAGTGGTGTTGGGGTCCTACCAGTGTCCTGGCGGCGCGATCGATGGTCTTCATTGTGGCGCTGGCGGCTGGCTCAGCGGATGGTGCAGCCGAACGATGGGTCCCGTAGTATGCGGCGATTACCAAAAGACCGACGCCGGCCACCATGATGGCGGTTCGCCCCTTACGCCATCCCTTCTCTTTATTATTGTGGTATCCCATGCTCTTTTGGCGCGGTGACGTTATCAGATGTTATAGGATATCGAGAGGGTTTCGTCTAGTTTTGAGGGTCGTGAGGCCCCCTGTGTGGCGGCGTCCGACTGGCGCAGGGCCGCGGTATCGAGGCGTAGACCGCAGTCGTTCCAGGGGTCGGATCTTGGGGCCTTCCGAATCCTGACTTTGGCCGGCCCGCTCGTGTCGTGATGGGAAGCTTGATCCTCGCCGCTTTTCTTGGCAGCCTGTATTCGCTGGAAGGGCTGCGCTTTCCCAAGAGTCGCCATCGTCTGTGGCGAGGGAGAAGGGTCCGCGGAAAGCGGAGTGTTTTCGATGAAATCGCAGGCAGCCTGACTGATAGCGGCTTTCGAAAGACCGCGTGGATCGATGTATGTGTTAGGGAATCATGGTGTCGCGGACTTTGGGGCGGCGCGTTTTTGGACGATGGCGTCCTTCAGTCATGAGGTAGTGCTGTGAAGTTCATGAATAGGCTCGAAAGGCGGTTTGGGCGCTACGCGATTCCCAATCTCATGGGTTATATCGTAGGCCTTGAAGGTCTCGTCTTTCTTCTGTCGCACGCGCCAGAGGGAAGTCGCCTCATAGAACAATTTCGGTTCGTTCCCGCTTTAATCCTGCAGGGCCAGCTCTGGCGGCTTGTGACGTTCGTCTTTATTCCACCCGGGACATCTATCTGGGTGGTCTTCATCCTGTACTTTTATTATGTGTTGGGAACGCGACTCGAACACGAGTGGGGCAGTTTCCGATTCAACATTTATTACCTCGTCGGGATGATGGCGACAGCACTGGCCGCCTTCCTCGCAGGCGAGAGTGCGAACGCCTTTTTCTTGAATCTGTCGCTGTTTTTGGCCTTTGCCACCATTGAGCCCGATTTCACCATACTGCTGTTCTTTATTCTCCCTGTAAAGATCAAGTATCTTGCCTGGCTGACCTGGGGCGCGATTGCTTTTGCCGTGCTCGTCGAGCCTTTGCCGAGTAAGGTGATGGCGGGGGTTTCGACACTGAACTATTTCCTGTTTTTTGGTCGAGACGTCAGGATTCGGTGGAAAAGCCGGGCGCTTTCTTATCCCCGCAGGCGCGCCTTTAAAGCGCAAAGCCTAGGGCAAAAGGGAGTCTCGCTTCATAAATGCACAGTGTGCGGGATGACGGAAAAGGACGATGCGCAGATGGACTTTCGTTATTGTTCGCAGTGCGCCGGATACTACGAATACTGCATGCCTCATCTGACGATGCATGAGCATGTGCGCAGCGAGGACGGGCCCAAGGCCTAGGCAATCCCTAGGGACCGCGGGGCATAAGAGCGTTTCTGGCGATCATCGGTTCGCTTGTTATCGTGCCGTGGTGGGTGCAATCCTCGTAGGCCCTCGGCCGGTCGACGAATGGCTTCAAGAGAGGCAAAGGGATACGCACGCGGGCACGCAAGGGCCACTGTGCCCGTTTTTTGGTAGGAGGCCGGCCTTTTTCCTTGGGGTAAGCGGGCACCGCAAGGTGGGCTTCATGAGCGCTCATCCCGGCTGCCTTGCGTGCATGCCTTTGCAGAGGGCGGGGTACAAGACCTACTTCGGTTGCGAGATTTCGTGCCCCCGATCGGGTGTTGTTGCGCAGCCATCCTTTCTGCCACCTGATCTGCTTAAGCGTGCTCACCGTCGGATTCACAACGCTTCCCAAGGGACTATGCTCTAGGTAGAGACCGCACGGCAAGAGGTCGGACCCTTTGGACCAAAAGCCTGAACATTTCAGTCACGGCGCTAGACCCACGCGGCGGCCCCGCCGTCTCTGGGTGGATAAGGATTGGAACGATTTGCAAAGGATTGCATCAAAGAGGGCGAGGGCCCGTAGGAGTTGTGGGGTCTCGTTTGTAGCTCATCTTCACAGCACCAAGGCGAACCAAGAGGACGGGGAGGGGTTTTTGGGTGATGCTTGGAAAGCCGGTATGGGGTAGAGGCAGTGACAATACGGCAAGGGGTGGATCATGGCATTATTTGATCGGTATCAAGAACGTTTCTTGCAGCAAAGAGAGGCAACCCTCAGTCTCGACGAGTATCTAGAACTCTGCGCGAAGAACCCCTTGGCATACGCTTCGGCGGCTGAGCGCATGTTAGCTGCGATCGGCGAGCCGCAGGTTGTCGATACCCAGGCCGACCCGCGTTTGGCGCGGATCTTCATGAATCGCAAGCTGCTCACGTTCCCGGCGTTCGCCGATTTTTATGGCATAGAAGATGTGGTTGAAAACCTTGTTGCCTATTTTCGCCACGCCGCGCAAGGACTCGAGGAGCGTAAGCAGATACTGTACCTTCTGGGTCCGGTCGGGGCCGCCAAGTCGTCTTTGGCCGAGCGTCTCAAAAGTCTTATGGAGCGCCACCCTATCTATTGCTTGGCAGCCCACGGCAAGGTCTCACCTTTGTATGAGTCGCCCTTGGGTCTCTTTGATCCGAAAGAGGACGGACCGGTCTTGGAGGACCGTTACGGAATTCCTCACCGAGTTTTGCAAAACGTCATGTCGCCTTGGGCCGCTAAACGACTGCGCGAGTTTGGTGGTGATATCCGCAGGTTTAGCGTGGTACGACTCAACCCCTCGCAACTCCATCAAATCGGAATCACCAAGGTCGAACCGGGAGACGAGAATAACCAGGACATTGCAAGCCTTGTGGGTAAGGTCGATATCCGCAAACTCGAGGATTTTTCCCAGGATGATCCCGATGCCTATTCCTATGCGGGCGGCTTGAACGTCACGACTCAGGGTGTGCTCGAGTTCGTCGAGATGTTCAAGGCCCCAATCAAGATGCTGCACCCGTTGCTTACCGCGACCCAGGAAGGGACCTACAACGGAACCGAAGGGTTCGGGGCCATGCCTTATCAGGGCATCATTTTAGCGCACAGCAACGAGTCTGAATGGGCGGCTTTTCGGAACAACAAGCGCAACGAGGCCTTTCTCGACCGAGTCTACATTGTGAAGGTGCCCTATTGCCTGCGGGTGACGGAAGAGACCCAGATTTACCGTAAACTCCTGGAAAACAGCACCCTGAGCGACGCCCCCTGCGCGACCGATACGCTCGAGATGCTGGCGCGGTTTTCGGTTTTAAGCCGTCTGAAAGACCCTGGCAACAGCAGTCTTTGGTCGAAGATGGAGATCTATGACGGGAAAACCCTTAAAGATCGAGATCAACAGGCCAAGAGCCTCCAGGAATATCGGGATATGGCCGGGGTAGACGAGGGTATGGACGGCATTTCCACGCGCTTTGCCTACAAGATCTTGTCGCGCACGTTTAATTTCGACAACGAGGAAGTGGCAGCGAATCCGGTCCACTTACTCCTTGTGCTCGAAAATCAGATTCGCGCCGAACAGTTCCCAGCCGAGCTCGAGGCGCGTTATCTTGGTTTTCTGAAGGATGAATTGGCGGCGCGCTATGCAGAATTCCTTGGGATGGAGATCCAAAAGGCCTATCTCGAAAGCTACGGGGATTATGGCCAAAATCTTTTTGACCAATATATTCAGTACGCCGATTTCTGGCTCCAGGACACCGAATTTCGGGATCCCGACACCGGGCAAGTCATGAATCGGACCTTGCTTAACGAAGACTTGGAGAAGATCGAAAAGCCGGCCGGGATCGCGAACCCCAAGGACTTTCGCAATGAGGTCGTCAATTTTGTCCTGCGCGCCAAGGCCAGCAACGGTGGCAAAAGTCCGGCATGGACAAGCTATGAGAAGCTCCGGGTGGTGATCGAACGAAAAATGTTTGCCAATACTGAAGATCTGCTTCCCGTCATCTCGTTTGGGAAGAAGCGCACCTCAAACGATGAACGCAAACACCATGATTTTGTGGTACGCATGCAACAGAAGGGCTACACAGAAAAGCAGGTGCGGTTATTGGTCGACTGGTACATGCGCTACCGAAAGCACCACTAAAGCAAGGGGGAGCTAGACGAACCGGGAGGGGCTAACGAAAGGACGGAGTGCGGCGGCGCCTTGCCGCCCGGGAGGAGGGCGACTATGAGCATTATTATCGACAGACGCAATTCCGGGACCCGCTCGACGGCCAATCAGGATCGCCTTCAGCGACGTGTACGCGGACGGATCAAGGCCGCGGTAGAGAAGCTGGCGCGTTCACGTTCCATGAACGATATCCTCGATGTTCAGCAGCCCATATCGATTCCCACCAAGGATCTGCATGAACCCAGTTTTCGGCGCGATCTACGCGACGCGCCTAAGGAGCAGGTTTTACCAGGGAATAAGCAGTACCGACGGGGGGACCTCATCCCAAAACCTGACGATGGGGGCGGAAGCGGGAAACAAGGTGATGCGGGTGGTGGCATAGACGGCCTCGGCGACGACGAGATCGCCATTGTGCTGACGGCCGACGAGTTTCTGGCGCTTCTATTTGACGGCCTGGCACTCCCCAATCTCCGCCAAACGCACCGTGAGGACGTGGAGGTCGAGAAATGGCGACGGGCCGGATTCATAAAGGATGGGAGTCCCTCGCGCATGCACATCGGACGCACTATGCGCACGGCACGCGCGCGACGCATAGGGCTTAGGGCGCGCAAAAAGCGCGAGTTGGAGGATCTTTTAGAACAGAGTCTTGTTCTCGAAGAGGAGATTCGCACGCGAGGTCTGCAAGGCCAAGATACCAGTATCGAGCGCTTTCGTCTGAGTGAGATTCAGGCCGATGTCAAGGTTTTGGAGAGAAAGATTCGAGCGATTCCATTTATAGACGAGTCAGATTTGCGTTTCGCCCACATAGACCAGAAGCCTTTTCCGATCACAAGTGCTGTGATTTTTTGTGTTATGGACGTCTCCGGGAGCATGGGGGATATCGAAAAAGATCTCGCGAAGAGGTTCTTTCTGCTGCTCTATCTCTTTATCCACCGCCAATATCGAGCGGTGGAGCTCGTGTTTATTAAGCACCATACCGAGGCCTCCGAATGCACTGAACAGCAATTCTTTGGTTCCCGGGAGGGTGGCGGTACGCTTGTTTCGCCGGCTCTGGCTTTGGTCGGGGAGATTATAGCGAAGCGCTTCGTGCCCGATAACTGGAATATCTATGTCGCGCAAGCCTCGGATGGCGACAACGCCAACGAAGATCTGCCCGCGGTACAGGAGCGTCTACAGAGCCTTTTGCCGCAGTTGCGCAATATGTTTTATCTGGAGGTCAATCAGGAGCAGAAAAGTGATCTGATGCGGATCTATCTCGATACCGCTCAGGAATATCCCGGGCTTCTTACAGCCAGGGCGTCACAAGTGGCAGATATCTATCCGCTTTTTCGGAAGCTTTTTGCCGAACGTGAGGAGGCTCGCCATGATGGATAACAAAGGCCTGCTTTTTTCCGACAACGATTGGACATTTGAGCGGATAGACGCCGCCTGCGAGCGCATCGCCGTGATCGCGGAGCGCGAACTCAAGCTCGATACCTACCCAAACCAGATCGAGGTCATAAGCGCCGAGCAAATGCTCGACGCCTACGCCTCTACCGGCCTTCCCATGTACTACCCGCACTGGTCTTTCGGTAAACAGCGGGCGATAGAATCTGGACAGTATCGCCGGGGAGAAATGGGTTTGGCCTACGAGCTCGTTATCAATAGCAATCCTTGCATAAGTTATCTCATGGAAGAGAATACGATGATCATGCAGACCCTGGTGATCGCGCATGCAGCGTTTGGACACAACGCGTTTTTTAAGAACAATATGTTCTTTCGGCAGTGGACTGACGCCGATGGAATTCTGGATTATCTAGAGTTTGCTAAGGGGTATATCGCGCAGTGCGAGGACCAATACGGCATAGACACTGTAGCCGATGTTTTAGACGCGGCGCATGCGATCAACCGCAATGGCGTAGACCGCGCTCCCCGGCCTCAAAAGCTATCAGCTCGCGAGGAGGAGGCGCGCAGGAAGGAGAGAGCCATTTTCTTGGAGCAGCATTTGTTGGATGTTTGGCGGACACTGCCCAATAGGCCTGTTACATCAGGTGATCGCAACGAAGGTGTATTTCCGGGAGAGCCGCAGGAAAACCTCATTTACTTTATAGAGAAAAATGCGCCGCATCTTGAGACTTGGAAGCGCGAAATCTTGCGTATTGTGCGCAAAATCGCCCAGTATCTCTATCCGCAAGGGCAGACAAAAATAATGAACGAGGGATTTGCATGTTTTGTTCATTACCATGTGTTGCATATTTTGCATGCCCAGGGGTCCATAAGCGACGGGTCTCTTATGGAATTTTATGCGAGCCACACCGCCGTCACCTTTCAGCCGGATTTCGATAGTCGCCACTATAGCGGCATAAACCCCTATGCGCTGGGGTTTGCGATCTTCCAGGACATCAAACGGATTTGTCTCGAGCCGACTGACGAGGATTATCGGTGGTTCGACTTCGCGGGTGACCCGGATTGGCTTAAGCAGATTCATTTTGCGATGCGCGAGTTTCGCGACGAAAGCTTTGTTTTACAGTACTTGTCTCCGAAGGTGATGCGCGACTTTCATTTTTTTGTACTCACTAACGATCCGGACGCGGACGTCTTTGAGGTGGCGGCGATTCACGACGATGTTGGGTATCGCGCGGTACGCAGCGCGCTCGCTCAGCAAGTTGCAGAAAGCGTGCGCTCTCCCGACATTGAAGTGGTGGCCGTGAATCGCTGGGGTGATCGCCACCTCCATTTACGAAATATGGATCACTATCCGCTCGATCGAGGCGAGGCGAAAAAGACCTTGGATCATATCCGGACCTTGTGGGGATATGATGTGCATCTGGACATGTCCCCGTCTAGCTTGATTTCAAAGGCTTTGGATCGCTAAGGCGGGCTTGCGGCCTTCGCGGCAACAGTGTCTGGCCTTCGATAAGGGGCAGGGCGATGATCTAGAAGGAGGTGACCTCGATCGGCGGGTCCCGGAGGCGCTGTTCCTGACTTTGGAGTAGGGAAAGGAGTTCGCGAAAATGACGGTCTTCACGAAACCACGGGAAGATGAGCGGGAAGGCTGGGTCGTGCCAACGGCGCGCGATCCAGGCGTTGTAGTGCAGTAGGCGCAGGGCCCGCAAGGGCTCTATGAGGCGCAGTTCGCGGCGGTCGAACGGCCGGAAGATCTCGTAGCCGCTGATCAAGGCTCCTAAGGCCTCCTCTTGCTCGGCCCGATCTCCCGGGAGCAGCATCCAGATGTCTTGAATGGCAGGACCATTTAAACAGTCATCGAAATCGACAATTGCGAAGTGTTCGCCATTAAAGAGCACGTTTCCGGCGTGACAGTCGCCATGAATCCGGAAGATGGCCGGCTCAACTTCAGAAAACGCGGCCTCGATGGCGGCCTGGAGGCGCGTGGCGCACTCGAGAAAGGGGGAGCGTAAGTCCGGTGGGAGAAAGGGGCAATCGCGTAGGGCCGCGATTGCGGGTGCCACAAGCGAGGCGGCGTCGAGCGAAGGCCGGTTCGTGAACCGTCCCTGCCCCACGCCGTGCAAGCGTCCAAGATAGTGTCCGAATGCGGTTCGCTCCGCCACGGTTTCTAAGCCACCGGTGCGCCCGGGGCGCCACGGGAAGGCCGCAAAGCGAAAACCCTGCTCCGTGAACAAGGTCGTGTTGTGGTGGCAGAGCGGGGCTACGGCGGGTATTTCGGCCGCGCAAAGCTCCTCGGTAAAGCCGTGCTCCTCGAGAATCGCGGCATCGGTCCAGCGGTCTGGTCGGTAGAATTTCATGGCCCAGGGTGCGCCCTCGGTCTCAATTTTATAGACGCGATTCTCATAACTATTGAGGGCCTGGAAGCCGCCCGTGGGTTGCAGATTGAGGGATTCGGCGGCGCTTAGGATGGTGTCCGGCGTGAGGTCGGAGTAGGGGGGTGTAACCGAGCGCGGGCTGTGGGAGGTCATGCCGAAGTATAGCGATGAACGAAGATCTGGGCAAAAGGCCGGCCTTTCGGTTTTGTCGGCAGCGAGCTGCACCCACTGTCTCAGTGGTATCCCGATGGCGTCGCTTAATAAATACGCCGCCGCGTGTAAGTCGGCGTATGCTAGGGGATTCTCAAAGAGTAGGGCAACAGCCATGGCTAAAGGTCAGTTACGGGGAAATAAGGAAGCCAAAAAACCCAAGCAAGTGAAAAAGCCGGCGGCGCCAGGAGGGGGTTTGGCTAGCGCGGTATCGAGGCTCGGGGTGCGCACGAGCGAGTCCAAGAAGTCCTAATCATCGCGGCCCTGCGACCAAGGCTCGGGCACAAGGCAGGAGCAAGCGGATCTAAGCAGGTCCGGCAAAGATTTTAGCGCATCGTCACAAGCTCCTCGGCGCTTGTCGGATGGATCGCCAGGGTGTCATCGAAGTCGCGCTTGGTGGCCCCAAGACGCAGGGCGACCGCGAACCCCTGGAGCATCTCGTCTGCGCCTTCGCCTATAATATGGAGGCCGACAATGCGTTCATTGCGACCTACGGTGATGAGCTTCATGGCGGTCTTGTCGGGCTCTTTGGCAAAGGCGTTTACGAGCGGTGTGAATTCGGTACGGTAGACCTTTATGCCGTCGTCACCGTGTTGTTCGCGGGCCTCTTCTTCCGTAAGGCCCACCGTGCCCAGAGGCGGGTGACTAAAGACGACGGTGGGGATCTGACTGTAGTCGAGGTGCCTATCGGTCATGCCGCCAAACAGGCGATCGGCAAGCCGACGTCCGGCGGCAATGGCGACCGGCGTGAGCGCGATGCGCGATGAGACATCGCCCAGGGCGTATACGCCAGGAGCGCTCGTGTTCTGATGGTCGTCGACCAGGATATAGCCGTCGCTATCGGTGCCAATGCCGGCCGCGGCGAGTCCTAGATCCCCGCTCCGAGGTGCCCGACCGATCGCCCAGATAATGCTATCGAGACCGGATAGTGTTTCGCCGTCGCGCGCAATAAGTGAGAGTCCGGACGGGTCTTTACGAGCCTCTGTGACCTGTCTGTGTGTGAGTATATCGATCCCAGAGTGCATCATAGCGTTCATGAGACCCTCCCTTAACAGAGTGTCGAAACGGTCTAGAAAGTGTTTACGTCTGAGGACGAGCGAGACATCGGCCCCGAGGCTATTGAGGACGCCGGCGAGCTCGACTGCGATATAACCGGCACCTACAATCGCGACCCTTTGGGGTCGTTCCGTGAGATCAAAAAATCCATCCGACGTGATGCCAAGATTCGCCCCCGGAATGTTCGGCACCAAAGGGCGGCCCCCGGTTGCCACGACCACGTGCTCGGCCTCGTAGGTGTGGTCTCCTACCGCCACATGGTGGCTATCGACAAAGCACCCGCGGCCCCGTAGGAGCTCGACACCGTTGTCGCGAAGCCCCAGGCCGTAGCGGTCGTTGAGCCGAGAAATATAGGCCTCGCGGGCGGATTTGAGGGCCATCCAGTCAAGCGATCCCGAAAATGACGGGAAGCCGTAGTCCGGTGCCCTATCGACGCTGTTTTGGATGGCTGCGGCGTTCCAAAGGATTTTTTTCGGTACGCATCCTAGATTCACGCAGGTTCCGCCGAGGGGTCCAGGCTCAATAAGCGCGCATCGGGCTCCGTAGCGGGCGGCGCGATTCGCGGTCGCTATGCCGCCACTACCCCCACCTATCACAATAAGATCGTAATGCCCCGCCATGTGTGGTCCTTTGGGATGCGGCCAAATATCTACGGAACTTCAAGTACCAAGACCGAGGTCTGGGCCTTACTTCGTCTCCAGGTAGCGCGCAAGATCGTCTGCGCCGCCGATATGTCGCCCCCCGATGAAAACCTGGGGCACGGTCGAGCGGCCGGTGGTAGCGCGTAGGGTCCGCGAGGAGACACCGGTGCCTTGGCCGGTCTTAATTTCCTCAAAAGCAATATTTCGCTCCTTGAGCAAAGACTTGGCGCGATAACAATGGGGACAGCCCTCGCGTGTAAAGATGGTGACGAACTCCGGCCCTTTCGCCTTCGGGTCGATATAGGACAGCATGGTATCGGCATCGGAGACCTCGAACGGGTCACCCGGCCTGTCTTGCTCAATGAACATCTTCTTAATAACGCCATCTTTGACCAACATCGAATAGCGCCAGGATCGTTTGCCAAAACCTATGTCGGATTTATCGACCAGCATCCCCATCCCGGCGGCGAATTCGCCGTTGCCGTCGGGAATGAAGCGGACGTTTTCTGCGTTTTGATCTTTGCTCCAGGCGTCCATGACAAAGGCATCGTTGACCGAGAGGCAGAGTACATCGTCTACGCCACAGGATTTGAAGACCGGGCCGAGTTCGTTGTAGCGGGGGACATGGCTCGATGAGCAAGTTGGGGTGTAGGCGCCGGGAAGCGCAAAGACGACGATGGTCTTACCCTTAAATAGCATGTCGCTCGTGACGTCTTGCCATTCGCTTCCTTTGCGGGTTTTAAAGGTCACCTGGGGTACGGATTGTCCTTCCTTATTGGTGTGAGGCATGCGGGATTCCTTCATGGTCGGGGGAACGGAATGGGCGTAGGGGACGGCTAGGATCCCAGAAAATTACGCGAGAGTGGGCTGTGGGGGTCATAGGCGTTCCCATATCGTCATTTGGGCGAGAGAGTGCTGGAATTTGCGGGCGGTCTCGCGGATGACAAACGGCACATCGCGCGGGCTTCCGTCGAGTAGCCGAAAGCGGTCCCCAAGAAGGCTGCGGAGTGCGTCGAAGGTCGTCCAGGTTTCTCCGTTGCGTTTGTATCCCCCCAACCACTCTTCGCGTGCGGTATGTTCGCTAAGCCAGGTATAGGGCGAAGTGAGCACCAGGAGGCCGCCCGGCAGAATGCGCGCGCCAATATCTTCTAGAAATTGTCGCGGTTGGTAGAGGCGATCAATGAGATTTGCGGCAATGACCAAGTCGTAACCGCTGAAGTGGGGCTTCAGATTACACGCGTCTCCCTGAAAAAACTCCACACGCTCGGCCGCTTCGCCAAGAGCTAGATCCTGGAGGTGCACGGTGCGATAGCTTTTGAGTTCGCCCTCGTCGGTCAGCGTGTAGGAATAGTGTCCTTTTGTCCGCAGGCGCGTGCCGACTTGGATGAATCGCGCCGAGAAATCGATCCCGGTGACATGGGCCCCGGTGCGCGCCAGCTCAAAGCTCGTGCGTCCAACCGCGCACCCGAGGTCGAGAGCGCGCCGGAAAGGTCGTCCCTTCATGGCGAGAATGGCGATCTCGGCTACCGTGGTGGGGAAGTTTTTGACCCCGAAATAGTCGGCACCATAGTGGAATTCCGCGTACTGCGACACCGCGTCATCAGATTCGTAGACTGGGGCGTCTGGCAGTGGGTTCGTGGATTCGACGTAGCGAAAGCCGGCGTGCTGGAAAAAGTGCCGGCGGAAGGCGTATCGGGCGCTTATGTGGGTCTCATTGCCAAGGCTTATGAAGGACCCGCCTTTCATCAGGTTATGCTGTTGGTCAAAGGTCGGCACGGAAAAATCGTCATAGGCGGGATGGACCGCAAAGTCCTTGAACGGATAGATCGGTGAGGCGGTCCATTGCCACACGTTTCCCAAAACATCGTAAAAGTCGCCATGCCGAAACTGGTCGACCGGACACGGTGAGGCCGCGTAGCTCAGTCCAATGTTGGCGGGTGCCTCGTTCCAAAACTGCGTGTCCGGAATACCGCTTAGGTCCCGCAATCTTCGCCACTCATCTTCCGTAGGTAGACGCAATAGCAGTCCGGTTTGTTGCGATTTCCAGGCGCAGAAGGCTTGGGCTTCGTGGCAATTGACTTCCACCGGCCAATTCCACGGCATGGGCCCCTCTTCTCCAAGGACGCGTAAGCGCCAATCCGTGCCGTTCGCAACCCAGAAAGAGGGGTGTGAGGCCTGGGCGAAGGCGCGCCATCGGGCTCCTTCCTCGGTCCACCATCGCGCCTCTTCGTAGCCACCGGACTGTACAAAGGTCAAGTATTCCTCGTTGCTGACGAGATAGCGGCTCGCGGCGAAATCGGCAAGGATGGCTTCGTGAGTCCCGTATTCGTTGTCCCATCCATAGAGCGGACTGTGGCGCTGTTTACCGCAGGTTACGCGACCCCCGGGTACCGGAAGAAGAGCATTGGCGGGCGTCTTTCCCTGCCCTTTGTGGCGCGGGAAATCCGGCAGGGTGCGAACGTGCGACAAGGGGAGTTGGCGTATGAGCACTGAACTCGTTTCGAGATGGATATATTCGTGCTCTATCCCCATCAAGATCACCCACCAGGGAGACTCCCAAGTGATAGGCAGCGTCAGCGGCAAGGTCTGGATTTGCTGGTCTACGAGCTCGCGCACGTGGTTTCGGTACGCCCGCACGGCCTCAACGCTCGGCCATTCGCCGTTATGCTCCTCGAGGTCGTCCCAGGACATCTCGTCGACCCCGACTGCAAAAGTCGCCTCTAAGGCGGAGTCCAGGCGATAGTCGACAAGGCCTGCGACCCGCAGCTTATTGACGAAAAAGGCCGCCGTGTGCCCGAAATAGAAAATCAGCGGATGACGAATCGGGATCGCTTTTTCATACCAGGCGCGTGGGTCTGTAAGGTGCTCAAAGAGACGCTCATAGAGAGAGAAGGTGGTGTGAAAGACCTCCCGGATATGGGCACGTTTTTCGGACGGGTCGTCGCCTAGAAGACTGACGAGGGGAATACGCAAGCGGGCACCGGCCTGGTAGGGGGCCTGGTCGGATTTTACCAGGGCCATCCCCGGGCTTTTTCGATCGATTCCGTG
>JAJYGP010000065.1 GCA_021785035.1 Pseudomonadota bacterium
GCGGATCGTGATGTCGCGCCAGCCATAGCGTTTGGTACGCATCCAGACGAGGTGCCGTTGTTTCTCCTCGAGCCACAGCACCCAGCGCATCGTCTCCAGCATCCGATCAACGGCTTCCGGACTTGGCGGGAGCGGGCGGTAGACTGGATCTTCGGCCGAGAAGACTTCCCACTGCTGGCGCAGGATAGGCGGCCACGTGTTGAGGTTGAACCACTGTTGGAGGAAATAAATGGGTAGCACGCGCTCAAGCCCCACCGGAGGCCTGCCGTTCTCGCCCTTAGGGTAATAGGGTGCGATCACAGCGCAAAGGTCTTGCCAAGGTATGACCTTCTCCATGTCCAAAAGAAACTTCTCGCGACGGGTGGCTTCCTGTGGGTCTCGAAGGTGCTGGTGGCTCAGGTAAGCTGAGCGCATGCGTTTTATCCCTTTGGACCGGGACTATTGTCCCATAACGGCTTGTATGTAGGGACTAAATCAGAGGTGCCTTATCCGAAAAACGCAAGAGTGCATGACTCAGGCGGCCACTGCCTTGACACGCACCGCTCTCGGGCGGTAACAGCCGGGCCACGGCCTGGTCCTTCATTCGTTGTGCGTATCGTGCCATCGTTCTCTCACCTCGCCCCCCAAGATTAACGATTAATGGAGGCGGCAACTACTGTAACACAAGGGGCTTCGAGCCCACCCGTTTTAAGGCGTTCCTCTTGCAACCCTCTATCTCCTTGGAGATATACCGGTCTTTGCCTTTCTACCCCCAGAGGGGCATAGGCGGTTTGAGCGGGCTTCCCTACTCTTTTGTCATGCCCAAGCCCCTGCATAAGGAGTGGCGATGAAAGACGTGAAGAAGGCAATGCCGGCGACGCCCATGCTCGACCAATTAGAGGCGGGTCCATGGCCTAGCTTTGTGACCGGCCTAAAAAGGCTCGCACAAGACGAGTCCAAACCTTATGCCCCCATGATGAAAGACCTCCTCGGTCAGCTAGAGCTTTCGTATAAGACCCGTAAGGGCTACTGGAAGGGCGGCACCGTAGGCGTTATAGGATATGGTGGCGGCGTGATCCCGCGCTTTTCCGAGGTATCAGACCAGTTCCCGGCGTCTTCTGAATTCCACACCTTGCGCATCATGCCGCCTCCTGGCATGCACTATACGACCGATGTCCTACGCAAAATGTGTGATGTTTGGGAGCAGTTCGGATCAGGCTTGATCGCTTTGCACGGCCAGAGCGGAGACATCATGTTTCAGGGCTGCTCTACTGCCAACGTGCAACCGGCTTTCGACGCCTTTAACGAAATGGGCTTTGATATGGGGGGCGCGGGACCGGCTCTCCGCACCTCGATGTCCTGCGTCGGACATGCCCGGTGCGAGCACTCCTGCTATGACGAGCCGCGCGCCCATCGCACGATCATCAATGAGTTCTTGGACGAGATGCATAGGCCTGCTATGCCCTATAAGTTCAAGTTCAAGTTCTCAGGCTGCCCCAACGACTGTACCAATTCTATACAGCGCTCGGACTTCGCCGTCATCGGCATGTGGCGCGATGACATGAAGGTCGACCAGAAAGAGGTCAAGGCCTTTATAAAGAGCAAGGGCCGCTCTTATGTCATCGATAACATCATCACGCGTTGCCCCACAAAGAGTTTGAAGCTTGGCGATGATGACACATTAAAAGTCGATAATCGCAACTGCGTACGGTGCATGCATTGTATAAACGTCATGACCAAGGCCTTGTCGCCAGGCGATGAGCGCGGCGTCACCATCCTTTTGGGTGGTAAGCGCACCCTGAAGGTGGGGGATCTCATGGGCACGGTCATAGTCCCGTTTCTTCCTTTAAAAACCGATGAGGATTACGAGACCTTGGTCGACATTGGCAGACGGACCATGGAGTTTTTTGCCGATAACGCCCTGGAACATGAGCGCACCGGCGAAATGATCGAACGCATTGGTCTTGTAAACCTTTTGGAAGGCATCGGTCTGCCTCTGGACCCCAATATGGTCTCCCACCCCCGCACCAATCCCTACGTCCGCATGGACGAGTGGGACGCGGCGGTGGCCGCTTATAAAGAAAGCCGCAAGGGTTCAACTGGCGACCATAATAACAAGGGGGGCAAGTCATGAGTGCACGCCGAGCTGTCGAATCCGGAGTACCGGAACTTGAGCCGTACCTCCATCCGTTGCTCAAGAAAAACTATGGGGCCTGGAAGTGGCACGACCGCCCGCGTCCCGGGGTCTTGCATCATGTCGCAAAAAGCGGCGACGAGGTGTGGACGGTGCGGGCTGGTACCCAACGGCAGCTCGACGTGCATACTGTGCGCGCATTGTGCGATATCGGGGACCGCTACGCGGATGGCTATCTGCGCTTTACCTCGCGCAGCAACGTAGAGTTTATGGTAGCGACCGAGGCCCAGGTGGCGCCGCTTGTGGAGGCCTTGGGGAAGAAGGGCTTTCCTGTGGGCGGAACCGGCAACTCCATCTCCATGATCTCGCATACCCAAGGATGGCTGCATTGCGACATTCCGGCGACCGATGCCTCAGGCGTCGTGAAGTCTTTGATGGATGAACTGCATCAGGAGTTCGTCAATGAGCGGATGCCAAACCGTTTGCGGATATCGACCTCATGCTGCGAAATCAATTGTGGCGGGCAGGCTGATATCGCTATCAATATCCAGCACACAAAGCCCCCGCGCATTAATCATGATCTTGTCGGCAACGTGTGCGAACGGCCCACGGTGATCGCGCGCTGTCCCGTGGCCGCCATTAGGCCAGCTCTTGTCAACGGAAAGCCGTCGCTCGAGATCGACGAACGCAAATGCATGTGCTGCGGGGCCTGCTATCCCCCGTGCCCGCCCATGATGATCAACGATCCCGAAAACTCAAAAATTGCGATCTGGGTAGGCGGCAAGCACTCGAACGCGCGTAGCAAACCGACGTTTCATAAGCTTGTCATGGCCAACCTTCCGAACAACCCGCCGCGCTGGCCGGAGGTCGCGGCTGTTGTCAAGACCATTATTCACACGTACAAAAACGATGCCCACGATTGGGAACGCCTAGGAGAATGGATCGATCGCATCGGCTGGCCGCAGTTTTTTAGCCTGACGGGCCTTCCGTTTACCAAGTTTCATATCGACAACTGGCGGGGGTCGCGCGGTAGCTTGAACGCCTCGGCCCATGTGCGCTTCTAAGGGGGCGCCATGAAAATCGGCATCCTGGTTAACGAGGGTCCTTACACCCATCAGGCTTCGGACTCCGCCTACCAGTTCGCGGTGGCGGCATTGAAGGGTGGGCAGAGCGTCCACCGCGTTTTTTTCTATCACGACGGGGTCTACAACGGATCGTCGCTCACAGACCCCCCACGGGACGACCGCCAGATCGTGGATCGTTGGTCAAAACTTGCTACAGAACACAAGATCGATCTGGTTGTATGCGTGGCAGCGGCGTTGCGGCGTGGGATTCGCGAACAGAACCTAGCGCCGGGCTTTCGAATATCGGGATTGGGCCAGCTCGTGGAATCCGGCATTCAAGCCGATCGGTTAGTGGTGTTTGGGGATTAGGAGGTCGCTATGAGCGAGGGAGACGGCGAGACAACGGGGGTCGTCAAGAAATTCCTGTTTGTGAATCGCAAGGCGCCATACGGGACGATCTATGCCCTGGAGGCCTTAGAGGTGGTGTTGATCAGTGCCGCCTTCGACCAAGATGTGAGCTTGGCCTTTCTGGACGATGGCGTCTATCAGTTGGTTTCTGCCAATAATCCCGCAGGCATTGGGATGAAAAACTTTTCTCACACCTATCGAGCGCTCGATGATTACGACATCACCAAGCTCTATGTCGAGCGTGAGTCACTTACGGAGCGGGGGGTATCGGAAGACGCTTTCATTGTTCCTGTGACGGTCGTCTCGCGCGCCGAGATGGGCCATATCATGGCCGCGCAAGACGTCGTTCTGTCTTTTTAGGGGAGCCTATGCTGCATACCGTAAACAAGTCTCCGTTCGCGAGCTCAACGCTTACGCAATGCCTCAATCATTTGGCGGCAGGAGCGGCTGTTCTTCTGATCGAAGACGGGGTCTATGGCGCCACGGCCGGAACCGGGGCCGGCGCGCAAATCGCAAGCTGCCTTAAACGCTTCCCCGTGTATGTCCTAGGGCCGGATCTTGAGGCGCGCGGGATCTCCAGCAATCAGGTGGTAGAAGGGGTGGTGACGGTCGATTACACAGGTTTTGTGAAGCTTGTAGTCGAGCATGACGCTGTTCAATCATGGCTTTAGAACACAATTAACGGGGTGAGGACGATATCATGGCATACGAAGTCAATGGCAAGGCGGTAACGGCCGATGAAGAGGGTTATATCGTCAATCTGGCGGACTGGAGCGAGCCCTTGGCCGAGATCATCGCCAAAAGCGAGAGCTTGGATCTGACTGAAAACCACTGGGAAGTGATTCGCTTTTTGCGCGAGTACTACAACGAGTTTCAGATCGCGCCGGCCGTTCGGGTGCTGACGAAAGCGATCGGCAAGAAGCTCGGCGCCGATAAGGGCAACAACAAGTATCTTTACGATCTCTTCCCGTATGGGCCGGCGAAACAGGCGTGCAAGATCGCCGGGCTTCCAAAACCCACGGGCTGTATCTAGTCGCAGACGGGCGCTCAAACGAGGGGGGATCTGTCCCCTCGATGTGAGAGAACAGGCAGCGAATAGGATTTGTAAGGGAGCGTGACACTATGTCGGCATGGACCATAGGATATG
The DNA here is from genome assembly GCA_021785035.1 of Pseudomonadota bacterium. Classification (GTDB taxonomy): domain Bacteria; phylum Pseudomonadota; class Gammaproteobacteria; order Acidiferrobacterales; family Acidiferrobacteraceae; genus Acidiferrobacter. Next base: position 4,733 of record JAJYGP010000065.1, read on the forward strand.
CGGTACTTCTCTATGTCGCATTCGTAGTCCTTGTGGGCGGGGTCGTCTACCGCGTGGCGCTTTATCAATTCACGCCCGCCCCCTTGCGTATCCCGACCATGCCGGCGCCGCGGACGCGCCTTGGGGTCACTATGCGCATGGGGCGCGAGGTGGGACTTTTTTCGAGCCTCTTTCGCGGTGATAAGTGGGCGTGGATCTGGAGCGCACTTTTTCATGTAAGCCTGCTTTTGGTCCTTTTGCAGCACCTCCGTTATGTGTTCGTGCCCGTCCCTCTCTGGGTCCGTCTGGAGTCGCCGTTCGGCAGTTACGCAGCCTTTGTTCTTGTGATCTCTCTGGCAGGCCTCCTCGGGCGGCGCTTAGCGATTGCGCGCGTACGCTTCGTCTCGGCCCCCTCTGACTACCTCATGCTGCTTTTGCTACTTGTGATTGGCGTCACAGGCACGCTTATGCGCTTTGTCGATCGCGTGAATATTGTCGGGTTCAAGGCCTTTATTCTCGGGGTGATGGCCTTACATCTGCAGCCCTTGCCGCTAGACCCCTTGATTTTGGTGCATGTGGCCTCGGTGGCAGGTCTCATGCTGATCTTCCCGTTCAGTAAGCTTCTCCACGCGCCCGGGGTGTTTTTTAGCCCCACGCGTAACCAGGTCGACCGCAGTCGCCGAGAGGGTGGGATGAGAACAGGCGCTGGTGATGAGCCCGAGACCCGTCCGACCGCAAGTCCCGTGGTGCGAGAGGGGGGATTATGAGCGACATCGTAGCCCCCCCGCTTTCAGATTATGTCCCCACGCCTAACTTAAAGCCGGATGCCATGAAGGCGGTGCGCCCGTTTAAGGCGTCCCCTGAACATCAAGCGGCCCTCGGATTTCCGGGGACCTTGGTGGAGGATTGGCAGAAGGTGGCGATTAAGCGTCTGGGCGAACTTGTCGAAGGATCGCGAGCCCTGCGGGTGTTTCTTGATTCCTGCGTCAAATGCGGGGCCTGTACCGATAAATGCCATTATTTCCTCGGGACTGCCGATCCGCGCAATATGCCAGTCGCGCGCCAGGATCTCGTGCGCAAGGTCTATCGGCGCTACTTCACATGGGCCGGGCGTTGGTTTCCGTGGCTTGTGGGGGCCCAAGACCTCACACCAGACGTTCTGGAGTCCTGGTACACCTATTACCATCAATGCTCGCAATGCCGGCGGTGTTCGGTGTTCTGTCCGTTTGGGATCGATACTGCGGAGATCTCCATGGCCGCGCGCGAGATCCTCGATTCGGTCGGTGTCGGCCAGAAGTACTGTAACGAGATCTTGGGCAAGGTCCATAAGATCGGCAATAACCTGGGTCTGCCGGAACCGGCGCTCCGCAATACCTTGGAAGGCTTGGAAGAGGATGTCAAAGACCAGTGTGGGGCGGATGTGCGTTTCCCGGTCGATGTGGTGGGCGCCGAGGTTCTGCTCATCACGCCTTCGGCCGATTTTTTCGCCGAACCGCATATCGACGGACTGATAGGCTATGCCAAGGTCTTCCATCAGGCGGGCATCAGCTGGACTGTGAGTTCAGAGGCCTCAGAGGCGGCGAACTTCGCGATGTTCATAGGGAGTCATGAGCAGATGCGGAAAGTGGCTCAGCGTATCCGTGAGGCCGCCATTGCCCTTAAGGTCAAGCGCATCGTGGTCGGCGAGTGTGGACATGCCTGGCGAGTGGCCTATTCATTTTGGAGCACCCTCATAGGGCCACTGGATTTTTTAGACCCCCGTTATCCCCAGCCACAACACATCTGCGAAGTCACAAAGGGCTTGATCGCGCGCGGCGCTTTAAAGCTCGATCCAAGCGCCAATGACGATAAGGTCGTGACTTTCCACGACTCGTGCAACGTCGCGCGCGCCACGCGCATGGGTGATCGTCCGGGCGGACAGTTTACGGTGCCGCGCTCGGTTATTCGCTCGGTGTGTGCGCATTTTGTAGACATGGATCCGAACACGATAGGGGACAAGACCTTCTGTTGCGGCGGCGGCGGCGGACTTTTGACCGACGATCTCATGGAGCTGCGCGTCAAGGGGGCCCTACCGCGCCTAAGCGCGCTCAATACCGTCGTGCAAGAGCATAAGGTCACTCATATGGCCGCGATCTGCGCCATCTGTAAGACCCAATTTAGCAAGGTATTGCCGTACTACGGACTGCCGCGCGAGATGGTGATCAGTGTCCATCAGCTCGTCGGTGACGCTATCGTTTTGGGTGCCAAAGACTAGCTGTCATATAAGGGGATGAGCATGGCCAATCATAATAAGACAGCGGCTGAAGGCCGCACCTTCCGGCGCTATCGGGACGGGGATTCAAAGCCCGAGTCTTGGCAGGAACAGATCTTCAAGGCCGGCTGGTCGTACAAGTGTCCGGTGTATGTGCAGCGCACGCCGACTTGTCAGAATGGGTGTCCGGCAGGCGAGGATATTCGGGGCTGGCTTGATGTCGTGCGCGGGATCGATAAGCCGCCTGAGGGTGTCGCCTGGCAGGAGCATGCCTTTAGGCGCTTGACGCGTGCCAATCCCTTCCCGGGCATCATGGGCTATGTGTGCCCCGCGCCCTGCGAAGATGGCTGCAATCGCCGGGCCGTCGAAGATCGGGTCGGAATCAATGCCGTCGAGCAGTTCCTAGGCGAGGCGGCGCTGAAGGCCGGTTATAGCTTTGCCAGGCCCACGAAAGAGACCGGTAAACGGGTGGCGATCGTCGGTGGCGGCCCCGGGGGTCTCGCCTGCGCCTACCAGCTGCGCTTAAAGGGCCATGCCTGCACGATCTTCGAATCGCGCGCGGAATTGGGTGGGATGTTGCGCTATGGACTGCCGAATTACCGCACCCCGCCTGCCGTTGTGCAGGGCGAAATCCGGCGCATCATCGATCTCGGTATCGAGGTCAACACGGGCGTGCGGATCGGCAAAGACATCAGTTTTGTGGAATTGGATCAAAGCTTCGACGCCGTGTTCTGGGCCATTGGCACGCAACGGGGACGGATCCCTGATATACCAGGTGCCCATGCCCCCAATTGCATAGGCGGCATCGAGTTTCTGCGCGCCTTTAACGAAGGACGCTTGCCCAATGTGCCCCAACGCATCGTAGTCGTAGGCGGCGGAGACACCTCGATCGACGTCACGACCGTGGCGCGCAAGCTCGGCGGCGTCAGTGCGACCAAACCCGATGGCAGCCCCCTGACTTATACCGCCGACATGGTCACCTCGGCGGCTGTCCACAGCGGGCAAAAGGTCACCTTGACCTCGGTTTTGCCGGTACAAAGGCTGAAGGCCTCGGAGCGCGAGGTGGCGGATGCCCAGTCGCTTGATGTGGCGATCATGGGCGAGATCATGCCACTGGCCGTGATCGTTGACGGCCACGGGCGCGCCACGGGTGTGCGTTTTGTCCACTGCATGCACGACAAAGACGGCAAGCGGGTCCCCAAAGAGGGGCCGGAATTCGAAATCCCAGCCGATCTTGTGGTCTTTGCCATAGGTCAGGTTGCCGATATGGAAGGCTTAGAGGTTTTGGATAATGGGCGCCATGCCATTGCCCCGGGCCCCGGTTTTCAGGTGCTAGGGCAGCCCCGTCATTTTGTGGGGGGAGATATCGTAGCCCCGCATCTTTTGGCGACCGCCATAGGCCATGCCGCCATTGCCGCCGAGGGTATCGATGCGCTTTTGCGAGGCGTCCCCGCCGCGCGTCGGCCGCACATCGATAAGCACCACTTCGATATTCGCGAACATCTCCGAAAGAATGCCAAACCGGTCGATGGCATGGTGACAAGCCCCGAGGCGGTACACAACTTCGAGAACCGCTCGCATCGCGAGGTCATAGAGTCGGATGCGCTTTTTTTGGCGCATTTCGCGACCACTGAGCGCATAAAGCGCGAGGAGCGACGACTGGTTGATCTTTTTGCGCAAGGCGGTGAGCGCATTGTGCCACTCAATGCCGATCAAGCGGTTGCCGAGGCCAAGCGTTGCATGAGCTGTGGACTCTGTCTTGAATGCGACAATTGCGTCGTGTTCTGCCCCCAGGTGGCGGTGAAGAAGGTACCGCGCGACCAGCACGCCGTCGGTTATTACGTCACGACTGACTATACCCGTTGCATAGGCTGCCATATTTGCGCGGATGTCTGTCCGGCGGGCTATATCCAGATGGGTCTTGGAGAATAAGCGGATGCGCGCCCGCGCCCTGGCGATAGCGATCTCCGTGGTGGTGGTCTTGCTGGCGGTCCTATGGCTCACTCATAGGGGGCCTGTGCCGCGGCCTTTGATCGCACAAGCCCGCGGTCACTGCGTCTTAAATACGGCCCGCATGCGGCGTATCCATATGATGTGGTTGCGGCAGGTGCGTACGCGGGTCGTGCGCGACGGCATGGCGCTACGTGCCGATCGGTTGACGCGCTGCGTCAGTTGTCATGTCCAGAAAAACGCCCAAGGCCACCTGATTCCCATCGACGCCCCAGGCCAGTTTTGCAGCAGTTGCCACGTCTATGCGGGGGTTAAGATCGACTGCTTTGCCTGTCACGCAGCCGTCCCCGAACCGGCCTTCGCGCCTGGCTACTTCAGCCGCGCTCATCATATTCAAGCGGCGTTTCGTCAGCCGCAGATTCTTCCGCGCCGTTTTAAGGCACTGCTTTCGAGGGCTGCGCCATGACAGATCCCGACTCCTTCGTTCCCCAAGACACCAAAGCGCAGGCCGAAAGCGAGGACAGTTGCGATGTGGGTCGTCGCCGACTTTTGGCGATGGCAGGCGGGGTGGCGGTACTCGCCTTGGCGCCGGGGGTGACGGTGTGGGCACGCACCATGCGTGCAAAAGGGCTCGTGGATGCGCATCCCGTGCGTTATGGGCTTTTAATCGACGCGAATCACTGTCAGAGCGGGTGTGACGCCTGCGTGCGCGCCTGCAACCAATACAATGGTCTTTCGGGCCAGACCGGTCCCGATAATGCGCAATGGATCCGTAAGGTCACGATCCAAGATCCGAAGACCGGGTTCACCCGGACTTTCCCGGTCATGTGCCAGCACTGCGCAAAACCCGCCTGTGTCGCAGTCTGTCCCACAGGGGCTTCGTTTCGGCGCGCGGATGGCATCGTACTCGTCGATAAGCACCGCTGCATCGGCTGCCGCTATTGCCTTATGGCTTGCCCCTATCAAGCACGCTCGTTTGTGGCGCATAAGGTAGACGATCAAAAACCTTGGGCACCGCGCGGGAAAGGGACGGCCGAGGGTTGCACGCTGTGTGTTGAGCGCATCGATCGCGGCAAGCTTCCCGCTTGTGTCGCGGCTTGTGCGCGACGCGGCCATAAGGCCATGCTGTTTGGGAATCTGCACGACCCGCAGAGCGCGATTGCAAAGCGTTTGGCGCAGTACGCCAGTACCACCATACGCGCCGATCTCGGCATGGAGCCTGGCGTCCATTATCGCGGTATTTAGGCGGGAGGGTTTATGGCGACACTGGCGTATCGGGAGATTGGCGGCAAGAGTGGCCGCTACTGGGCTTTGGTAATCGGGTCTGGGGCTTTGGTGGCGGCGGGGCTTGGCGCCGCGCTTTACATGCGGGCCCATGGCCACCATGTGACGGGCATGACCAATCAGATCGTTTGGGGCATGCCGCATGTTTTTGCCGTGTTTTTGATCGTAGCGGCCTCGGGCGCGCTCAATGTTGCCTCGATTGCCTCGGTGTTCGGCCGCAGCCCCTATAAGCCGCTTGCGCGGCTTTCCGGGCTCTTGGCGGTAGCGCTTTTGATCGGCGGGCTTTGGAACCTTGTACTCGACCTCGGTCGGCCCGGTCATCTTCTAGACGCGGTCATGTTTCCGCAATGGCGCTCAATATTTGCCTGGAATATCTATCTCTACACGGGCTTTCTTGTGGTCGTCGGTTTCTATCTGTGGTTTTTGATGGAGCGGCGTCTGGAGCGGCACAGCAAAACGATAGGGCTTGTGGCGTTTTTGTGGCGGCTTGTACTGACCACCGGAACCGGGTCCATTTTTGGCTTCCTCGCGGCGCGCCGTGCCTACGACACCGCGCTTTTGGCGCCGCTTTTCATTATCTTGTCGTTTGCTTTTGGGCTGGCCGTATTCCTTTTGGTGTTGATCACAGCCTCAAGCGCTCTTTCGCGCCCGCTCGGAGAGCGCCTTCTCAAACGCCTGAAGGGGCTTTTGGTGGTGTTTGTCGCGGCCGCTTTGTATTTCGTGGCGGTCTATCACCTCACCAACCTTTATAGAGCGGGGTATCGCGGCATCGAGAGTTTTGTGCTGGTTTCGGGAGGGGTATACACCCTACTTTTTTGGGTCATACAGGTCGGTGTGGGCGGGGTGGTGCCGCTTGTCTTATTGTTGACGGCCAAGACTCGTCTTGCCCGCCGTATGGTGGTGGCAAGCGCCGGTGTTGTGGTCGGCGGTTTGGCGCAACTGTATGTGCTCATCATAGGAGGCCAAGCCTACCCCTTGCGGCTCTTTCCGGGTTTTGTGGTTCATAGCTCGTTTTACGATGGGGTCATCCACCCCTATGTCCCGCACTGGCCGGAGACCGTGTTGGCCGTGAGTGGTGTCGGGGTGACGACTTTGATCGTCTTGATCGGTGTGCGCCTGCTGCCATTTTTGCCGGCGAGTCTCGCAGACGAGGCGATCGATGTCCACGGCCATAAAGGGCGTCCCGCTCAGGCTCCGAAAAGCGTGGTTCCCAGCCCATGATCGCGGGTCTTTATCTTTCGGCGGCACACAAGTCGTCTGGCAAGACGACCGTCGCAGTTGGCCTGTGTGCGGCGCTTAGCGCCCGCGGCCTGATCGTTCAGCCTTACAAGAAGGGCCCCGATTATATCGATCCCCTGTGGCTGACGAAGGCCGCCGGACGCCCTTGTTACAACCTCGACTTTCATACCATGGAAACCGAAGAGATTGATAACTGCTTTCGGACCGAGGCCGTAGGGGCTGATATCCTGGTGGTGGAAGGCAATAAGGGGCTTTTCGACGGTGTTGCCGTCGATGGCAGTAACAGTAACGCGGCCCTCGCCCATCAGCTAAAGACCCCGGTTGTTTTGGTGCTCGATGCCAAGGGCGTAAGCCGCGGGGTTGCCCCCCTGGTATTGGGCTATCGCCACTTCGATCCCAGTCTTTCCATAGCCGGTGTGATCCTCAATCGCGTCGCCAGTGCCCGCCACGAGGCCAAACTGCGTGCCGTGTTAGAGACCTACACCGATGTGCCGGTGCTGGGGGCAGTGAGGGAGTCCTTGGACTTCACCATTACCGAGCGCCATCTCGGGCTTGTGCCAAGCGGGGAGTGGGGGGGTGCGGACGTTCTGATAGCGCGCCTAGCACGCGCCATCGAAGATAGCGTGGATGTGACTGCACTGGCCGCTTTAGAGGTTGGGTCTCAGTGTGGCTCAGATCGCGCGCCTACGCGTCCTGCCCCCCAGAACCTGCGTTTAGGGATAGCCCGGGATGCCGCCTTTAGCTTTTATTATCCAGGCGATCTCGCGGCCTTGGAGCGTTTAGGCGCGGAACTTGTGTTCTTTGATACCTTGCATGACCCCTGTATTCCGGCCGTGGACGCCCTTTTTATCGGGGGAGGGTTTCCGGAGACCCAAGCACCGCTGCTTTCGGCTAATGTCAGCATGCGCGCCTCGATTCGCGCGGCCATCGAAAACGGCCTGCCAGCTTATGCCGAGTGCGGGGGGCTTATGTATCTCTCGCAAAGCCTCACGTGGCACGAGCAGACCTATCCTATGGCCGGTGTCGTCCCGGGCCGGGTCGTGATGGAGGAGCGCCCGGTCGGGCATGGTTACATGGTCTTGCGCCCAACGGCCGCCCACCCGTGGGCCTGGGGGGCTCCTCGCACCGAAAGCCCCATGCCGGCCCATGAGTTCCATTATTCACGCCTCGTCGATCTGGGCCCGCAAGCCCAGTTTGCCTTTACCGTGGAGCGCGGTCACGGAATCGATGGTCATTATGATGGTCTCATCTATAAGAATCTTGTGGCTCAATACGCTCATTTGCGTGATGTGAAGGCCTGTCCTTGGACCGAGCGCTTTGTGAATTTTGTCGCACACTGTCGTGGACGTCTCCATGAAGCCTCGCGTGTGGATGGGAAGGAGCGGGAGCCTTGTGAAAACAGTCTATGACGTCGCAGTCGTGGGGTGCGGGGCTGGAGGCTATCAGGCGGCGATCACGGCCGCGCGTTTGGGCGCGCAGGTGGCCTTGATCGAGCGCGATACCCTAGGCGGCAGCTGCCTAAATCGTGCCTGCGTCCCGAAAAAGGCCCTGGCCCATATGGCGAACCTTCTGGCTGAGACGCAAGCGCTCGCGGGCCTTGGCTTAAGCGGCCGATTGACAGCTGACCTCAAGGCCGCAATCGCCTTTAAGGATAAACTTGTGGCCGGCTTGATCCGTGGGCTCCCGGTCCGTCTTCAGTCGCTCTCGGTGGATCTGAGGATGGGGACGGCGCACCTAGTGGCCCCCCACGAGATTCATCTGAGCGGGCCCCGCGAACACGCCACGATCAGCGCTCGATCAATTATTTTAGCCACCGGCTCAGCACCGCGCGCCTTGGCCCCCTGTCCTGTAGACCATATCCGGATCGTCAATGGGGACAGTTTCATAGAAAGCCTGTCGCGGGCCGCGGACACTGTTTTGTGCATAGGGGGCGGGGCGCTCGGGATTGAGGCTGCGTTTATCCTGCGCCAATTTGGGAGTCATGTGACCATAATCGAATCGGGGCCGAGATTGCTTGATCGACCGGTCATCTCGGACCGCGCCGCGGGTTTTTTGGAGCGGCGCTTGGTGGCACTAGGTGTCACCGTGCGCAAGGGTGTGACAGTGCAGGAGACCAAGGCCTATCAAGACGGTGTCTGGGTCCAATTTTCCGATGGCAGTGAGGGACAATTTGATCGTGTGCTCGTCGCCGTAGGACGCGTTCCGCAATCGGACGACCTCGGTCTGGCCGCGCTTGGCGTGCGTTTTGATAGCGCAGGTTTTGTGGTGACTGACGAGTATTGCGCTACCAATGTACCGGGACTTTATGCCATAGGCGACATGTGCGGAGGGGTTATGACGGCCGCGGGCGCCATGCATGATGGCCGTATTGCCGGCGAAAATGCGGCGGGGGGCGAAAAACGCCAACGCCGCCCGCATCAGGTCCCGCTCGTTATCGATTCGGCGGTGTCCGTGGCCGCAGTCGGCCTCTCTGAGGATATGGCCGAGGCCGCAGGCTTTACGCCCGGGGTCCTATCGGTCCCGTTTGCCGCCTCGGTCAAGGCCCAGGCCTATAACGATGCCGGAGGCTTTATCGAAATTGTGCATGACGAAGAGACCGGGCAGATGCTCGGTGGCTGTGTCGTAGGGGCGGGTGCCGATGAACTCGTCCACCTTTTGGCTGCGGCCTGCCTCTCGCGCCGGGGCTTATGGACCTTCACCGATCTCAATTACGGGCATCCATCGTCGGGCGAAATCATGGGTGCGGCTCTCGATTCCTATCTCGGCGTGTTGAGCCAATCCGTGGATACACTCTTTCGCCCCGGGATCTACGCGCATCCCGATTGAAGGAAGAAATTCGAGCTTAAGCGCGCGGGGTAGTATAGTGGAAATGGGGACCACGCACGGGCCGATCTCCGGTCAGGGGTCTTATATGGCGCGACCCTTTTGGGGACATGTGGTTTTTAGGCAGAGACTACCGGGTATCTGGGGCATTAGACCAGCCGGTGGCTGGCAAAGAAAGCATCGGTTGCGGCTTGTATGGGCGGCGCCTGCGCTTTTGACCGGGTTTTTGGTCACGGCGATCGGGGCTGGTGCGCTGGCTGACGACCGGCATGCAGGGGTTTTGCGCGAGCTCAGTGTGGGCGCCTCGATGCTTGCGCTGGCTGTGGTCGTGGCGCTCTGGATCGCGACCTTCCGATCGCTTTTGACTCCGCTTTATCACCTCAGGAATTGGGCGGCCCGGGTGCGGGGCGGCAATCTCGCAGCACGTATTCCGGTAGAGGGCGCGGACGGGGAATTCGCCGAGCTGGTCGCCGATATCAATACTGTGAGCCATACCTTGAGCGTTTTATCGCAGGAGCGGAGCGTGCGGGCCTTTCTGCCGGTGTCCGCGCGGTGGCTCGACATCCTAAATGACATCACAGCCGGTATCGCAAGTTCTCAAGACCTTGACGAACTTTTGCCCCGCTTCCTCTATACCCTGCGCTATGCTCACGAGGTGCGGGGCGGGGTCGTGCGATTGCTCACGGATGACGGCCACTTGCGGCTGGTGGCGAGTATGGGCCTGCCCGAGGATATCGTCGCCAAAGAGCGGCGCGTCACGGTCGACTGCTGTCTCTGTGGGCGCGCGGTGGGACGCCGAGAGATGAGTATCGAGACCGATCTTAAGGCCTGTTGTAAGTCCTGGGGATGCGACCCTTTTCCTGGCGAGGATCTCGTGCTGCTTGCTATTCCCTTGCGGTACGAGGGGCGTGTCGTTGGCGTCTACAACCTTTTCATGGAACGCGCCGGCATTGTCGGCCACAAGGATATCGGGGATCTTTTGTTGGCCCTCGGTCAACACTTAGGCGCGGCTATCGAGAAGTTGCGGCTTCAAGACGAACGCCGTCAGTTGTCCTTGTTACAAGAGCGCGTGACAATCGCCCACGAGCTACACGACTCGCTCGCCCAGACCTTGGCGAGTGTGCGCATCCAAGCCCAGGTTCTCGGCGAGACCTTAGAGCAAGACGGACCCCGGTTAGCGCGCGTTGAGTTTACGCGCTTGAATGCGGGTCTTGATGTGGCTCACAAGGAGGTGCGAGACCTGATCGGAACCTGGCGCGCGGTGGGCGCCGAGGGCGGCTTGATG
>JAJYGP010000092.1 GCA_021785035.1 Pseudomonadota bacterium
GCCTTCGGCCTCCTGGACCGTGGCGGTCAGATCGAGCGTTGCGGCCGACGCCCCCTTGACATCCGATCCGCGCCCCACCATGCGAATGGCGCGCTGACTGGGGTCGATGGGCGTGACTTCCAGAGTCCCGTTAAACGCCGCCGTGGCCGGCCCGATCTTTACCAACACCCGGCCGGTAAAGTGGGTCGCGTCAGTCTGCTCGAGAATTTCGGCTCCAGGCATGCAGGCCGCCACAGCCGGGATATCTTGAAGCAATTGCCAAACCGCGCCGGGCGCGGCATCCATCGGAAATGTCTTTTCCAGCTTCACCTTCATCGTAAACCCCTGCCCTCATCAAGGGCCGCGCGAAGCGGCACTATCGTCGTCATTTATCGAGGCCCAGGGCATGGATCGTCTTCCACACGTTGTACGCAGTGTGCGGCATATCGATATGTTGAACATCAAGATGCGAGAAGGCGTCATTAACGGCATTGGTGAAGCACGGAATGCCGCCTACATGCGGAGACTCGGCGACGCCCTTGGCGCCGAGCGGATGGTGCGGAGACGGTGTCACCGTGAAGTCCGTCTCCCATTTTGGCGTCTCAATGGCGGTCGGCACGAAATAGTCCATCAGGCTGTTGCTCAACAGATTGCCCCCGTCATCAAACACAAGCTGCTGCCCCATGGCCACCGCGAACGCCTCGGTCAACCCCCCATGTATCTGGCCTTCGATGATCATGGGATTGATGCGTGTCCCGCAATCATCGAGCGCATAGAACCTCCGCACCTTAGGCTCACCGGTATGGCGGTCGATGTCGACAACGCAGAGATAAGCGCCAAACGGGAATGTAAAATTGGGCGGGTCGTAGTACTCAACCGCCTCAAGGCCCAACTCCATGCCCTCAGGAACATCGTGATAGGCGGCCCAAGCGATCTCCTTCATGGTCTTCTCTTGGCCTGGCACACCCTTTACACGAAAACGATCGACATCCCAGTCGAGATCGTCCTCATGAACCTCCAGCAGATGCGCCGCGATCTTGCGGGCCTTGGCATGGATTTTTCGTGCGGCCTGCGCAGTGGCCGCGCCGCCGACCGGTGTCGAGCGGGACCCGTAGGTACCAAGCCCGTAGGGCGCCGTGTTCGTATCGCCCTCCTCGATCTGAATCTCTTCCGAGGGAATACCGAGCTCGCTCGCAATGATTTGCGCGTATGTGGTCTGGTGCCCCTGACCCTGCGTGATCGTGCCCATGCGGGCAAGCGCGCTGCCAGTCGGGTGGACGCGAATCTCGGCGCTATCGAACATGCCGATCCCGAGAATATCGCAGGCCTTTTTGGGGCCGGCGCCAACGATCTCGGTGAAGGTGCAAATCCCGATCCCCATGAGTTCGCCCCGTTTCCGCTTCTCGGCTTGTTCTGCTCGCAAGGCCGGATAGTCGACAGCGTCCATAACCTTTCTCAAAGCCGTGGCGTAATCCCCGCTGTCGTATTCCCAGCCGAGGGCCGTGCGATAGGGGAACTGCTCGCGCTTGATGAAGTTGCGGAGTCTAATCTCGGCCTTGTCGAGCCCGATCTCGCGCGCCAACATATCGATCATGCGCTCGATCAGATGAACGGCCTCCGTGACGCGGAAGGAGCATCGATAGGCCACGCCGCCCGGGGCCTTGTTGGTATAGACGCCGTCAACGTGAACATGGGCCTGCGGAATATCGTAAGAGCCGGTGCAGACGCTAAAGAGGCCAGCCGGCCACTTGGTGGGCTGGGCATGGGAATTAAAGGCCCCATGATCGGCCAGTACCCGCACACGCAAGGCCTGGATGCGGCCGTTACGGTCGGCGGCAATCTCCCCGGCCATATGGTAATCGCGCGCAAAGGCGGTCGTAGATAGGTTCTCGATCCGGCTTTCTATCCACTTCACGGGGCGCCCCAGCACGATGGATGCCACGATGGCGACCACATAGCCGGGGTAGATGCCGACCTTATTGCCAAACCCGCCGCCAATATCCGGGGAGATGATCCGAACCTTGCTTTCCGGTATGCCCGACAGGAGACTGACCACCGTGCGGACGACATGCGGCGCCTGCGAGGTGATGTAGACCGTCAAATCGCCGCGCACTTTGTCGAAAGAGGCGACACACCCACACGTTTCGAGCGGACAGGGATGCACGCGCGGATTGAGAAGATCCTGCTTGATGACAACCTCGGCATTTTTAAATATACGATCCGTCGCGTCTTCATCGCCGACGTCCCAACTAAAAATATGGTTGGGATGGCGACGCGGGCCTTGCCCCGCCTCCTTGCCCACGAGGTCCTCGCGGATAACGGGCGCATCGGGCGCCATAGCGAGGTGTGGATCCACTACGACCGGCAGTTCCTCGTATTCGACTTCGACGAGATCTACGCCATCGGCGGCGATATAGCGGCTGTCCGCCACCACCATGGCCACCTCTTGATATTGGAAACAGACCTTCTCGTCCGCCAACACCGCCTGAACGTCGCCCGCCAGTGTAGGCATCCAGTGCAACTTCAGGCCTTTCAAGTCATCTGCGGTGATCACCGCGTGCACACCGGGGAGGGCTAGGGCCTTTGTTTTATCGATCGACTTGATGCGCGCATGCGCGTAGGGGCTGCGGACGATGGCCCCAAATAACATCCCGGGGAGCTTGACGTCATCGACATAATGGCCTTGCCCTTGAAGGAAACGGGGGTCTTCTTTTCTTTTTCGCGAACAACCGATGCCCTGGATCTTGTCTGCGCGGTCCTTTGATTCGGGTTCCGTATCCATATTCTATTCTCCTTGCGCGGCAGCGATTTTTTTTGCGGCATACTGCACCGCCTTCACGATGTTCTGATACCCGGTACACCGGCAGATATTGCCCGCGAGGCCGCCACGGATCTGCTCTTCAGTCGGGTTGGGATTGTCCTGCAAAAGGCGATACGCCCTCATCAGCATTCCTGGAGTGCAATAGCCGCACTGCAACCCATGCTCTTGCATAAAGCCTTCTTGCAGTGGGTGCAGACCCGCAGGACCCGCTAGGCCCTCGACAGTCAGCACCCGAGCACCCTCGGCCTGAACCGCGAGCACCGTGCAAGACTTGACGGATTGTCCGTTCATATCGACCGTGCACGCGCCGCAGTGGCTCGTGTCACACCCAATATGGCTGCCCGTCTGACCGAGTTGCTCACGCAATACA
>JAJYGP010000050.1 GCA_021785035.1 Pseudomonadota bacterium
TAGCCGCGTGGCTACGTAGCCACGGGCGCGGCATCACGCAAGTCAACGTTCCGGGAGGGGGGCGGTTTTTTGCCCGCGAGGGCCTTATGTACCTCTCCCAAAAGCGCTTGTGGAAATTATCTGACCAGTTATCCCAAGCCCAGCCTTTCGTGGCAACGCTTGCTGCGCATCCGACCCTTCCCCGGTTTGTCGGGCTTTTGTCGGCTGCCCTTCAGCAAGCGAAGAAGCCGGGCCAGAAGCTGCCCGGGCTTTCCACGGTACTCCTAGGAGTTCAGCGGACCCTAAAGGGGCAGGAGCAGAATCGTTATGTCGTGATGCCGTGGGGCCAGCTGATGATGGGATTGAGCCCCACGGGCTCGGTCGCCGGTGACAGTTTTGTGGTCGTGAAGCCGCGTTATGACTATCAGGGCGGGGCGCCAGTGCGCGTGGCCATGAACAGTGTCCGACAAGGCGCGCGGGCCTTGGGTTTGACGACCCAGGACGGTGTCACGGTGCGCATCACGGGCTCAGCGGCGCTCGATAACGAACAGGTAGAGACCGTGTCCCAAAGTGCGGGCCTTGCGACCGGACTTTCTTTAACGCTAGTCCTGGTCATGCTGGCGTTAGGCTTACGGAGGGTCCGCTACGTCCTGATTATTCTTGGCACGCTTTTTATGGGTTTGACGTGGACGGCCGCGTTTGCGCTTTTGGCCACAGGACCCTTGAACCTCATCTCGGTCGCGTTTGCGGTCCTGTTCGTCGGCCTTGGGGTGGATTTTGGTATCCAGTTTTGTATTCGTTATCAAGAGGAAGGGGCTTTTGGTAACAATAGCCAGGCGCTTTGTGCCACAGCGCGCGGAGTTGGCAGTGCCTTGAGCCTCGCGGCGGTGGCCGCGGCCATTAGCTTTTATTCGTTTGTGCCCACGAGTTACGCCGGCATTGTGGATCTTGGCATTATCTCGGGGACCGGGATGTTTTTTGCGTTGTTCGCGAATCTCACCGTGACCCCGGCGCTCCTGACGGTGTTCGTTGACGGCCACGCGGGCGGGCGCCCGCGGGGGCAACTGCGAGCACTTTTGGCGCATCTTCCGGTGCATCGGCACCCCCGCGCCATCGTCTTGGGGGCGGCGGTGGTGGCGGCAGCCTTGGTGCCACTCATTCTTTCGATCCGTTTCGATTTCGATCCGATGCACCTTCAGAATCCGCACAGCGAGGCGGTATCGACATTCGAAGCCTTACTGAAAAATAGCCGAATTTCGCCTTATCCCATCGATATCCTAGAGCCCAGTTTGGCGCAAGCCCAGCAAGTGGTGGTGCGTTTACATAAGCTGAAGACGGTCGGCCGGGTCCTTACGATGGCGAGTTATGTTCCCAGACACCAAAACGCCAAGCTCGCCGTGATAGCTCAGATGGCGCTTCTTGTGCCCCCGTTTTCCATTCGACCGACCGAGACGAGACCAGTTTCATCTGCGCATATCGCCCAAAGTTTGCAGCGTCTTCAGCGGGCCCTGCGCGGCTTTCTGGTCGTGCGGCCCCAGGGCACCTTGGCGGCCGCTGTACGTAAGCTCGATGGGACGCTTGCGTCTTATAGGGCGCGGTTCGCGAAGCGTCCGGGTGTGCTTCGGGCTTTGCAGAAAAGGATTATCGGGACCCTGCCTTGGCAATTGCGCCAGTTAGATTCTGCCCTGAACGCGCGACCCGTGACGCTCGCAACGCTTCCGCCCACGCTACGGCGGCAATTCCTGGGTCCTCACGGACAGGCGCGCATCGAGGTCTTTTCTTCGCTGAATTTGAACCACAACCGAAACATTGCTCGCTTCGCGCACGATGTTGAGAGCGTGGCCCCCGATGCCGTCGGTCCTCCGATTCTGCTGGTGCAGGGGGGTCGGGCGGTGGTGGATGCGTTTCAGGAAGCGACGGCGATCTCGTTTGTGCTTATCACGATCGTGCTTTTGCTGACGCTTAGGAGCGTTGCTGATGCTTTGACTATATTGATTCCTTTGATCCTTGCGGCCATGGTCGCGGTTTCTGTAATGTGGGGGCTTGGGATTGCCTTTAACCTCGCCAATATCATCGTTTTGCCGCTTCTAATAGGCTTGAGCGTGGCCTTCAGTATTTACTTGGTCGTGCGCTGGCGACGCGGCGTCGGGACAGCTGTTCTTTTGGATACGACGACCTCGGAGGCGGTTGTGTTTAGTGCGCTGACGACCATGAGCTCTTTCGGTAGCCTCGCGATCTCGTCAAACCCGGGGATGGCGGTGCTAGGTGAGACCTTATTTATCGCGATGGGAGCGGCTTTAGTGACGATCTTACTTGTGCTTCCGGCGCTTTTGACGCTGCGTAGGCCCAAGGGTACTGAGCGTGCCTAAGACCAAATATAGAGACGGGCTCGGGTTCGATCCGGGGTGTACGGGGACTGAGCCGCTTACGGCTCGCGGCCTTTCGCGCTGGATGCCATGGCTTATGATGGTGGCCGCGGGTATAGGCGCATTTGCGGTGATCGATCTCGTCATCCATGTGGGCTGGCAGCGCATTGGGCAGACTTTGGGAGTGGCGGGATTCGGCCTTTTGTGGTTAATCCCCTTGCGACTTCTTACCGTGGGGCTCGATACCCGCGGCTGGCGGGCTTTGTTGAAAATGCGCCGCCAGGCCTCGTGGGCGCTGCTTTTCTGGCTTGGCATGATCCGGGACGCGGTGAACACACTGCTCCCCGTGGCGCGGGTAGGGGGCGAAGTGATCGCTATTCGCTTGCTGCGGCTTAAGGGGGTCAAGACCTGTACGGCCTCGGCGAGCGTGATCGTCGAGACCAGCGTGACACTCGTTTGGCAGGTCTTTTTGACGGTGGCTGGCATCGGCGCCCTGCTTCCTTATGTCGGAGCCAGCTTCCTGGTGCCGAAACTGCTCGGGGCGCTCGCAATCGGGGTCTTTGTGGTGGTTGTGTTTCTGGCCATCCAATGGCGCATGGGGCTCGTCGGATTCTTTGAGCGCCTGAGCGCGCAGTTTTTCCGCAATCGGCGCGGGCCGGCTCCGGTTTTACGCACCCTTGATCAAAAAGTTCGCATTTTGTATAGGCGGCGCAGGGCTTTGCTGCGCTGTGCGATGTGGCAGCTTTTTGGGTTTGTCGGAAGCGCCGCGGAGATATTCTTATTGGGCCACCTTATGCAC
>JAJYGP010000072.1 GCA_021785035.1 Pseudomonadota bacterium
ATCGCGCACATCTTCGTCACCGGATTTTTACCCAGCAGAGAGCCCCTTGGCCGGCACCTTGAGGCACAACTCTGGGGCCTCGTTACACAGAATCTTAAGAGACACCGCACCCCCCTTAAGGGGGGGGGTGCAGTCTAAAGGGCTATCCCTCCCGGGATATAGTCTCACCTGAACGTTGGGTGTTCAGTAGCAACTGACCTGATTAAGCGGAACGTCTATGAACCACCTACCTATTTTTCTCGATATCCGTGCGACGCGCTGTCTTGTCGTAGGAGGCGGTGACGTCGCGGCCCGCAAGGTTCGTATTCTTCAGAGCGCAGGCGCCCGCATCGTGGTGGTAGCCCCCGATCTTTGCCCCGCGCTAAACGCCCAGAAAACCGCCGGCGAAATCACCCATATCGCGCGCGGTTTTGATGCCACAGACGTGGCTGGCGCACGTATCGTGATCGCCGCCACCAATCGCAAGGCCGTCAATACGCTGGTCTCGGCAGCCGCCACCGCCGCCCATATCCCAGTGAATGTCGTCGATAATCCGGGGCTTTGCAGCTTCATTATGCCGTCTATCATCGATCGATCGCCTCTCCTCATCGCCATCTCAAGCGGGGGCGCCTCGCCGATACTGGCTCGGCTTTTGCGCGTACGTCTTGAAACCATCGTAGGATCGGCCTATGGGCAGCTTGCCACCTTCATGGCGCGGCGCCGCACGCTTGTACGCCAGCACATCCCGGCTCCTACCAACCGGCGACACTTTTGGGAACGGATCCTTCAAGGGCCGGTCGCCGAGTTGCTCTTGGGCGGCCGCATGGAGGAGGCGCGCACGCTTTTCAGTCAGGAACTTGCCAAGCCCGAGGGGCCCGCTCGGGGATTGGTATCGTTGGTGGGGGCCGGGCCCGGAGACCCCGATCTTCTCACCTTGCGGGCATTACGCCTGATGCAGGAGGCGGACGTGGTGGTCTACGACCGCCTCGTGGCCGCCCCGATTCTGGCGCTTTGTCGTCGCGACGCGCAACAGATCGACGTCGGCAAGAACGCCGGGCATCACAGTGTCCCCCAAAAGGCCATCAACCAAATATTGGTCGATCTGGCCGCAGAAGGCCAACGAGTCGTGCGATTGAAAGGTGGCGATCCTTTCGTCTTCGGCCGTGGCGGCGAGGAGATCGACGCCCTGGTTGACGCCGGCATCCCCTTTCAGGTGGTACCCGGGATTACCGCAGCCCTTGGCTGCGCCGCCTACGGGGATCTGCCGCTCACTCATCGCGATTACGCCCAATCCTGCGTATTTGTGACCGGGCATTGCCAAAAAGACGGGCTTGCCCTGAATTGGACGGCCCTGGCCCAACCCCATCAAACAGTGGTGTTTTACATGGGGGTCACGGCAGTTACCACCATCAGCCGCGAACTCATAGCCCATGGCCTGCCCGCGACCACCCCTGCGGCCTTGGTCGAACACGGTACGACCCCGGAACAACGCGTCATCACAGCCACCCTCGCTGAGCTCCCACAGGTGGTAGCTCGGGAGGCGGTATCGCCGCCCACGCTTCTGATCATAGGCGAGGTCGTGCGTCTCCATGATCGCTGGGCTTCGCGGACACGAGGCCAATCGCCCACGGCCCTGCGCGCGACCGCCTAAGGCGCGACCGCGCCTATACTCGACTCTCGCCTCCTCTTTTTCAGGACCGAGCCGTGAGGTGGCTAGGGCGTGCCGGCTCCGAGGGACCAGGAAACGCCCATCACGACCCCTTGAGTCTGAGCCAGCGGGCGACTCAGTGAAGCGTTACCCCGTCGCTTCCGCAACACATTTTATATTTTTTCCCCGATTGGCATGGACAGGGATCGTTGCGGCCGATTTTGGGGCCTGTGCGGAGAGGGGGCGCTGATGGGGGCCGGGCTTGTGGATAGTCACGACGGACCTGATCTTTTTGCCGGGTATTGAGCGCAGCAAGCGCCGGACTCAAGGCCGCGATAAGGGGTTCGTCGGCCACGGGCGGCTCTCCTGGTGTCGCGCGAGGGGGAGTCTGTGTGCGAGCCAGTCCGAGAAGGGGTGCGGCAAGCTCCGGTCTATGGGCCCACAACGCCTCCCAACTGGTCTTATCAAAACGCGTACCCAACACAAAGCCAGCCGCCCACGCCTGCGCGCTCCCGCGCCCATCGCGCTGAAAGAGGGGTTTGAACGACGGAGGGGTGGTCGCAAAGGCATCGGCGATGCCATTCATGAGGCGAATCAAGAGCCCCATAATACGATTAGCCTGCTCTCCTCCCTGAAAAACGACCCCAACCTTCCCGTTGTCTTTATCCCACACCCAAGCCAACCACTCGGAGGGCAGTATAACCCGGCGACTGAGAAGAACCGCGGCCAAAAACCCCTCTAACTCGGTAAGACTCATCGCCTTCCCAGGGACCTCTGGTGATTCAAGAAAGTTTTCTAATTCCTGATATTCGCTTGCCGACAGTCCGTGATCCCCGGGGTTTGCTATGGTCATGGCGCGATCTTCCGTTTTGTGATCAAAAGGGGGCTCTGAGGCCCAGACACAAGAAACATACACTACACCGTCAAAACTTCAGGTGCCCCTTCATGTGAGGATTCGCACGCCCACACGTTACTATTTCTCATTC
Source organism: Pseudomonadota bacterium (assembly GCA_021785035.1). Lineage (GTDB taxonomy): Bacteria > Pseudomonadota > Gammaproteobacteria > Acidiferrobacterales > Acidiferrobacteraceae > Acidiferrobacter. The sequence goes on from JAJYGP010000072.1 coordinate 2,614, forward strand.
GTCGTGGACTACCGTCAAGTGTCGCACGTATTTGTGAGAGCGGACCCTTGGCAGGCGCCGTATCCCTGCAGCTAAACAGAGCATCTTACGTATAAAGCAAGCGTTGGCGGCTTTCAAGACATCCCGTCCAAGGGCGTTTTGCAGTAGCGGTTGTGCGTCGGGAGACGCCGCGTCAGTTTCCAGGCCCGCTTGATCGGGCCAGTCGCATCCCCTTGCCATGGCCGACTATGCCTATTGCCTTACCAAAAACGGCACGATAGTGATCAGTGCACGCCTTTCAAGAAGGCCCTTCCTCGCTCTAACAGAGCTTCGCCAATGACACACGGATTTGGCGTGACTTGGCTTTCACCATATCTAACAGAACACGCGCCTCCTGTTGATCTCCCTGACGCAATGCGGAAATAACCAATGACGCATTGCGATGAAAGACAGCGTGGGTCTCCTTCAGATTCCTAAAT
>JAJYGP010000052.1 GCA_021785035.1 Pseudomonadota bacterium
GCCACATGCCCGGCCGCCAAGTCCATTACGTGGATATAGTCGCGCACGCCCGTGCCGTCGGGTGTCGGATAATCCCCCCCAAACACGCGCACATGACTTCTATGCCCGACCGCCACTTGAGAGATATACGGCATGAGATTACTGGGCGTATCGCGCGGATCTTCACCAATTGTCCCGCTTTCATGCGCACCTACAGGATTAAAGTAACGTAGGCGCGCGACCCGCCAGCCCGGTTCCGAGGCCGCGAGATCCGCGAGCACATCCTCGATCATGATTTTAGATCGTCCGTAGGCATTGGTCGCCGTCCGAGGAAAATCCTCGCGTATCGGGACTGAAGCTGGGTTACCGTATACCGTCGCAGACGAGGAAAAGACAAACATTTTGACGTCGGCCTTCTGCATCACCTCCAATAACACGAGGGTGCCGTGGACGTTATTATCGTAATAGAGAAGCGGCTTATGTACCGATTCGCCCACCGCCTTCAATCCGGCAAAGTGAATCACGGCATCAAACCGGTGGGTGGAAAACACCGTTTCTAGCGCCCGGCGGTCGCGGACGTCTCCCTGAAAGAAGGCCGGGCGCCTTCGTGCCAGGGTCGCAATGCGGTCTACGACATTGGCACTGCTATTATAAAGATTGTCCCATAGCACCACCTCGTGCCCTGCCGCCATGAGCGCAATAGCGGTATGTGAACCGATATAGCCCGTACCCCCGGTCACTAAAACCCGCACAATCCCACCTCCGCGATCACCGGCACCGGTCTCGTGTGAACGAACGTGCCGGCAAAGCAACACACCCGGAGCGAATAAAGCATCGGTATCCCAAAGCCCTGCGAAACCGCTGCCATCTCACGCAGGTCCCTGAGGACGTGGCGGCAGCGGAATATAATTCGGCAGCGCCTCCAAGCGCTGAAACCAGGCGCGGATGGCGGGATAGGCCTGAGGCGTCAGACCACTCTCCAGGAAAAACGCGGTATAGGGGTAACAGGCAATATCGGCAATCGTGGCATGATCAGTCGCCAACCAGGACGCCTCCTGCAATCGCGTCTCCAGTATCTTCAAAGCCGTTTCGGCAAGCCTCTGGGACTCTTCGAGGTGACCCATTTGCGCAAGACTACTCTTCATTTTTAAGGCGATTGCTCGGGTTCGCCCTATACCGTAGCGCCCTTCGTTTTGTTCGAACGCCAGCCACTGCGTGACGCGCGCCATAGCAAGCGGCTCCGTGGGCAACCACCGCTCGCCGCCGAAACGGCGGGCCAAATACACGAGGATCGCCGTCGAGTCCCAGATCGCGAATCCCTCGTCCGTAACCAGGACAGGTATCTGTCCGCGCGGATTCAAGCGCAAAAATTCCGGGCTGCGTTGCGCCCCCTCATCCAAAGATACCGTGACCCGCTCGTAGGGGACGCGCAACAAAGCCAGTAGTAACCGAATCTTATAACAATTCCCGGATCGCTCAAGGTCATAAAGTTTCATAAGCCTTCACCTACCATTAGAAAAACCCGCCCGCAGAGTCAGGAGACAAGGCCGCTCCCCCGCGACCCCTACGGTCCCAGAATAAGACAAAATTATCACAAAAGCCGCCTGACCGCAGGGATCGGACGACCAAAGCCCGGGCCGCCCTTCCCGGGCTCGAAAAATCCCCGGGCCGCCCTTCCCGGGCTCGAAAAATCCTAACTGCGACGCGCAACGGGTCGGCTCTGATCGCTGATCCAAGCGCTCCAAGAGCCCGGGTAGAGCGTCGTCTCCCCTAAACCCGCAACCGCCATCGCGAGCGCATTATGGCAAGCCGATACCCCCGAGCCGCAATAATGCACCACCTCACGCGGATCACGCGCACCCAAGAGGGCCTCAAAGGCCATGCGCAGATCGTCCCGATCACGAAAGGTCTTATCCGATCGGAGATTCTCCTCAAAGGGTCGATTCACGGCCCCAGGGATATGTCCGGCCACCGGATCAATGGATTCGGCAAGCCCTTGAAACCGCTCTGGTCCCCGAGCATCGATCAAAAGCCGTCGTACCCGACCCGCGACTACCGCCAAAATGGCGTCGGTATCGAGGATCGCAGCGGCCCGCGGCTTACTGCCCCGATAAACCGCAGCCAAAGAGAAGGGCGGCGCATACTGAGACAAGGGGAGCCCCTGTCCTTTCCAGGCGGCCAAACCGCCATCGAGAACTGCAACCGCATCGTGGCCACAAAACACCCGCAAAAGCCACCACAGGCGGCTCGCGAACACGGAGCTCGCGTCATCGTAGGCGACGACCTGAGTGTCTCTCGTAATGCCCCAACGACCGAGAGTCGCCTGAAAGGCGGTAAGCGTCGGCAGCGGGTGCCGACCCTGTCCTGGGGCGCGGGGGCCGGACAGATCGTGTTCCAAATCCGCATAAAACGCCCCTGGCAGATGACCGGCGTCATAATTCTGACGCCCAAGCTCCGGCGCCGTTAACGCAAAACGACAATCGACCACCACCCAGCCGGGCTTCTGGATATGCGCAGCTAGGGTCTTTGGATCGATCAGTGTGGTGTAAGGGCCAGCCATGGCCAGGGATCAAGACCGGATGGCACTGGCGGGGGTCGTCAACAAGGCTCGCACCTCTTCCAAGCCCTCGGTCAACAGGGTGAGGGCCTCTGCGTGCTGGTCACGCCCTCCCTGCCCCTCTTGCATCAATCGATTACGCGCCCCACTGATCGTAAACCCCTCGACATACAAGAGCGAGCGGATCTCACGGATCAAAAGGACATCGTGATGTTGATAATAACGCCGGTTGCCCCGACGCTTTACCGACTGTAATTTCGGAAATTCTTGCTCCCAATAGCGTAGAACATGCGGCTTGACGGCACACAGTTCACTCACCTCGCTAATGGTAAAATAGCGTTTGCCTGGGATCGGCGGTAACTCGCAGTTATCCCCCGGATCGAGCATGGACGTCTACCCGTTCTTTCAGTTTGTGGCTCGCCCGGAACGTCACGACCCGCCGTTCCACTATCGGTATCTCTTCCCCGGTCTTGGGGTTACGTCCAGGACGGCGATTTTTATGGCGAACGCCAAAATTTCCAAACCCGGACAGCTTCACGGGCTCGCCTTGACCTAGGGCTTCGCAGATCCTTTCAAAAAAAAGCTCAACGAATTCCTTGGCTTCCCGTTTATTGAGTCCCAATTCCTGGAATAGCGCCTCTGCGAGGTCCGCCTTTGTCAGTGCCATAGTCCCTTCCCTTTGACGCCAGACTTTCTTGTTATTGCCGCAACTGTGCGCGGTGGGCCGTCTTTAGCGCGGAAACCACATGCGCCATGGTCTTATCGACAACCTCATCAGTAAGAGTGCGCGAGAAGTCTTGTAAGGTCAAGCTTAAGGCCAAACTTTTAGTCCCAAAATCAAGACCTTCGCCCTGATAAACGTCAAATAGGACAAGGTCTTGCAAGAGCGCGCCAGCGCTTCTCCGGACGGTTTCCAAGAGATCACCGGCCGTCACGTCTTTGGCGACCACGAGCGCGATGTCCCGGCGCACGGAGGGAAAACGCGAGGGTTCCTCGGCCCGTTTCGGCCCCCGGGCACCCCAGAGGCGGGCCTCTATCTCAAACACAAAAACCGGCTCCTCAAGCCCCCACTTGCGGCGCAGTTCGGGGCTCACGGCTCCCAAACACCCCACCGTGTCCGGACCCACCAGAAGAGCCCCCGACACACCCGGCTGGAGGAAGGGGAAATCACAGGTCACCGTCCGGGGCGTGACCTGCGCCAAAGCGCATAAGGCCTCCACATCGCCTTTCAGATCGAAAAAGTCCGCACCTCGGGCCTTGACCCCCCATTGTTCCGGCAGCACCGGCCCCAATATCAGCCCCGCCACCTTGGTGACCTCAGACACCCCCTTCTCTGACGCCGCAAAGCAGGTCCCGATCTCAAAAAGCCGCAAGCGCCCCTGTTGGCGACGGCGATTATGGAGGGCGGCCACCATAAGCCCGGGAATGAGACTGGGGCGCAACTGGGCCCAGGGGGCGGCCAGCGGGTTACGCAAAAGGACCGGCGAGGAAAATCCCCATAAGGCCTGCTCCGCGGGGTCCACCAAACTTAAGGTCGCGGCCTCGCAGTAGTCGCGATCACAGAGCAGATCTGCCACCCGCCGCATCCCGGAGGTCGCGGGCGGGGGCGTTTGCAAAGCCATGGGCAGTTCCACGGCCGGGATATGGTCGTAACCCCACAGTCTAGCAATCTCTTCTACAAGGTCGATCTCGGCTTGAATATCGAAGCGGAAACGAGGGGGCATCACCAGAAGATCGCCATGAGACCCGGTCACCACCATCCCGAGAGCCTTCAGGAACCGGCTCACCTGAATACGGGGCACGGGAACCCCTAGCAACTGCTGAATGCGAGCAAAACGGAGTCGGATCGGCTCACGCTTCGGCCAATGTCCGGGCGCCGCCTGCTCGGTCACCGGGCTTGCCTGGCCGCCCGCGATCTTGATGATAAGGGCGGTCGCGCGCTCCAAAGCGAGACTGGCCAGCTCCGGGTCGACCCCCCGCTCAAAGCGCAACGCCGCCTCGGTGGTGAGACCCAGGCGCCGCGCGGTCCGGGACAAGGTCTCTGGCCGAAAATAGGCCGCTTCCAGTAAGACGTTCTGAGTCTGGGCACCCACGGCCGTGCGCATCCCACCCATGACACCCGCCAACGCCACTGGTCCCTTCTGATCGGCGATCACGAGATCATCTGTGGTTAAAACCGGCGTGCTCCCGTCCAGAAGCGTAAACGTCTCGCCCGCGGCGGCAGTGCGAACCTCCAAAAAATCCGCAACGAGATCGCTATCAAAGGCATGCAGGGGTTGCCCCAAATCCAACATGATGTAGTTCGTGACATCAACCACCGGGTGGCGGCTTGCGATCCCGCTCAGTCGCAGGCGCTCTACAAGCCACGGCGGACTCACGCAGCCGGGTCTTATTTTCACAAGGGTCCTGACACAGTAGCGCGGACAACGGACGGCATCACGCACCGAGACTCGCGGGGCCGAGCCGTGGACCCGGGTGATACGTGGCTTGGGCGCCCGGTAACGGCTGCCAGTCAAAGCCGCAATCTCGCGCCCCATCCCCTTCACGCTCAAACAGTCGCCGCGATTGGGGGTAACGGCGACATCGAGATAGGGTTCGGAAAAATGACAGTACTCGCTTAGGGGCATCCCCAGCGGCGCATCCGGTGGTAGTTCCCATAAACCTACGGTGTCGTGCAGCCCCAACTCCGACCCCGCACAGAGCATACCCTCCGAATGCACACCGCGCACCTTGGCAGCCGCGATCGTCTTTTCGCCGATTACCGCACCCGGCAAGGCCAAGGGTGCCACGAGACCGGGTCGCGCGTTGGCCGCCCCGCAGACAATGGTACGCAAGACCCCGCCCCCGCAATCCACGCGACAGACCTGCAACCGTTCGGCATCGGGATGGGGCTTGGTCTCCTCGATGCGCGCGACCACGACCTGAGGGAGCGAGGGTCCGGCGGTCCCCGAGCCTTCGACCTCGAAGCCGCCGCGCACCAAATAGGATGGCAACTCAGAAAAGCTGAGCTTCGTATCCAGCCAATCCTTTAACCAGGTTTCGCTTATGCGCACACGCTCACCGCAAGCTTCGCAAAAATCGGAGATCGTTTTCGTAAAAAAGTCGGAGGTCCGGAACCCCGTCGCGCAGCATCAAAAGCCGCTCGACACCCATGCCAAACGCAAACCCGCTGAACCGTTCAGCATCGATTCCGACCCGCGTGAGGACTGCGGGATGAACCAGGCCACAACCGAGAACCTCCACATAACCCGTCCCCTTACAGACACGACAGCCCACTCCCTGGCACAAAAGACAACTCACGTCGACCTCGGCCGAAGGCTCGGTAAAGGGGAAGTACGAGGGCCGCAATCGCAAGTTTAAGGGCCGCTCAAAAAAGCCCTCGAGAAACGTGTGCAAGGTCGACTTCAAATGGCCCATATGGATCCCCTCACCAACTACCAGACCTTCCACCTGATGAAAGATGGGGCTATGCGTAGGGTCTGGGGCATCAGCCCGATACACGCGCCCGGGCGCTATGATCCGAAACGGAGGGGTATTGTTCTCCATAAAACGAATCTGCACAGTCGACGTATGGGTCCGCAAAAGATGCGTGTCGAGAAGATAGAAGGTGTCATGCATGGCCCGCGCCGGATGGTGGGCCGGGATATTGAGGGCCTCGAAGTTGTGAAACTCGTCTTCGACCTCCGGGCCGCTCGCCTGACTAAATCCAAGGGCCGCAAAGATATCCTCGATACGCCGCAAGGCCGCAGTCAGGGGATGAAGGCTGCCGACACCCAAACCCCGTCCGGGGAGCGTGACATCGACGGCCTCGGCACTCAGTTGCGCCTTCTGTTGATCGGCAACGAGTACACCTAAGCGCGCGCCATGCGCCTCGCCCAAGGCCTTCTTCAGGGTATTGACGAGCTGGCCCGCGCGCGGCCGCTCGGCCGCGGAGAGGGTCCCGATACGCTTCAATTCCTCGGTGAGCAGGCCGCTCTTTCCCAGGAAGCGTACGCGCCACCCCTCGAGCGCGCCGACATCGGACACGCCCGACAAGGCTTGGATGGCCTCCTTCTCAAGCCGCTCAAGCCTTTCTATGAACGGCTCGTCCATCGCCTAGAGTGCGCCCCTAGGCTAAAGAAAGGCTAGCTTTGGCCTTCTCGGCAAGGGCCGCAAAGGCTGCCTTATCGGCCACCGCGATATCGGCCAAAACCTTGCGGTCAATAGCGATGGAGGCTTTGCGCAAACCGTCCATCAAACGGCTATAGCTCAACCCGCATTCACGAGCGGCGGCGTTGATACGCACGATCCAAAGCGCCCGAAACTGGCGCTTCCGATCGCGCCGATCGCGATAGGCGTACTGGCCGGCCTTGGCAACCGCTTGTTTAGCAACCCGAAAAACGTTCTTACGCGCGCCGCGATACCCCTTGGCAAGCGCTGTGACCTTTTTATGCCGGGCCCGGGCGGTAACTCCGCGTTTTACACGTGGCATAGGAAGACTCCTGCGTTAAGCGTAAGGAAGCATGCGAGCGACGCCTGCCACATCCGAGGGATGGACAAGGCGATCGGCGCGCAAATGGCGTTTGCGCTTCGTGGTTTTGCTCGTCAATATGTGCCGCAAATGCGAGTGACGACACTTAAAACCACCTGCGCTCTTTTTGAAGCGCTTGGCGGCTCCACGATTTGATTTCAACTTCGGCATACTATCCCCTTGCGCTTGTGCGCTCTTGTCATGGTCCCGTTCAAGCAGCCCGATAAAGGCCTTTTAACTTCGCTTGAGACGGTCGTTTTACAGCCAACTTTTTACCCAGAACCCGAATCATCCCCTATTTTTTAGGGTTTACCACCATCACCATCTGCCGTCCTTCCAAACGCGGACGCTGTTCGACCGTTCCGTACTGCGACAAATCCCCCTCAACCCGTTTCAAAAGCTCCATCCCGATATCCTGGTGGGCCATTTCCCGACCCCGGAACCGAAGAGTGATCTTCGCCTTATCCCCGTTTTCGAGGAAACGAATGAGATTCCGTACCTTCACTTCGTAGTCGCCTACGTCGGTGCCGGGGCGGAACTTCACCTCCTTGACCTGAATCTGCTTTTGCTTCTTTTTGGCAACGTGCCGCCGTTTGCTTTCCTCGTACTGAAACTTGCCGTAATCCATGATACGGCAAACCGGCGGCGACACATTGGGCGATATCTCTACAAGGTCCAGAGCGGCCAATTCCGCGCTCTTCAGAGCCTCCGCAATCGGGACAATACCGACCTGTGAACCATCGGCGCCAATTAACCTTACGCGCGGAGCACTAATCTGCCCATTAAGCCGCGTCTCGCGTTCCTGAACGATAGCCTACCCCTCCCCACTTCCCGGATTGGCCAACCCTGCCCCGACCAGCGCAGTGAGGGCACCCACTACCATCCCGCCAAGATCGACTCCTTCGCGGGTTCTAACCGACACCGTTCCCTCGTCGACCTCGCGGTCGCCCACAACCACCAAATAAGGAACCTTCTGCATGGTATGCTCGCGGATCTTAAAGCCTATCTTCTCGTTTCTCAAGTCCGATTCCGCTCGCCAACCGGCCGCGCGCAGTTCTTTTTCCACATTTTGGACGCGCTCGGCATGCCGGTCGGCGATTCCTAAGACCACCACCTGAACCGGTGCCAACCACAGCGGCAGGGCCCCAGCGTGCTCCTCAATCAGGATACCTATAAAGCGCTCGAGCGACCCTAGGATAGCGCGGTGCAACATAACCGGGATAGCCTTCTTGCCGTCGGCCGCGATGAAACTCGCCCCTAGCCGCTCAGGCATCGCAAAATCCACCTGTATCGTCCCACACTGCCAGACCCGGCCAAGGCTATCTTTGAGTGCAAATTCGATCTTCGGACCATAAAAGGCCCCTTCTCCCGGCTGCAAGTCGTAGGCCAGACCCTTGTGCGCCAAAGCCTGCGTTAAAGCTGCCTCGGCCTTGTCCCAGAGGGCCTCGCTCCCCACGCGCTTGTCCGGACGGGTCGACAGCTTCACCAAGACCTCGCGGAAGCCGAAATCGGCATACACCCGGTAGAGAAGATCGATAAAGGCGCTGACCTCTGACTGGATATCGGCCTCGGCACAAAAAATATGGGCGTCGTCCTGCACGAAATTCCGAAGGCGTAGCAATCCATGCAAAGTCCCGGATGGCTCATTCCTATGGCAGGACCCGAACTCGGCCAAACGCAAGGGTAGATCGCGGTAACTTTTCAAACCCTGATTAAAAATCTGGACATGCCCCGGACAATTCATGGGCTTTACCGCGTATTCGCGCTTTTCCGATGAGGTCGTGAACATACCGTCTGCGAACTTGTCCCAGTGCCCGGAACGCTCCCAGAGGCTTTTATCCATAATGAGGGGCGTACGCACCTCTTGATAGCCATGAGCCCGCAGGAACCTGCGAATATACTGTTCTATAGCCTGATAAACACGCAGGCCCCGATCGTGCCAAAAGATCATCCCCGGGGCCTCTTCCTGAATATGGAAGAGATCGAGCGCCCGGCCGATCCGCCTATGGTCCCGCCGTTCGGCCTCTTCTAAGCGCCGTATATGTTCCTCAAGCGCCTCACGGCTTGCGAACGCCGTCCCATAGACACGCTGCAGCATGGGGTTGCGCGAATCGCCGCGCCAATAAGCACCAGCGAGCGTCATCAACTTAAAGTGTTTGAGGCGGCCGGTCGACGGCACATGGGGACCCCGACACAAATCGACGAAATCGCCTTGGCGGTACAGGGACAAGGTCTCGGTCGCCGGCAAATCACGAATGATCTCGGCCTTATACGCCTCGCCCAATTCTTCGAAAAAACCGATCGCCCGGGCCCTGTCCATCGTCTGACGTTCCACCGGGATATCGCGTCGCGCAAGCTCGCGCATACGGTCTTCGATGCGCTTTAAATCGTCTGGGCTCAATCCGGGCTCATAGGCGAAATCGTAGTAAAATCCGTCGTTGATCACCGGTCCTATGGTGACCTGCGCCGCGGGATACAGGGTCTTTACCGCATGCGCCAAAAGGTGTGCCGTCGAATGCCGCAAAACCTCCAGGCCCTCGGGATCCCGGTCCGTCACAATCGCCAGACGGGCATCATGATCGAGCACGAAAGAGGTGTCGACGAGCCGATCGTCGACCCGCCCGGCCAGCGCCGAGCGCGCCAACCCCGCGCCAATATCGGCCGCCACTTGGGCTACGGTCACGGCATTCTCATACTCGCGCCGACTTCCATCGGGCAGGGTAATTACAGGCATCGGTAGGCAGTGTCTCGTAAGGCCGCAGGAATCCCCGGCATTCGTATAAAGGATTTGGTAGGCGCGAGTGGGATCGAACCACCGACCACTACCATGTCAAGGTAGTGCTCTACCACTGAGCTACGCGCCTCCGGGCTGCGCACCATACCATAAGAAAGCGGCCCCAAACAACGGGCAAGCAAGGCCCGCAGGATCAGCCCTTAGCAATCCGTTCCGCAGACCCCGGGCTTAAGGCGCTGCGCTTTAGGGCGTTAATACGATCCCGCAACTTGGCCGCCTGCTCGAACTCCAAACCTTGGGCGTGCCGATACATGTCTTTTTCAAGCTTTTTCAAAAGCTTGCCCAAAGCCTCTGGGGACAGAGAACGGACATTCTCTTCAGACTTGCTAGCGCTCCCAGGAACCGCCCGCCCCGGCACGCCTTCGATCAATTCCTTGACCGCTTTCACGACCCCTTGCGGGGTAATACCATGGGCCTTATTAAAGGCGACCTGCTTTGCGCGTCTACGGTCAGTCTCATCGATCGCCGCGCGCATAGAATCAGTGATCCGATCGGCATAAAGGATCGCACGGCCGGTTAAATGCCGAGCGGCGCGCCCGATGGTTTGGATTAAGGAACGCGTCGACCGCAAGAATCCCTCCTTATCGGCATCGAGGATTGCCACCAGCGACACCTCGGGGATATCGAGCCCCTCGCGAAGAAGGTTGATCCCAATTAAGACATCGAAGGCCCCGGCCCGTAAATCCCGTATGATCTCGACCCGCTCGACCGTATCGATGTCGGAATGCAGGTACCGCACCCTAACCCCATGCTCATGAAAATACTCAGTGAGATCTTCGGCCATACGCTTGGTGAGCGTGGTGACGAGCACCCGTTCATCCCGGGCTGCGCGCAACCTCACTTCGGCCAAGAGATCATCGACCTGGTGGGTCACGGGTCGCACCTCGATCTCTGGATCCACAAGCCCTGTTGGGCGCACTACCTGTTCGACTATAGTCGAAGTGCGCGCCGCCTCGTAGGGCCCCGGGGTAGCCGACACAAAAATTGTTTGCGGCATAAGGGCCTCGAATTCCTCAAGCTTCAGCGGCCGATTGTCGAGCGCCGAGGGCAGCCGAAAACCATAGTCCACAAGCGTCGTCTTACGGGCGCGGTCACCCCGGTACATACCGCCGAGTTGCGGCATGGTGACGTGGCTTTCGTCAACCACCAAGAGGGCGTTCTTGGGCAGGTAATCGATTAAGGTCGGGGGCGGCTCACCGGCCTTGCGCCCGGATAAGTAACGTGAGTAATTCTCAATACCAGAACAGTATCCCAACTCCTTCATCATCTCGAGGTCGAATCGGGTGCGCTCGGCCAGTCGCTGAGCCTCAAGAAGCTTATTGGCCGCATGCAGCTCTTCAAGCCGCAACCGCAGCTCTTCCCGGATCTGGTCGACTGCCCCGGTAATGGTATCGCGCGGCGTCACGTAGTGGGATTTCGGGTAGATCGTGGCACGCCCTAAGCGGGTCACGACGTCGCCCGTCAGAGGATCGAACTCGAAAAGGTCATCAATGGTTTCGTCGAAGAGCCCGACCCGCACCGCAAGCTGGTCCGATTCGGCCGGGAAGATATCGATCACATCCCCATGCACCCGAAAGGTTCCGCGCTTGAGCTCGATGTCGTTGCGCGTGTACTGCATCTCCGAAAGCCGCTTTAGAATCGCTCGCTGATCAAAAAGCGCGCCTTTTTTTAAATGCAAAATCATGGCGTGATAAGCCGCGGGGTCGCCCAGTCCGTAAATCGCCGACACCGTCCCTACGATGATGGCATCCGGGCGCTCGAGCAAGGCCTTGGTCGCCGAAAGCCGCATCTGTTCGATATGCTCGTTGATCGCGGCGTCCTTTTCGATATAGGTATCGGACGCCGGCACATAGGCCTCAGGCTGATAGTAATCGTAGTAAGAGACGAAATACTCAACCGCGTTATCGGGGAAAAAATCGCGCATCTCGGAATAAAGCTGTGCCGCCAGCGTCTTATTGGGCGCAAGAATAAGGGCCGGACGCTGTAATTTCGCTATGACATTGGCGATCGTAAAGGTCTTGCCGGACCCCGTGACGCCGAGGAGCGTCTGGTAGGCAAGGCCGTCTTGGAGACCGGTCGCCAGGGCCTTGATCGCCGCCGGCTGATCACCCGCGGGAGCGTAGTGACTCGCGATCTCAAAACGTTCAGGGTTCCGCTTTGGTTGCATCGCCATCCAGGGTAATATACGGGCGACCAAACGCCCGAAAAGGTTTCCGCTTGCCTAAACTGACATTATCGGCCCGTATCGGCCGCATCAAGCCCTCGCCTACATTGGCCGTTACCGCACGCGCCAAAAAACTCAAAGCTGAGGGTCGCGACATTTTGGATCTCGGTGTCGGGGAGCCGGACTTTGATACACCGGATCCGATCAAAAAGGCGGCCATCCAGGCGATCCGGGAAGGCTTCACGAAATATACCGCGGTCGATGGCACAGCCAGCCTCAAAGACGCCATCGTGCAAAAATTCGCGCGCGAGAACGGACTCCATTTTACCACATCCCAAGTGCTCGTGTCCGTGGGCGGCAAACAAAGCTTTTACAACCTCGCCCAAGCCTTTCTCGACACCGATGATGAGGTCGTGATTCCGGCCCCTTATTGGGTCTCCTATATCGACATGGTTCTCTTGGCGGATGCCACCCCGGTTATTGTTCCGACGACCATCGAGCATGGCTTCAAAATGACCCCGGAAGCACTCGATACGGCGCTGACTTATAAAACCAAGCTCTTTGTGATGAACAGCCCCTCTAACCCCACGGGAGCGGTGTACACCCGCGCAGAGCTCGCCGCCTTAGGTGAGGTCTTGCGCCGCTACCCCCGCACCTTTATCGCCACCGACGATATGTACGAACATATCAGCTGGGGCCCGGAACCATTTGCGAATATCGTCAATGTCTGTCCCGACCTTGCTGATCGAACGATCGTCTTAAATGGCGTCTCAAAGGCCTATGCGATGACCGGCTGGCGCATCGGCTACGCAGCAGGACCTGCTGAGATCATCAAGGCCATGACCACCATCCAGTCCCAAAGCACGTCAAACCCCACTTCGATTTCACAGGTAGCAGCGGAAGCCGCCTTGCGCTCCGGAACCGACTCCATCATGCCGATGCGCGAGGCGTTCAAAACCCGCCATGATTGGCTACACAGCCAACTCAACGCCCTGCCGGGGATTCGGTGCCAAGCGGCTGATGGGACCTTTTACCTCTTTCCTGAGATATCTCAGGCCCTTGCCGACCTCAACATCGCAAGCGACCAAATTTTGGCCGAACGACTCTTGGAGGAAACAGGTGTCGCGGTGGTCCCGGGTTCGGCCTTTGGCGCACCTGGTCATTTGCGGTTTTCTTATGCCACGAATGACGCGACGCTCGCCTCCGCCGTGGAAAGATTAGACCGTTTCTTACAAGCCGGACGACGGGCAGCAGCCGCTGCCCAGCTTCCTTAGGCTGAAGTTGGCCTTGACGTTGGGACCTGAGATTCGTAGGATAGCGAGCCTTGCGATCCCCGGTAGCTCAGTCGGTAGAGCAGGTGACTGTTAATCACCGGGTCGGAGGTTCAAGTCCTTCCCGGGGAGCCAATAAATCAACGACTTACGGCACTATTCTCCGTATCTACCTTGCCTCATCTTCCTCTCAGTATCAACTAGGTATCAACTTCGATACCAGTCGCGGCCTTCACTCCTCGTCATATCGACCGGGTGGTGGCCAAGGGAGATCGTCTGGGTCATAAGATCCCTCGGTAATCCCCCCGAAAAACAGTTGGTCGCAAAAGTGGAATTTTCTCATAATGGCAGCAAGGAGATTCCACATGAAGAAGTCCCGCTATACGGACAGCCAGATACTCTCGATCCTGAAACAAGCCGAGGTCGGCACGCCAGTGCCGGCACTCTGCCGGGAACATAGCATGAGCAGTGCCACCTTTTACAAATGGCGCGCCAAATACGGCGGCATGGATGCCTCGCTCATGGCGCGCCTCAAGGAGCTCGAAGACGAGAACCGGCGGCTGAAGAAAATGTATGCCGAAGAACGATTGAAGGCTGAAATCGTCACCGAGGCTTTAACAAAAAAATGGTAAGGCTTATCTCAGCCGCGAGGGGGCCTTGCAGGCCGTGCAGCCGGCGCCGGCAAAAGCGGTGGCATTCGCGTAATTTATTATTGGGTCACAAGACGAGATCAGATTTACCTTTTGGTCGTGTATCCGAAGTCAAAGAAAGACAACTTGACGGATCGGGAAACCGCCCTATTACGCACATATGTAAAGGAGTTAACTCATGGACAAGACCCTCTTTGATGACCTTCTGCAAAGCCTCCAAGAAGCGGGGGCAATCGCCAGGGGCGCCGCGACCCCCTCGCGTCGATTTGAAGTGGTGGTGCCGGATGTCAAGGCCGTGCGGGAGCGCGTCCATCTCTCACAGCAGGATTTCGCCACGCTCATTCGGGTAAGCGTCAAGACCTTGCAGAATTGGGAACAGGGTCGGCGCCACCCGACTGGCCCCGCCGCGGCCCTCCTCAAGATCATCGCTTCCAATCCGGAGATGGCGATGAAATCTTTGCATTCGTAAGGCGTGTAGGATCACCGTGCCGGATGCCGCCTCATCAGCTTCAGAAAAGCCAATGCAAGAAAGGTCAGACGGTATGTCAGCCACATCTCAGTCGGGGCGGATATTTGATCTGCCTACGCCCGAGGAAGAATCCGCTATCCAGGTGGGGATTGCCCAGGACCCGGATACCTACGAGTTAACAGATACTGAGTTTCGTAAACTGAAAAGGGTGGGCGCCCCTCGGCCGCAGCGACCAAAGAACGCGTGACCATACGCCTCTCTCGCGAGGTCGTGGCCGATTTCACGCTTC
>JAJYGP010000032.1 GCA_021785035.1 Pseudomonadota bacterium
TCTTCAACGCATCAATATCACGGACATGAAACTGGGCACCCAACCCCGCCCGCAACTGCCGGGCCCGGGCCAGCCGATCACTAGAGGTCATTTTGGTCGGTATAAGCACGGCCTCGAGGCACACTATGGCCTCGCTATTCAAGCTGCGACGATGCGCCGCTGCCGCCGCTTTCAGGCGCTCGTACACCTCGTCGGGAATATTTTTCAAGGTTAGTGTCGTCGGCATTGTACCTCCAACCATTATGGCACCATAATGGTTGGAGTATACAGAGCATCCGGCCTACATGCCAATCGCTAAGTTAACCGGTACATCGTATGCGCGCCATTAACCCCACCCTCCCCTCCCTGGCGTCACGCTGCTATCGTGTGGGCCATGGATAGGTCGATCGGGTGGGCGGGCCAACCGGAGCGGCGGCAGTTCTTTCACAGTCAGGATGCGGGATGATCTGGCCCCGGCGCCCCGGGGTGGGGTGATGAGGTCAGCGCCGGGGCGTAAAGCGGGGCAGCGTGGGATCGGCGGCCAAAGCGTGGGGCAATAAGGCCTCAAGGTCTTCTACGGTCTGGGCTCTAGGGAGACCGGTGAAGAGGCGGCGCAGGTAATGAGAGGGCTCAAGCCCTGCCGCCTTACAGGTCTCGATGAGACTGTAAGGGGTGGCGGAGGCCTTGGCACCGGCCACGGTGTCATGGAAGAGCCAGTTGCGCCGTCCGATACAGAAGGGCCGGATACTGTTCTCGGTGGCGTTATTGTCGATTGCAAGGCGTCCATCCGTGAGATAGATGACAAGCTTATCCCCGTTATGGAGATAGCTGAGCGCCTTGCCCACAGCCGTTTGCGGGGGGACGCCGGGGCGACAAGTGGCAAGCCAGGCCTGGAGCGTATCCCAGAGCGGGCGCGCGTACTCTTGCCGATAGCGATGACGGTCTGCGGGCGTGAAGTCGCGCGCGGCCTTCTCGATGGCGTAGAGTTTTTGGATCTGTTTCAGGCCTGCTTCGGCCAGGCCCGGCTTCTTGTGTTTCCCTTGGGCCTTGATGGCCTCATCAAACTTCCGCCGGGCGTGCGCCAGACATCCGGCATGGGTGAGCCCCTGGGCGCGCACTGCGGCGCAATAACCTGTATAGCCATCGGTTTGGAGGATGCCCGTAAAGCCCGTCAATAAGCGTACAGGGACTGCCGACCCGCGGCTCGGGTCATAGTCAAACAGGATGATCGGGTGACCGGGCGGCCCGCCCCGTTGAACCCACAGACAGGATTTTGACTCGGCCGTTTTGCCGGTCTCTTTTAAGACCTGCACCGGGGTCTCGTCCATCTGAAGGATGTCGTAGGCCAAGAGTTGGTCGCGCAGGAGGTTGATGAGAGGCTGGGCCAATACCCCGGCCTTGATCATCCAATGGGCCAAGGTCGCCCGCCGGGGGAGATCGACCCCCATCCGTTGCAAGATGGTCTCCTGGCGGTAGAGGGGCAAGGCATCCTGGTACTTCGAGACCACGATATGGGCGAGTAAGCCGGGGCTCGCCATGGTCTTTGGGAGGGGCTGCAGGGGTAAAGGGGCACTCTTCACACCCGACTCGTCGTCTTTCCGGACCCCATACTTCAGGCGCACATGGCGCAACACGCGGATCGTGGCCGGCACGATGTCGAGCTGCTCGCTCACCTCTTTGCCAATCACCACCAGCGGGCGCCCATCGGGGCCTAAGCGTTCGTCTTCGGGCAGCTCGGAAGGATATCCACCCCGGGGAAGAGCGGCCGGCAAGGGCTTCCGATAGCCCCGAGCCTTGCAGATGCGGCCTGCCACCACGCGCTCGACGACCGGCGGCTTCAGTGGCGAGGGCCTCCTGCTCGACTTCAACCTCAGCCTCATCAAAGAACCCCATCTGCGGGCTTGGGCCCTTCTCGCTGCGCGCGCTATAGCGCCTAGCGATCGCGAGGTTCAGTTGTTCCTGCAGGAGTTCAGCCTGACGAGTCAAGCGTTCGATCGTGGCATCGCGCTCGACGATCACGGCCTTCAGGGCCTCGATATCGTTCGGTAGCGCCGTGTCCCGTATGCTGTTTGTCATAGCCACGATTATACGATAATCGAACAGACATCGCACTCAAA
The DNA here is from genome assembly GCA_021785035.1 of Pseudomonadota bacterium. Taxonomy (GTDB): domain Bacteria; phylum Pseudomonadota; class Gammaproteobacteria; order Acidiferrobacterales; family Acidiferrobacteraceae; genus Acidiferrobacter. The sequence continues at coordinate 2,097 of JAJYGP010000032.1, forward strand.
TGACGGCTATTGTCCTCAAGAAACCCGCTGATACACCTTGGAGGGATGCGGCGTCATGAGCGTGCTGTCGTAGCCCGCGAGCAGCCACTGAAGCTGGTCTTCTGTGAGCGCCCACACCGCATCGGGGACCTTGCAGGGCCAGGCAAATCGTGCCGCCTCCAGGCGCTTGACCCACAACGCAAAGCCGGTCTGGCCCAATAGAGGATTTTGACGCGGTCCCGCGTACGGTTTGTGAAGGCAAAAAGGGCGCCCGTCAAAGGCGACAAGGCCATCTTTTGCTCCACACGGGTAGCGAGCCCGCCTATCCCCACCCGGAAGTCGATGGAATCACGGTGCAGGTACACGGCCATGGGATCCACAAACATGCGCATGGGAATCACGCCTCCAGGGCCATAAGGAGGGCGGCCACCCAGGCGGGGGAGACGGAAGACGAGAGCGCCAGAGAGGCCCGGCCGACGGTGAGCATGATCACCGCCTGTGGACTGCGGGGTGTGACCGTCACCGGCACGAAGGCCGCGGCGGTTGGAGTGGGCTGTGTATCTTGCCCCCGGCGACTCGCCGAACGCCCGCGGAGCTCCAGGCTGCGCCGATAGAAGTACGCCAACTGCAGGCCATGGCGGGCACAGAAGTCACGCGCACTCTCTTGGCTTGCCTCGTACTTGGCAAAAAGCGCTCGCCAGACTTTACGATTGCGGATCTTCGCCACTTGCCACCCTCCATCAATGTGATGGACGGGAAGCGTAACGGGGTCAGGGGAACTGCGGTAGGGTGGAAATTATGGGTCGGTTACTATCTACGGAATAGTCCGTGCAATATGCGCGCGGCTATTTTGCCTTGCGATTTGGTTTCGGTCGGGAATGCGCCTTATGCCGAGTTACCGATAAGGCGCGCGTTCCTTCCAAAATTCTGGTGAGGGTTTAGTGAGAAATGTTGTCAAGACAATGGACTCCATCGCGGCCTTAGCGCTTCAAGTCCTTGAGCCTTTCGTGCGCTTTGCGCAACAGCTTCTCGGTGGTCATCCAATCGATGCACGGGTCGGTCACTGATACGCCATACTTGAGCTGTGTGAGGTCATTGGGGATAAGTTGAGCACCCCATTCGAGATTGCTTTCCAACATCAACGCGACGATGGAGCGGTTACCTTCAAAGATCTGGTCCAGACAACGCTCTGCGACCAGCGGCTGCAACGCGGCATCCTTGTTGGAGTTGCCGTGACTGCAATCCACAGCGATACTCAGCGGCAACCCAGCCGCTGTCAGTGCCTGCTCGCACAGGGCGATGTGTTCGGAGTCGTAGTTGGGGCGCCCATTACCACCACGCAGCACGACATGGCCGTATCGGTTACCACGGGTGCGGAACACCGCGCACTGACCATCTTGGTTTATGCCGAGAAAATGGTGTGGCCGAGCTGCTGAAAGCAGCGCGTTGATGGCGACATCGAGGCTGCCATCAGTCCCGTTCTTGAATCCAACTGGCGTGGACAAACCACTGGCCAGCTCGCGATGCGTCTGAGACTCGGCAGTGCGCGCACCTATCGCAGTCCAGGTGATCAGGTCGGATAGATACTGCGGCGTAATGGGATCCAATGCCTCAGTCGCCGAGGGCAGGCCTAGCTCCGCAAGATAAAGGAGCAGCTCACGGGCAAGATACAGCCCCTTTTCTATATGGAAGGAATCATCCATGAGAGGATCATTTATGAGGCCTTTCCAGCCGGTCGTGGTACGCGGCTTCTCGAAATACACGCGCATGACCAGATACAAAGTGTCGCTTACTTCGTCTGCAAGGGCCTTGAGTTTTTCCGCGTACTCGCGCGCGGCGCGCGGGTCGTGGATGGAGCATGGCCCGACTACGATAAAGAGGCGGTGATCCTGGCGATCCAAGATACGCCGCACGACCTCCCTCCCATCGATCACCGTCTTCCGCGCCTGGGCAGTCATTGGCCATTTGGCCTTGACCTGATCCGGCGTAGGCAACAATTCCTGGGCGACGACGTTGACATTGTGAATCAAATCCTGGGGCACGGCGTACTCGCTCAATGGGTGGATGGATGAATGGCATGCCTAGACAATGCGGCATTATCCCAGACTTTCCCTTAGGTCCCAAGCTAAGGCAAAAAGCACCGTAAGACCGATAGACGAAAAAGTCCCGGGGCTCGGTCCTCGGGATGCGCAACCGGAATATATCAGACGCCATCGTTCCTTTTGCCGTACTCAGCCTGCGCGTAACCATCATCCTTACGCTCCCACCACGACCAAACAGAGGGGTCCCAGTTGCCTCGCAGGCAAAGGCTATATACCTTTCAGGCCAACGAGGGGGGTGTCCGCGCACATCGGACGGTTGCCGACATCGCTGCAGGCGCCATCAGGTTAGCAGCTGGGACCCACGCTCACTGTCGACAGAACATCGCCAAACACCCCGCCCGGCGGGGATGTCGTGCTTATCGGCTTGTTATGACCTTCGCAAGCTACGGTAGCGCTGCTCCTGGCAGACGACAGGACAAGCGGGATTGCGAAACGACCGCCGCCAAGCGCTGGCCTGCGGCCGGGTGTCACGAGGCTACGGTCCTCGGCGGCGACTTCTATGGGGCCAGACGCTGCACGAGGCCGCACGCGCCGAAAGCCGTGATTTCCTTTTGTGTGCAAAGTCGCCTGGCACACCACCCTCACCAAATGGGTCAGGTCGGTCTCAAAGGGCCGCGAGTGCATGGATTATAAACCTGTCCGCCGAGTATCAGGCCTAAGCGTCTCGAGCGGTATCCACTCGCGCCTGACACCCGGGACAGGCGTGCGCAAACTTGGCGGATAGGCCGCCACCACCGGATTTCCAAGCGGTACGAGTTTGCATCGAGAGGGCCTGGAATCTGACTAAAACCCAGGACGCGTGGCGGTGCTTCTGGCGTTGTCATCCAAACCACGAGAAATCAGCGGTAAATGCCATGTCAGGCAGCCGACGTCGCCGTAGAAGCACAGCGGATCTCGCTTGTCTCGCCTCCGTCATAGCCGGCTTGCTTTTCGTCGAAGCAGCGCGGCACAGCCCGAATTTTGCCCACACCGTCGCTTGCTGGTCTTTAATCGGGCTGATCATTGTGGCTGCCGGCCTTACGATGGCGTGGTTTTTCGGGAAACGGAGACGCGATAAGTAGCGCACCGCCCTTCTGGCTGCGGGGGCGACCAACGTTCTTTCGTTGACTCCGGAGCGGTACGAACAGGTTTGCGTCGCACTCCCTGGCAATAATGGCTGGCAAACCCCGCTTACTCGGAAATCTGGAGATTTTGGGGCCGATATAATTGCCACAAAGGACGGGCGGGTATTGGTCATTCAGCGCAAGCAGTGGTCCAAATCCGTTGGTATTAGTGCAGTGTAGGAGGCCCGTGCTGCGCTGAGCCATTACCGTGCCACTCAGGCCGCTGTCGTCACCACTACCGACTACACCGCAACCGCCAAGGCCCTTGCGAGAGGTACGGGAGTACGGCTTCTCAGCCACAAAGATCTGGTCCAGATATAGGGGAATCGAAACACGGGCGTAAACAGGCAAAAGTGCCAAACCGTCCATACGTCTTAAAAAGCATAAGGTGGGGTACCGATAAATGTGTCAAGGCCGTCGCCGACCGTGACCTTGCAGGGCTTTTCATCGCCACCCGGGCCAAGAAATGCAGGGGTGCGCGGCACCTTTTGCTTACGTCCCGGGATACTGGCCGCCCGGGCTTTGGGGCGCGCCGCCACTTTCGCGTCCTCGGTCTTCACACATCGCTTGATCTCACAGCAAAGCTGCGAGAACTCTCCGTCCGGTGTGCGAGCCCTACGCCTTTTTCATGCGTGCGAGGGTCACTTGGCATAACGGCGTAGCAGACGGACGGCTCCTCTCAGATCGGCTGGCGACTGCCAGATTGGCCCTGAAAACACGGCGCAACAAATGATCGGGAGCGGAGGCCGCGCCATATCAACAGCTCACAAGTGGCAATTCGCGTCGCGGTTTCGCGGTGATGCCTTCGGGTGGCGTTCTGATACACCGATACAACGGGGCGTTACCGGGGATCAAGCCGGTCGCCCCCACGGCGCCGCTCCTTGCCGCCGAGGGAACGGTGGCATCACGGGAAAACTATCGCAGCTGTTGGCGCATAGATAGCCTCTTCGGCGCGCTCGGGGCGCCTGCCAAGAAAACAATCGGTACACTGATTTTGATCATCGCAAAAACTGATGTCGATAAGAACACTCGCAAGCTTTGGTGAAGACGTCTGTGGCAAGCCCTGGAGAATAATGATGTCCTGTCTATAGAAGCACTTGGCGACTATTGGGGTGGCCTTTGTGTCACCCCGGAACTTGCTTGCCTTTGGGCCGACAAGCTCCTACTTTCGATCGCCCGGTGTCTCCAGGCTCAGCGACAAGCCCTTAGTCGTCAGTGGTGTCACTTTTTTGCCACAAGGGAGCCCCCGAACGAATAGCAACAATGTCAGCGATAGGCTTGCCGTTACGGAAGACGCGCAGAGTTGACCCCCCTTCAGCGATATCAAAATAGTTTTTGACGTGATTGCGCAACTCGATGAGCGCGGTCCCCTTCATGGATACTTCTGTACTGTGACATGCAGAATTATGTACATAGAGAGACGAGGCGCCAGTGCGGTCGTTCCTGTCAGCGGCCCACACCACGCGTGAGTGTGCCATCTTGAGGGGGCGGTTACGCTTCGGCAGCTATCCCACCAGTTAAAAATCCGGAGATCTTTGTTGAGGATTGGGGTCCGGCTTTTTCAAGTCCGTACCTCATGTCATATAAAGCCTGTATCCTAAGCGGATCGTCGGGGTCGCATTGAAGGCTTAAAGTTCTGATAGTCGTCTTTGCCACGGACCGTCAATTCTCCGCTTGCAGCCGCTTTAACAACGTCCAGGCCGTTTAATATACGGCGATTACGCGCCGTAAGTAGGCGAACATCAAATGAAACAGGTTCCGTCCATCGGGCTTTAGGCGCGGGCGCCTTCACCCTTAGCGCGGACGTTCTGTCCTCAGTGCTCGCGAGGATCACCGTGCGCACAAACCTTCGGAACACGTATCGCTGCGGCCAAGGCGTAGATGTCGCCGATGGCCGACTGGCGCGGTCCTATGTGATTGTGGGCTTCTCCTCTAGGCAGCCATCTGTGGTATAGACTATTCTGGTCGTTTGGAATCGCGGACTTGGAAGTTCCGAAGTCGACAGGCTTTTGTCTTCTAAAAAGCGGCAGGACTTCGAACCCGCGTGCGGCGTTTTGCGCCACCAGAATGTTCGACACTCAGAGGGTTGTTAAAGAATCGGTAGTTTGTCATCATATCGTGCGGATATTTTAAGATCCGCTCAATGCCCACAGATTAGGAGGAAGCTGATCATGAGTGCACTACGCATGCTGTTTCTGTCGATAGCCGGAATAACCATTATAGGTATCGCGCTGACAGGATTCGATCGGGTCAGCTGGGTCCTGTACTTGCCCGTGATTCTTTTAAGCTTTGCCGGCATAACAGGAATTTGCCCGGGCCTCATATTCTGGAGCAAACTCGGCTTTAAAAACGCGCCCCTGTCTTGCGATTTGCCGGGGCGCAAACCCTAGGTAAGCGATCTTAAGGGGCGTTTTTTGCGCCCTCAAGGTCGCGGCCCATCGGGACAGGTGGGTGAAGACCACTTCTCAAGGTGTCGCTTATGACAAAGGGACAGCGTCAAGGTCTTGGCTGCAAAAGGCAAGGTCCGCGTGCGGTAATCCGAGTTTCCATCAAGGCGTGAGTCGTATCGGTCGTTGTATTGCGCACCTCGATATGGACGCGTTTTACGCCTCCGTGGAACTTTTGCGTCATCCGGAATTGAAGGGCGTTCCTTTAGTCATTGGGGGACGACGGGCCGAGGGCAGCGCCTTGGCCCCGCATTTCGGGGCTTTGCGGCTACGCGAATACCTAGGCCGCGGGGTCGTTACCACCTGCACCTACGAAGTGCGTGCTTTGGGCGTCCACTCCGGCATGGGTCTCATGAAGGCAGCCCGGTATGCGCCTGAAGCCTTGCTCCTTCCTCCCAGTTTCGAGGCCTATAGGCATTACTCGCGACTTTTTAAAGAAGCGGTGGCTACAGTCACCCAGGCCATAGAAGATCGGGGCATAGACGAGATCTATTTGGAATTCTCGGACTCTGACGGTGAGGCCCGGGTTCTGGGCCAGAGGCTCAAAAACACGGTCAAAGACGCGACGGGACTCTCGTGCTCCCTCGGGATTGGCCCCAACAAATTGCTCGCCAAAATCGCCTCCGATCTCGAGAAACCCGATGGTCTCACAGTCCTTGCGCTTGCGGACGTTCCGGATCGGCTGTGGCCGCTTCCGGTCGGCAAAATCAACGGGGTGGGGCCCAAGGTCCAAGCCCGGCTCGCGGCCTTAGGAATAGTCACTATTGGCGACCTCGCCCACGCACGGGGGGACCTTCTCGAGACGACATTCGGGCCGCGTGTCGGGCAGTGGCTGGCCGATTGCGCCCAGGGACGGGATGACCGTCCCTTAAGCACGGACACCGAGCCTAAATCTCTGAGTCGCGAGACCACGTTCGAGCAAGATCTCGATGCACGTAGGGACCGTCCAGCGCTTTCTCAGATATTGGCCACCTTATGCGATCGCTTGGCCGCAGACCTTATTCAGAAGGGCCACAAAGGACGCACTATAGGCATCAAGCTGCGCTACGCCGACTTTCGGACGGTGACCCGGGATCACACGCTAGCCCAGCCGACGGCGGATGCGGCCCTCATTAAAGCTGCCGCCCGGGACTGCCTGAAACGGGTGCCGTTCAATCAAAAATTACGACTCCTCGGCGTGCGCGTGGGCACGCTTTGCCCGGCGAACCCGGAAAGCAGAGCATTTTCCCCGCAAAGAGAACTCCCGTTCTAGAACAACCCCAAGAAAGGCAGAGTGCTTCTTGCTCTTAATGAATGTAAGGCATTTCCGAACACCCCCTGGCCTTAATCCCCACCCCGGACGGGCCGATGCCCGAGACAACATGCGGAGACAGGCGAGCGGGCGCAGGTACACGCGGACCGCGCCCTGCCTCAGACCCACACCCCGGGACAGCGCTCTATAGGGCGGGAACCGCCCAGACAAGACCTTGCCGACTCCGACCCAGGCCTTTACAGTAACCGACCTTCATTCGCCCGAGAACGCCCCCATGACACGAAAGAGTCCGAACGCCGCTCCAGAAGAGAACATTCCCCCCTTCTGCGCCGGTATGCAGTCCTTCGGGCCTCTTTGGCCCGACTTCGCGACGCACGCGGCAAGCCCCGCAATTTCAGAAGGCCAGAAAGGCATCAGGGATGCGAGCGCCGCGGCCGCCGCGTATCAAACGCTGCTCATGGCCGACGCGCTGCGTTATGTGACATTGCAGATGTGCGCCTCCAAGGGCTCCGGGCACCCCGGCGGGTTTGCCTCGAGCGCCGAGGCGTACGCCGCCCTTGTTATGTTGGGCCATACCCATATCGTGACCGAGGTCGGGCATCACGCGCCGGGTTTTTACAGCGCCATGTTTCTCGACACTTCGCTCGAGGCCCTCGGCATTCGCACCATGACCGACCTCATGGCCCGTTTTCGTGAGCAGCATGGTCTTCTCGGCCACCTTTCGGGGGCCATACCGGGCCTCCTGGCCCCGGCCGGCCCACTCGGTCAGGGCCAGCACTTTGCCATGGCCGGCGCGCTTCTACACCCCGGCACTTTGTTTCCCGTCACCATCGGAGACGGGGGCTTGGGTGAGCCCTACATCCTGAGTGCCATCAAACACTTCCATACTAGCTATCCCGAAGTGACGAACTTCCTGCCGGTCCTTGTATGGAACGGCTACAGCCAGGAACACCATTCGATGGTGTCGCGCCTCTCCAATGAAGAGATGATCGCCTACTGGCGGAGCCATGGTTTTGAAGAGGTGCGGCTCATAGACGCGAAGGACTACGATGACGTAGGCCAAGGCGGGGCCTACGTCGATTCGACGCGGTTTTCCTTTAAGCAAAGACTCGTCTTCGGACAAAAGGTCCTCGAAACGATGCAGCAAGCGGCGGACGGGGCCCTTTCTGGGCGCTTGACCGCTGTGATCATAAAGCAGCTAAAGGGGGCCGGGGTCCATGCCATCGGCGCCAAATCTCACAACCTCTATCCGGCCGACACTCTCGACAAGGACCACATCAGGGCGGGGCTCGGTGCCCGGGCCTTGGCCCCCGAGGCCTGGGCCATCGTACGCGAAAATTTCGTGCGCGCGGGGGGCGGCCCAGCGGGCAAAACGGTAGTAACTGAGCACGTGCTCGCGCTAGACGACCTTGGGGCCTTTCCGCTTCACGCCTACGAGCTCGGAGAGAAAGCGACGCCTTCCACGGCCATCGGGGCGCTTGTGGCCTGGGTTGGCACGCGGGACCGGCGCTTTGTGGTGACCAATGCCGACGGCAACGAGGCCTCTGGGCTCAAAAACATCAACGATGCCCTCAAGATCCGCCACCCCACTACGGACCCCTTGTACAACCAGGAGCCGCATGGACAGGTCTACGAGCCCTTAAGCGAGGACGCGTGTGCGGGTCTCGCCGCGGGCCTGGCACTCTTTGGTGGCCGCAGCCTTTGGCTTTCCTACGAATCGTTTGCCATCAACGGCTGGCCCATCTGTCAGACAGTGACACAGGCCATGGCCGAATTGCGCCGCAAGACGCCCTCCTTGGTTTGTCTTTTTACGGCCGGCGCACTGGAACAAGGACGCAACGGCTGGACCCATCAGCGCCCGGAAATCGAAAGCTACATTGCCGCTCAAATGCGTAACGGAAACGTCTATCTCCTGTTTCCGCCAGACGCCAACGCCGCCCAGGCTTGCTACGAATACGCGGTTACCAGTTGCAATAAGGGCATGGCTATCGTCGCGTCCAAAACGCCGCTACCCACGCATTTGACGTTGGAAGCCGGCCAAAAGGGGGTACGAGAAGGGGCCACCGTCCTCCACGAAAGTCGTTCGGGAACGAAAGGCACGGTGGTGCTCGCAGTCACGGGCGACATGATCCTGCTTGCGGTGTTTGCCGCAAAAGATGAGCTTGAGGCGCAAGGCTTTGCCGTCCGTGTCGTATCGGTCATAAATCCACGCCAGTTGTATCGGGCCACGGACGTCGCAGCCGCCACGGTGGCGGAGCCCGACCTTGGCTTTATGTCCGATGATCGCTTCGCCCAGCTTTTCGACGGGGATAGGCTTCTCGCCATAAGCGGCGGTCCGGCCGCCCCCTTGGAGCCGGTCTTGATCCGCACCAAGACCCCCGCCAGGGCGACGTTGGCATGGCAACGCGGCGACACGACCGCATCGACCCAGGAACTCCTGCAACTCAACGGACTCACGAGCGCCGCGATCGTGGCCCGCGTGAACGAACTTGGTCGATAGGCCGAGATGACCAAAACGCCTTCAATCATCCGGGACAAAGTCATCGTCATAGACGACGACCCGACAGGCTCGCAGACCGTGCATTCCTGTCCGCTTTTGACGTGTTGGGACAGTGACACTCTGTTGTCGGCCCTCACGGATCCCGCGCCGATCTTTTTTATCTTGACGAACACCCGCAGCATGGCGAGCGAACAGGCCGCGGAGGTGACGCGCTCGGTATGCCGGAGCATCCGCCAAACTCTGGACCGATCCGCCGAGGCCGGGGTTTTGGTGCGACCGCTTTTTGTCAGTCGCTCGGACTCGACCCTGCGCGGCCACTATCCCCTGGAAACCGATATCATCGCCTCCGAGCTGGGGCCGTTTGATGCCCACTTTCTGGTGCCGGCGTTTTTCGAGGGTGGGCGAGTCACCCGTGACGGCCGCCATTATCTATTGATAGATGGGGTCCCCGTCCCAACCCACGAAACGGAGTTTGCCCGCGACAGTGTATTCGGCTATCGGCACAGCTATCTTCCCGACTATGTCGAGGAAAAGACCGGCGGCCGGGTGCTTGCGACCCAGGTCGAGAAAATCTCGCTTGCGGATCTGCGAGCCGACGGGTTAGCGAAGCTCCCGACCCTTAAGGACAATGTGGTCGTGGTTGTGGATGCCGTAGAGCAAAGTGATCTCGACCTGTTTTGCGAGGCGGTGCGCGTAGCGGTCGCTGAAGGGAAGCGGTTTTTCTTTCGGAGCGCCGCAAGCCTCCTGACATCGTTGGCCCAACTACCGCCCCAACCCGTGGCCCCCAAAGAGATGTCGGCCTACGCTCGTGGAAGCACGGGGGTCGTGATCGTAGGCTCCCATGTGCGCCGGACCACCGATCAGCTCCGGCGACTGCTTGAGGAGACTGCCACGGTCCCCATAGAGGTCAACGTGGACCAGTGCGTGGGGTCCAGCGCCCAGGAGCTTTTGTCGGGGGTCATCCAGCGAATCGAAAAGGCCTTTGCCGCCAACAACACGGCGGTGGTTTTTACCAGCCGTTCGGAGCGACATTTCGCAGACGGCGAAGAGCGGCTGCGTTTCGGGGCGGGCATCTCCGCCTTTCTCATGCAAATCGTACAAAACCTGCCGAGCACGACCGGGTTTTTGATCAGTAAGGGCGGCATCACCTCCCATAATGTCTTAAGCACAGGGCTCGGGCTCAAAACCTGCCGCGTTTTGGGCCAAGTCTTGGCTGGTTGTTCGGTCGTGCGCTGCCCCGATACCCATCCGCGCTACCCGGACTTGCCGGTCGTGATCTTTCCGGGGAACGTGGGGGATGAGACCGCCCTTGTCACGGTCTTCCGGCGCCTTTGCGGCCGACCCTAGCGGGGCCGGCCTCACCGAGACCGGGGCTGGGCTTGCGTGCGGTCCCGGTTTTCCTTATAGTGCGGCCTCCTTGCATCAGCCCATCGCCCTTAGCGAGGCGGACCATGAAACCCGAAATTCATCCTGAGTATCATACCATCAGCGTAAGCTGCGCCTGCGGGAACGTCTTTAAGACCGGATCCACGCTCAGCCGCGACCTGCAAGTCGAAGTCTGTTCAGCCTGCCATCCGTTCTATACCGGCAAGCAAAAGATTGTCGATAGCACCGGGCGCGTCGAGAAGTTCCGTCAGAAATACGGCTTGCGTAAGTAAGAACCGCGGCGGGGGGCGATATGACAGAAAACGCGCGCGAAGCAGCGCTTCAGTATCACGCCTCATCGCCCCCCGGAAAGATTGCCGTCACCCCGACCAAGCCCTGCAACACCCAGGACGAGCTGGCGCTCGCCTACACCCCGGGCGTCGCTGAACCTGTGCGCGCCATTGCCGCAAACCCCGAAGACGCTTATCGCTACACCGCCAAAGGCAACTTGGTAGCCGTCGTGACCGATGGAACCGCGGTTTTGGGACTCGGCAATGTGGGGGCTCTTGCGAGCAAACCGGTGTTGGAGGGCAAGGGCGTGCTGTTCAAGCGCTTTGCCGACATCGACGTATTCGATCTCGAAATCAATGCCCGAGACGCCGCGCATTTCATTGATATCGTAGCCGCCCTTGAGCCAACGTTCGGGGGGATCAATATCGAGGACGTCGCGGCCCCCGCCTGCTTCGACATCGAAAAGGCCCTGACCGAGCGCCTTTCGATACCGGTCTTTCATGACGACCAGCACGGGACTGCGGTCATCGTCTGCGCGGGTCTGTTGAACGCCCTTGAACTCCAAGGCAAGTCTCTAAGAACCGCGCGTATCGTCTGTTTAGGCGCCGGCGCTGCGGGACTTACCTCCATGCGGCTTTTGCTGACGCTCGGCGCCACCCTTGAAAACATCATCCTGGTCGACAGCCGCGGCGTAGTGCACAAAGAGCGCGCCGATCTCAATAGTTATAAACGGCTTTTCGCGCACGAGATACCTTTACGTACCTTGCGCGAGGCAATGGAAGGCGCGGACGTCTTTGTCGGCGTATCGGCGGCCGATCTGGTCGACGAAGCGATGATCAAGACCATGGCGCCCCATCCCATCGTATTCGCGCTGGCCAATCCGGTACCGGAAATCTTACCGGAACTCGCCCACGCCGCGCGCGCCGACCTGGTCATGGCCACTGGACGCTCGGATTACCCTAACCAAATCAATAATGTCCTCGGTTTCCCGTTTATCTTTCGCGGCGCGCTCGATGTTCGTGCCAAACGAATCAACGAAGCCATGCAGCTCGGGGCGGTCCATGCCCTGAAAGCGCTGGCGCGGCTTCCGGTGCCCAAGGAGGTCTTAAAGGCCTATCGCCTTGATCATCTTGAATTCGGACCCGACTACTTCATTCCCAAACCGCTTGATCCGCGATTATTGGCCTGGGTTCCGCCGGCCGTGGCGCAGGCCGCGATCGACACCGGTGTCGCCCAAGCCCCCTACCCTGCGCATTATCCAAAAAGGCCGCCCAAGTCCTGATGGCCTTTATCCTCGGCTATACTCAAATCACGTAGCGAGCATAAGGGTCGCGGTCATGAAAAAGATAGCGCTGGTAGGGGCAGGCCGCGTGGGCGAATCCGCCGCGCAGATCCTTGCCAAAGAGGAGATTTGTCAAGAACTGGTCCTGATCGGGACGCGCGAAGGAGTGGCGCAAGGCACGGCTTTGGACTTAGCCGAATGCGCGCCGCTTTTTGCTTTTGATACCCAAATCCGCGGCAGCACCGATATCAACAGTATCGCGGACTCAGACGTTATCGTGATATCGGCGGGACTGCCGCGCAAACCAGGCATGTCGCGGTCCGACGTTCTCGACGCCAATGCTCCGATCGTGACCCAGGTGGCCGAAAAAGCCCGCTTGCTGGCGCCACACGCGCTTTTGATTGTCGTCACAAACCCAGTCGACGTCTTGACATACCTCGTGTGGTCCCAGAGCGGTTTTGAGCGCGAGCGGGTGTTCGGCTTGTCTGGCACGCTCGATGCCGCGCGCATGGCTGGGTTTATCGCCGGTGAGGCGCGGGTTTCGGTGCGCGATGTACGCGCCCTTGTGATCGGTGGCCACGGCGACACCATGGTGCCGCTGCCGCGTTATAGTACCATCAGCGGAATACCCGTCAGCGAATTTCTGAGCGAAGCCGAGATCGAACGTATCGTGACGCGCACACGCGGCGGTGGCGCGGAAGTTCTCGCCCTTAAAAAGACCAGCAGCGCCTACGACGCCCCCGGGGCAGCCATCGCCACCATGATAGACGCCGTGGCCCACAATCGGCATCGGCTGTTGCCGTGCGTATGCGTACTTGAGGGGGAATATCGGGAATCCGAGGTATCCATGGGGGTCCCAGCCGTGATCGGCGCCCAGGGCATAGAAAAGATTATCGAGCTGCCCTTGAACACAGAGGAACATAAACAGATGCAGGAGTCGGCTAAGGCGATTCGCGAAGACTTAAGACGCCTGCAGGCGCCTGGCCGCGTGGCGTGAGTTCCGGCGCCCCTCGTACGGTCCGCGACTACGTCTTATACGTCGAACACCGGCTGCTAACCGCCCACGTCTCCTTTGGACATGGGACATCAAACGCCCGCGACGAGGCCGCGTGGCTCGTCTCCGGGGCGCTGCGCATTGCGCCTTCGGCGCTTTCGAATCGGCTTGCGACTCTTGTCAAGGGGCCCGAGAGGGCGCGCATACGCGCGCTTTTGGCGTCACGGCTACGAACGCGCGCGCCCCTGAGCTATCTGCTACGAGAAGCGTGGTTTGCCGGGCGACGATTCTATGTCGATAAACGCGTGATCGTCCCGCGGTCGCTGATCGGGGAGTTCCTCATGCCGGGCGACCCCTCGCCTTTGGCGCCGCCCGGGATACGCTCGATCCTGGATTTGTGCACGGGGAGCGGCGCGATCGCGATCAGCGCCGCGCACGCCTATCCCGCCGCGCACGTGGACGCGGTCGATATCTCCGACGAGGCCTTGACGGTCGCGGCGCGCAATGTGCGCCTGCATGGGCTCGAAGGGCGCATACAGCTCCTTAAATCCGACCTTTTTACCGCTCTCTCGGGACGGCGCTACGATCTGATCTTAAGCAATCCCCCCTACGTCGCCGACCAGGACATGGACGATTTACCCTGCGAATACCGACGCGAACCGCGACTTGCATTAGCTGGCGGTCCGGACGGACTCGATCTCGTGTTGCCGATCGTGTACCAAAGCCGCGAACACCTGACGGCGCGCGGGCGCTTGGTGCTGGAGGTGGGCGCAAGCCGCGAGGCCCTTGAAACGCGATTCCCCGAAGCACCGTTTCTCTGGCTAGCGTCCGAGGCCGACGAATGCGTAGGCTATTGGCACAAGGAAGACCTGGATATCTTTCGTCCAAGCTAGGCGCCCAGGCCCGCTCGAACTGTCATCCTCGCTCGCAGAATCCGATGCGCACCCCGGACAAACGTTGGTGTTCGCTGATATTTCCAAGGCTTGTGGCAAGCGTAATGCGGGAGGTCCCGGTAAAGCTAAGCCCCGAGGACTGCACGAAGAGGTGCGCGACAAGCCTTGCCCGCACTTGCCCCTGTCCGCCCGGGACCGGCATCCGGCACTCCTCGCGCACGGTCATATCCGCCCCAACGATCGCAATAGGACCACTTAGACGACAGTGCCGACCTTCCTGGCTCAGTATCTGGAAGGCGAAATGGTGGTCCTGAACGCAGGTCGAGTAATGCAGGACCCCGGCCGGGGTATAAGCGCTCATGCGCCATTGGCCCGGCACAACGCGGAGATGGGCCAACGACAGGCCAGCCCAGGCTAGGGCCATTACAAGAAACCCTATTTCTCGATTCTTGCACACATCAATGATCCTCAGCGGTCTGGGACCGTTAGGGCCGCGCCGAGACGGTATCCGACTTCCGGTAGAGGGCGTCGATTTGCGCCTGATAACGCTGCTCGACTTGCTGGCGGCGCACTTTGAGCGTAGGGGTCAGAAAGCCGTTTTCTATGGTCCACGGCTCTTGGACCCGCAAGACGTGCTGAACGCGAACATAGCCGGGAAAAGCATGCAGTTGGGCGTTGGCGCGCTCGCGCAAGACCTGCTCGTCCTCGACCGCGCTGTGCGCCAAGAGCGCGAGCGTTCCGCGCCCCTCGCCTACGATGAGAACCTGTTCGAAGACGAGATCCTCTAGGATCGCCTGCTCGACATCGGCGGGAGCCACCTTTTCCCCATTCGACAAGACGATGATGTCCTTGGCGCGACCGGTCAGATACAGGAGTCCGTCCTGCAAGCGGCCGAGATCGCCGGTATGCAAAAAGCCCTCGCTGTCCAACACCTCGCTTGTCGCCTGCGGTTGACCCCAATATCCTTGCATGACACTAGGCCCCCGCACCCACAATTCGTCATTGACGAAGCGGAGCTCGAGTCCTGCCAGGGGACGCCCGACCGAGCGCAGATCGCGATCGTGAAAACGGTGGCAAGTGATGACCGGCGAGGCCTCGGTCAGGCCATAACCGATCAAAAAACGAAGACCCATGCCGGTAAAGAACGAGAGCAGGGAAGGGGCCGCCGGGGCGCCTCCCAAAAACACAAAACACAGCCTCCCGCCCAAGCGCCGACGGATGGATCGGGCGACGAGCAGATCTGTGACACGCGCCTCGAGACGTTCCGTCCAATCGAGCGCGCCGCGGCGAAACCGAAAACCCAAATCGGCGGTGCGCGCGACCAAACGGGCCTTGAGCGGCGCGTCTTTTAAGGTCTCTTGGATGCGGGCGTAGCTACGCTCGAAGATCTTGGGGACACTGACCAAGATCGTGGGTTGCGCCATCTTTAAATCCGCGCTCAGCTCGGCTATGCCGCGCGAGAATACCGTCTCAGCACCCATGGCCATGGCCACGTACTGGCCGACCGTGCGTTCGAACATGTGGGACAGCGGGAGAAACGATAAAAACCTGTGCTCGCCGGCGGCAATTTCGGGTATGGCCTCCATAAGGGCCGCGACGTTGGCCATGATGTTGGCATGGCTCAACATCACGCCCTTTGGCCGGCCCGTTGTTCCCGAAGTATAAACAATGGTCGCCAGGGGGCCAGACTCGTCTACGAATGCGCGGGTCGCATGCTCGGGTAAACCCTGGTCCCAAGACACGACACCCGGCACCTCCTTTAAGCCCAAGATCGCCTTTAGACCGCAGGCCAAGACCTCGGGCGCGGGGGGGCGATCGACCAACAAAAGACGCACACCGGCATCCTTGAGGCAGTAAGCAGTATTCTCGGGACGGTCGTTAAAAAACAGCGGGACCACAGTGAGACCCAGCGACAGCGCCGCGACGTCAGCGAAGACCCAATGCGGCGAGTTATAGGCGCAGAGACCGACACGGTCGCCGGGATGAAGGCCCGCGCGCGCAAGCCCTTCGCGCATGCGGTTTACCTCTTCCTGGGCCTCCGCCCACGTAAAGTGGCGCCACGCGCCGTGTTCAAAGCCAGCGTAGGCCGGGGCGTTCGGGCTTTTTGCCGCACGCGCGGCAAAAAGTGCGGGCAGGGTCGCCGAGTCCAGGCCCACGACGGTCATGGTCTCAGCACCCGGCGTGCAAAGAGGTTTTCTTGGGACCAGGACTCGTCCGGAAGAAAACGCTCGCCAAAGCGCGCGCTTAGCTCCGTCAAGCGACCTTTGATCTCCGACGCGCCCAAGGTCTCGGCATAGCCCAAGGGCCCCCCACGAAACGGGGCGAAACCCGTTCCATAGACTAAGCCGATATCGACAATGTCAGCATCGGGTACGACCCCGCACCGCAGACACCGCGCGGCCTCGTTTAAGAGCCGCAGAATAAGCCGCTCAGAAATGACTGGATCGGGCGACGGGCGTTTGGACGCAAAGAAGGGCGACTTGATCGGGTAGACGTAAAAGCCGCGTCCGGACTTTTTGCCCAATTCGCCGGCGCTTACCTTGCGTGCGAGCAGATCCGGCACCGGTAGCCCTAAGGCGGCACTTAAGGTCTTGGCGACCGATAAACAAATGTCGAGACCCACGGTGTCGGCAAGGGCGATCGGACCCATGGGCATCCCGAAAGCCACCGCGGCCTGATCGATATCCGCAAGCGACACACCCTCTTCGGCCAAGAGTACGGCCTCCAAAAGATAGGGCATAAGAGCCCGATTGACGAGAAAGCCTGGGGCACTTTGCACGTCGATTGGCAAACGATCGAGCGCCACCGCGAAGCTCCTAGCCCGCGCCAAGGCACTGTCTGTTGTACTGGTCCCCGCGATGATCTCGATAAGCTGCATCTTCGCGACGGGGTTAAAGAAATGCAGGCCGACCAGCCGTCCCGGTGAGCGCAAATCGGCGGCCAAGTCGTCTAAAGGGATGCTTGAGGTGTTGGTCGCGATGACCGTTTGCTCGGATACCTTGCGCTCGACCTCAGCCAGAAGGCCACGCTTCGCATCGCGGTCCTCGATGATCGCCTCTATGACGAGATCTGCGCCACCTAAACCATCGCCCTTGAGATCAGCAAACAGCCGATCGCGCGCCGCCTGGGCTGAGCGTCCGCGCAGCTTGTCGGCAAAAAGCGCATGGGCGCGCTTGACCGCAAGCCCCAGGGCCTTGGGTTCGCGATCCTGCAGGCTTACCGAAAATCCCTTATAGGCAGCCCACGCTGCGATGTCGGCACCCATCACGCCGGCCCCTATGACATGGATGTGGCGGGCCGGAGAGACACTGCCGGTGCGCGCCGAACGCTTCAATTCCTCAGACAACTCGAAGAGGCGCACCAGATGACGGCTGGTGGCAGTGACCACAAGTTCCGCGCAAGACAGGGCCTCGGCTTCAAGGGATCCTTGGCGAGCCCAAAGCCCCAAGAGCCGACAGGGCGCCGGGTAATGGTTACAATCGACCCGGGCCCGCAATTGTCGGCGCATATACGCGCCCACATACGGCCGTAACCAGGGGGCAGCGAGCCAGGCCTGATGCCAAGGCGGACGACCCTTAGGCGGTACCCGTTTAAGCCGTGTGCGGGCCGCGACCAGTAGGTGACGTTCCGGAACACACTCGTCGACAAGCCCCAGTTTGCGAGCTTGGCGCGCGGCAATCGTGCGCCCACTCAACATCAACGATAGGGCGGACAAAGGACCTATCAAGGCCGGCAGTCGCACCGTCCCACCAAAGCCCGGATGGATGCCTAATTTGACCTCGGGTAAGCCAAAAATCGTGCGTTCGCTGTCGGAAGCGATTCGATAGCTACAAGCGAGCGCCAATTCAAGCCCGCCACCGAGACACGGTCCTTGGATCAAGGCCAGCGTAGGATAGGGCAAGAGGTTTAATCGTCGGAGAACCAATTGCCCAGCGCGGGTCAGTTCCGCGGCCCGCGCGGCATCGAGAATGCGACGAAACTCGTGAACATCCGCCCCGGCGATAAAGCTCCGCGGCTTCGCCGAGCGAATGATGAGGCCGTGCAATGGTCGCCCCTCGATCGTCGCCAAGACTTGGTCGAGCTCCGCCAACACCTCGCGCGACAAGACATTATGGCTACGTCCCGGAACATCGAGAACAAGTTCCGCGATACCGTCACTTTCGGATAACGACCAACTGTTCACCGTCATAACTGGCCTCCTGCCCGCACAAGCATTGCCCCACCCTGCCCTCCGCCGATACACAAAGTCGCAAGCCCCAAGGCTCCGGGCTGAGTCTGCAAGGAGCGCGCGAGATGGAGGACAAGTCGAGCGCCGGTCGCACCGACCGGGTGGCCCAAGGCCACCGCCCCACCCTGGGGATTGAGTCGCGCAGGGTCGATGGCCCCCAAGGGCGCGTCCAGCGCCAGCTCCTCGCGGGCATAATCGGCGCTCGCAAAAGCCGCCTGGCAGGCCAAAACCTGGGCGCTGAATGCCTCGTTTAATTCGAACTGGGCGATGTCGTCCATGCCAAGCTTGTGGGCGGTCAAGAGCTTGGCTGTGGCGTGCACGGGCCCAAGACCCATCTGCGCGGGATCGACCCCGGCCCAGGCATGGTCGAGGATTTCGCCCAGAACCGGAAGCCGTTCACGCTTAACCATCGTCTCGCTCGCGAGCACGAGCAGTGCTGCACCATCTGTAATCTGCGAGCTGTTGCCCGAGGTCACGGTGCCATAGTGACGATCAAAAACCGGTTTGAGTTGGGCCAACTTTTCGAGCGTCGTATCGGGACGAACACCGTCGTCTTCAGTATGAAACTTCCCGTTCGACTCGTAGACCGCCTCGATCTCGTTTTGCAGGACCCCCGCCTCCTGGGCCCGCGCCAAACGCTGGTGGCTTTGCAGGGCAAAGCTGTCTTGGGCCACACGCCCGATCGCGAAGCGATGGGCGACGATCTCGGCGGTCTGGCCCATGGACAGTCCGACCACCGGATCGCTTAGACCCAACAGCAGCGAAAACACCGGCTTTAAGTGACTCAACCGAAAATCGGCCAACGACTTCAGTTTTTGTTCCACGTTCTTGGCTCGTAAGAAACGCGCGAGCCAGCGACTCATGGCGATATTCCACTGGATGGGGGCGCGACTCATGGCCTCGGTGCCACCGGCCAAAATAAGATGGGCGCGCCCTGAGCTTATGCGATCGAAGGCGCTGGCTATAGCCTGGAGGCCAGACGCGCAGTTGCGTTGGACGGTAAATGCCGGAACCGCCGGACCCGTACCCAAGCGCAGGCCCACGATGCGGGCGATATTGGCCTCGTCGGGAGCGGCAATGACACAGCCGAGAATCACCTCGTCGAGATCCTCAGCACGAAATGATTGCCGGGCCAGCAAGGCACGGCCTGCCATCACCGCGAGGTCGGCCGCGCTAAAAGGGCCTGGCTCGTTGCGGGCCTTCAAAAACGGGGTGCGAGACCCGTCTACGATAAATACCCTGGCACTCATACCTCCTCCTCAACCCCTGATGTCGGGATGGCCGCCAAAAGACCTTCCACCCACGTCTGCGCATCCCCAAGGCAGCGAATGACCGGCTGCGCGCCCCGGTCAGCCGTAAATATGGGCGCCTCCGGGTCTTTATTGATCGCCACCACCTGCGTGCCGCTGCCGATGCCCACGAGATGTTGCGGGGCCCCCGACACCCCTACGGCGAGCAAAATGCGTGGCGCGACGTGGGTCCCGGTTTGACCGATCTGATGCTCAAGGGGCAAAAGCTTACTCTCCTGAACAACCTTGCGCGTAGCTCCTAATAACACCTTGCAACCCATCATAGCCGAGAGTCGCTCGCGAAGCGGTAAAATCCGTCTCTCAAAAAACGTGGCGTCGGCCGCCCCGAAGCCCACATCCAAAATCACCTCGGCGCCCGCCATGCCATCGGTCTCTTGGCGCGCCAAGGCCCGCGCCAAGGCCCCCGAAGACTTCCTCAGGGGCGCCCAATCATCCACCGCACAGGTCTTGGCTTGCGGCAATTCGCGGGCCTCGGCCGTTGCCGTGGCAACAAGGATCGCGGTCTCAGGACAGGCGGTAAGCCAGGCCAAATCGGCTTTTTCAAGAACGAGGTTATCCCCTATCCGTCCCGCCACACCCAAGTAGAGGGGGCGGCCCAAGACTTGGGCGAGAGCGGCCGCCAAATCCGCCCGGTCATAAGGCAATACCAAGCGCGGACTCCCCTTCAGCCACTGGGCCAGATGACGGGCAAGGGGGAGCGCCGCGGCTTGCCCCACGACACGCACGACCGGACCTTCAACAGAAGCCGGAGGGACATCATCCGAGGCCCCGGTAAGCCAGAGCACTCCCGCGTCCCGACTCCACGCGCGCGCGACCCAAAGAGGCCCCAAGGCCCCGGTCCCGGACCCGACGATGGCCACGGTCGGAGGCAGGTCCCGAACCTTTCCTGGAACAATCCGCGCACCGACCTGGGCCACGCCACGCCCCTGTTTACGCAGCCAATCGGCCAAAACCTCTGGGCTTTCGATGTGTGCCGGCGCCTTCTCGGGGCCAGCGCTTTTACGGTAGGGCATCACCTTATAGCCACTTACCACGGTCTCGGTCGTCGGCTCCCTTAACACCTTCAGCCAATTCGTTACCGGAAACTCATCGCTGCGCCCGGTCGCGCTAAAAGACGCGCTGATCACGAGCTTGCGCTTCGCGGCTATGGGACGCGAGCCGCCAGCGCGCACAATCCCGTAACCCCGACGGCCGCGGGCCTTGATGCCGGTGACGCGGTCGACATAAGTGGCTCCCAAGGCCCCGCTCAGCGCTTGCAAAAAGAGCGGGTCGTAGCGACCCGCGAGCACGAGATCGGGCTCCCAATCCGCGAGCGCGGCGGCCACCTTCGCCGCATCCGGCCACCCGATACCAACCAACGCCGTAACCCGCGCGCCTGCGGCGCGCAGCCGCTGGGTCAGATCCGGGCACGGAGCCTCAGTGATAGTGACTGCGATGATCTCGATCGCGGCTTGCGCATCAGCCGCCTCTAGGGCCAGATCGAGAACGGCAAGATCATCGCCGTCCAGGCGCACATCGTCGGCGCCGTACTGCGCCACGCCGCGCACCAGAACGACGATCCTCCCCGAGAAACCGGCCTCGATACCGCAGTCCTCCGAGGACGGAGGGGTCGTTCCCCGCTCAGAGAGGCTGCGGACCGCGTCTTCATAGAGGCGTTCTTCTTTGAAGAGCGCCTTCACCGCCTGGGCACGGGCCCCTGTGGCACGCTCGACCATCGCCTCCAGGGCGGTAAGCGTCTTCAGATAATCCGGGTCCACGGATTGGGCCTGCAGCGCGAGCCGCCGTTCCACCAAGGCCGCCCACACATAAAGTTCGCCCAGCCAGTCGACCACCGAAAACCAGGCGATTTCGCAATCACCATCCACGGCCACCCGCGCCTTCAGGTCTTCGAGGCGAGGGGTCAAGAAATCGGCAAATACCCCCAAGGCCCGGTCCAGACCCTCGCTGCCAGTGGTCTTCTTCGTCGCAAACGCTGCGAAAAGTCCCGGCACATCCTTCAACACCAGGAACCGCTGGATCTCGTTTGTCCCCTCATAGATATTGAGGATGCGGGCATCGCGACGCCATTTCTCGATAAGCTCGCAAGTCGCCGCCGCCATCGGCCCACGCGCTGATTCGAGCGCCAAGAGCACACGATGCAGCCCTTCGGAGGCCAGGAACTTGGAGAGCGCGGCCTCCATGCGAAAATCGCCGGCCGTGAGATCAGCCCGGTCCATGAGGCCCATGAGACGCGCGCCGAGCGTGCGTATACGCTCATGTTCATACCGTGCAAGCGCCAAAGCTTCGGGGGCATCCGCCAAAATCGGACCATAGTCCTTGAGGACACGCTCAAGCAGGCTCCCGCAACCGACCACCAAGCCGCCACGTCCCACACTGAGGGTCTCTAGCGCGCTTACCTGGCCATGTCCTCGGTAGCCTATGATATGGCTGACACACACCCGCACCGCAGAAAGACTCAATTCGTTGGTAGGCGAGGCCCGCTGCCCCAACTTGCGTTCGTTTTGACCAATATGCAGGCCCTCGGAACGGCGTTCGATCATGAAGCCGGTTTCGCCCCACTCGGTCTGTGCGTACAAGCAGTAGCGATCAGCCAGCGAGCCATTGGTGATCCACATCTTAGCGCCGGACAGCTGGTAATGGTCGTAGACAAAACCGTGGTCGGTCGCAGTCGGTGTGCCGATATCGTCGTACTCGTAGCTCACCCCGGAATCGAGCACGAGGCGGCGCTTACCACACTGACGCTCCATATCCCAACCGCTATCGTCGAGACGCGCGCGCGTCTCGTTCAGCAGCCGGTAGGTCACGGCCGAGCCATTCAAATCGAGCCGCCGTTCGTCGAGTAAAATGCGGGAACCCCCCTCTATGCTAAAGTGCCAGAGGCCGAGAGCATCTTGCGTAAGAGGGACTTTGACGCGACGTGCTCGCGTGGTGACGCCACCGGTGTCCGAGCCGGCGTTAGGCTCGGTCAGGGCGAAGGCGCTGATCTGACCGTGAGCGAGAAACTCTAAAAAATGTTGATGGGCAAGCACGCGTCCGGGAAGCATGGCCCGCTCCTCGTCCAAGGCCTCGGACAACCGCATGAGGCCCCGGGCCAAGGCCTGAGTCTTCAGATCCAGTTCGTCCAGGTCGCGGGCCCGGGCGACCGCCACCAGATCGCGGAAATCGAGCAATACATCCCGGGCCAGATACTTGAGCGCTGAGCCGTGACCCAAAAACAATCCCCTAAAGAGCCGTTCGAGAGCCCGGATCGTGGCCTTGATAGCGCTTGGGCGCGGACGCGCGCATAGGCCCCGCAGACGCGTGCACAAGGCCTGGAGCCGGGCAAAGGCCGACCCCGGAAAGGCCGCCAATTCGCCACGCAGTCGCGGAAGATCCTTGTCTAGCGCCAGTAAGACCGGCATCGTGCCGATACTCGTGCTCGCCATAACAAGAAGACCGACGGAGGTGTCAGCGCGACCCATAAGTAGGCTCGTCAGCACCGCGTATTCGGCCTTGCTAAGACCCTTCCCTCCTAGGGCTTCAGGGACCACCGTGGCAAAAGCCTTAAAGGCGCGCAAATGGTCGATGTCGGCCGGCGGCATGCCATGGAGTCGATCGATATAACGGCCGTACGGGCCGCCCTCGGGGTCGCGGAAACCGCTGCGCAAAAGTCTGAGGACTTGGGCACGCATATGCCGCAAACGCGGATCCGCCAAAAAATACTCGGGCAGAAAAACCGCATCCGGGCCCAAGGTGTCACCCAGCAGAAAGCTGCCGCTCTGGTAAGGAAAAGGGGTTGCCGCAGGCATCGTGAGGCCGCGCAGGCGGTGCCTCAAGGGCGGCAGCAGAGCCGGGGGTGGCGCGACGAAGACACCGTGGCGCAAAAAGTAGGCCTCAGAATCATGGCGCAAGGCCTTACGCCAAAGGGCCGCTTCCCAGGGGACGTCGGTGCGCAAAGGCACAGCCCCGGGCCATTGGGCGAATACCATCGCATCGCGGTAACGAGGGGCCAGTATATCGTCTTCGGAGTAGGCAATACCCCCAAACACCTGGCCCGCGACCCAGGCCACGCCGTCTTGCGACACGCCAAAACGCGCCTTGAGAAGACTGACAACCGCCTGCGGGTCCTGATCGCAAGTCGCCGACATCGTGCGCGCCAGGGTCAGGCTATATTCGATGAGCGCCACTAAGCGCTTGACGGCCCCGAACTTGATAATCGCAGTTCGACCCTCTCGATCCCGATAGGATTCGCCAAACTGCTTGCGGCTAAGCACGTAGGCGCTGGCGCGCGCAAGCAAGCCGCGTCCAAATCCTTCCATAAGCGCAGTATAATAGCGGGCAAACAGGGGTCCTATGTGCCATGGCTCGACATCCCGTTCCGCCACTTGCGCACGGATCGGGCGCGCAACATCAAGCCCGGCTGCGCCCGTTGCCACACGAAGGTCAAGGGCTCCATGTCTCCCCCAATAGACCCCGCCCGTGTCCGGCAGCCAGTCCGACAGGCCATCGGACTCGATGTGCACGAGCGCCGTGAGGTCCGCCAAACGCTGTCCGCGGTAGTCCTCGGCCAAGAGATGGTGCGCGGCAACGAACCCCAGTGCCGGCGTATGCTCGGCCAGGGCCGCGAGCAAGACCTCAGGCGATTCGACGCCGCGATGTAAAAAATTCACAAGGTCCTGTCTGTCAGCCGCGGTCCACCGCGTGGCCATAATCGCAAGCCGCGCGGCCGGAAAGAGTCGCGTGAGCTGGGCGCGCAGGCGGAGCCTGGGCGAATGCGCCGTCGGCCGCTCGCGGGTCCAGGGCAATTGGCCGGCGAGCATCGCCTCCAGCGTCCCCCAAGCCCCCTGATCGCACAACGCCACACAGCGCGCGGAATCTGCGACCGCGGTCATGAGGGCCGAACGCACGGCTTGTCGCCAGAGCGGTCCTGGGGCCACAGGGCGGCTTTTCACGACCTCGTAGATCTCCCGCAAAGTGGGGTCTTCGACTACAGGTGGGCAACTGGCTTCGATCTCGCTCTGGGCGCTTCCGTCTAGGCCGAAACGCCGGGCCTCTGGTAGCTCGTATATGAAACGATGGCTACTCAGCCGATTCCAATCGATGTCCGGGACTGTGAGCCGGCACGATTCGCACTTGATACAGTTTTCCGGAACGGTCCCAGCACCAGCCACCGCACTCCCGAGACTGTAGACCTCGGCCGGGCACACACGCCGCAAGCGCTGTGCCTGGGCGCTCGCCAAATCGGAGGGGACCCTTAAGTGCCGCACATCGGGGCGCAGACGACCTAGCGGCGCAAGCCAGGTCAGGGGGGAATAAGGTGGCTCATGGTCCCAAGACAGTTGCGCCCGTGACAACCGTTCCCTCTGATAATAAGGGCGGCTTGCGAGAACCGTGCGCGAGCGGGCCGCCACCGCTATCGCGTCACCCAGAAACGCCGCTCCTCCCACCACAATCAAAGGCGCGCTCCGCGCTAGGGCGTAAGCCGCGGCCCCCCCCCACGGACGGGCATAAATGGCCGCGACCCGGGTCTCCAGGAGCGGTAGGCCGCGCCCATAGAGATAGCCGATGGCGCGCGCGAGATAAGCAAAGGCCGCCCCCTCCACCGCGACATTCTCGAGTCGGGCCGAGCGCGCATAGAGCCAGCGAACCGCAAGCGGTGGTATGTCAGAGGTCCGGGGTATCCTCGGTACGGCCGCCACCGCGGACAAAGTCGCGCCATCGCGAGTCAGAGACAAGGCGGTCCTCGCAAACGCTCGCGCACGCGTGGCTCGACTCGAACCCAGCGCTCCCACAAGTTCGGGCAAGTGATCGAACATCAGCGAGGTCTCGTGCAAAGCCTTAGGCCAAGCACGTGAGAACTGGGCGTTCTGGTAATCGGTGCCGCGCGCCAAACGGCCGCCATAGGCCTCCGACAAGGCGGCCGCGGAATAGTCCTGACGCGCGCGCAATTCGAGTACCGCGTCTGCGAACGCAACCCCAGTGGCGGCGGCCGGGCCCATGAAATTTGGATAGGGGAACTCTTGTCCAAGCCCCAATAGGGCACCGCCGATGGCGAGTCCATCATGGGCGCAACTCGCCCCCTCGCTCAAACCGCCCGACCGAATAACCTTTACGCCATAGGCGATCTGGCGCGCCCCCTCCAAAAGGGTGGCGACCTCGGGAAGACGCAGGAAGTGATTCAAGAGTTGCGGGTGATCGACCGGACCGTGTTCGGCAACACGTTCGAGCGGCAACACAAGACCCACCGACAAGCTATCGCGATTGGTGTAGAGAAAACCGGTGGCGTTTAAAGGCTTTAGGCGCCCCTGAAAGGATCCGTTGCGCAGGAGCCACTCCTGCGCCAAGCCTTCGCCGGGAGCGAGCGCAAATCGCTCCTCTATGACCGAAGCCGGAAGCGCGAACACCGCCTTGATGCCTTGCGCGTAATGGACGCCGCCCGAGTCAAGGCCAGCCCGACTCAAGAGCTGTCCGGCGTCGCCCTCGGCCAAAAACACCACCGGCGCCAAAAGAGGTCCGCGCGCGGTCTCCACGCCGACCACCCGCCCTTGCCCATAACGCAGCGCAGTCACGGCCGTGCGCGGGAGAATGGTTACGCCGCAGCGAACGGCATAGGCCGCCACATAGCGGTCGAACTTGGGTCGCAGTACGGTCCACGCCGCACCGTAGTCGTTATGCTCTACCGCGCGCGCCTCGAACCCGCCACAGTTCGCCCCATCATGAACAAGCAACTGGCGAGCCGTGATACGCCGCTCCTTGGGCGCCTTAGCAAAAGCCTCGGTGCCCAACACATCATCCCGCAAAAGCGGTTCGGCATGATAAACCCCGCCTGACCAGTTTTCGGCTCCAACGAATTCCGCGCCCTCCAGCAACAGGGTACGAACCCCGGCCCGCGCCAAACGTAAGGCCGCGGCGATCCCCGCTGGACCACCGCCTATGATCAGAACCTCAGGGTTCTTCTGCATGCTCTTGCCCTCACAGCGGAGTATAGACGGGTAGCGGGACACGCGTAACGAAAGATCCCTTGGCGCCTCGTTACAAGGACGCTAGCCTGAGCCATCCGGGACGATAGGGTCCCGCATTTTTGATGCCTCGACGGAGGACGGCGCGTCCTCCGTCTCCCACACAACCGACCGATAATCATGGTAGGTCAAGGGCGTCACTTTGATGATATCGAAAAAGGGCGAAATATCGAAATCCTTTGGAAGCGAAAAACGACTGTCGCGACGATACCATAAGGTCGCGTGGCCGCGCCGAACGAGCATCGGGAGAATCGGAAAACCCACCGACTGAAAGGCCTCAGCGATCAAAGCCGAGCAAACGGTACGGGTATGGGGCCCGGCGCGGCGCGCAAAAAGACCGGAGCGAAAACGTCGCGGAACAAAGTGCCACGGCAAGGTCAAGCGCGCAAGGTCGAGCAGCTGGCGGAGGTCATAACCGTAGCCTATCCGCGCCAAAGCATAGCGCACGACCGCGGCCCGATCAGCGGGAGCAAGTCCGCGCGGGCGACACAGGCGCAGATGCGTATGGTTATAATCGCGCAAAGGTTTGAGCACGGCGCCTTGACCCAATAGGACCTCCAACAAGAGCGGTCCTTGCGACCAGGGATCGGTGGCAGCCTGCGAAAGATCGTCGCGATTCAGGCCCGACAGCTCGCCGCCACTCCCGACACACAAAGCGGCATGCGACCACGTGCTTTGGCCTATAGTCTTGATCATAGCCCCCACGCGCGTCATACCTTCCATCAGCACGACATCGCCCGGACGAACCGTGCGCATCAGGGCCTCGTGGTCGGCAAGCGATTCGAGCAAGGGACTGCTTGGCCGTTCGGTCGTGAGCCAAGCTATGGCCTTAAGAGCAAACCAACGGCGAATCGCCATGCGACACGTCCCGGCGTAAACCACTTTGTCCCAGTGTAAGCCAAAAACGGAGCAAATTCCGCACCCGCGAAAGCGGGCACTGGGCACTGGCCTAGGTCGGATCAAGAATACAGGGGGACGACGTAGGATAAGGCCTCTGCCTACGGAGGACGTCATGCGAGACCGCCCAATGCCTCACGACCAAGCCCAGGGGAACGGCGCGAACCCCATCATAGCAATCAACATAGCACGCATCGCCAATCACCGGGAAAACTATGAGGTCATGTATAAGGTCGGGCCCCAAGTCTGCATAACGACCGCGGCCCATCCGGGTTTTCTCGGCTTCGACCAGCTCCTTCAAGTTGGCATTCACCCGATGGCCGGACGTTATGGGGGTGGTGCCTTGGATATGCGCGAGATCCTCAACCCAATCAGTATGTTTCAGTATACCGTCTGGAAGGATGCCAAATCCCACGAGGAGATGCACTACCTGCCGTTCGACACGAACTACGAATTGTGCTCCCACTGCTTGGCCATGGTGATCGAGGGCCCCTGGGAGCCGCTTTACGAGATACTGGCCTCCGACCTGCCGCCGTCGATTGGGATGACGGATGTCCCGAAGATCATGATGGAACGGGCCGGCGCCCAACAACCCGTACCGAAACTTGCCTTGCCCAATCGCACCATAGCGCGCGGTGATCACAGCGCCATGCATGGTCACGAGACCGATTTTGAGCAGGGGGTCGAAGACACCATGAAGTGGCTCATGAGACATGCGCCCGGCATGCTCGGGTGGATGTTTTTAAAGCACATCGGGGTATCTGCGATCGGATCGTTTCAATTGGACCCACAGGGAACGACCAAGGCGACGCTTGGGGCCAACCCGCCGAAGTACGGAACGAACTATGGCGACAAACCGCTCGACCATCCACCGATTCCGGCCGCGACCCCGGCCCAATATTTCGTGCACATGGAATGGGAGACGCCGGAGTTGGCGCACCAGGGCCTAGGCAAGATACTCGTCAATTACGAAGCTCGAAAGATCCACGACCAAGGCGTGTTGGCACACATAAACCGCGGTCCCTACTACATGCTATTCACCTCCATGATGGAGGAAGGCTCGTGGCGGGATCATCTTGTCCACTAGGAGGCGCTCATGATGACAAACGGCAAACCAAAAGTGGTGGTCTTGGGCGGGAATTTCGCGGGACTCGCCAGCACCCAAAAGATCCGGGAATACGCCGGCGACGCGGTCGATATCACCGTCATAGACCGTAACCCTTATCTTTTATTCATCCCGAACATCCCCGGGGAGGTCTTCGAGAACCGCGATCCGGCGGCCAGTCTCAGAATGGATACTTACAAGGCCTGGCAAGAGGCGCGAGTGGACTTTATCCAGGGCGAGGTACGCGGCATTAACCCTGATACCCGGGTGGTCGAATTTACCTCTCGGGAGCGCGAGGGGTCGGCATACGAGACAACTCCCTACGATTACCTGGTTGTCGCCTTCGGTTGCCGGCTCGCCTACGACCGCATCCCAGGGTTTGCCGAACACGGGCACACGGTCTCCGACACGTATTATGGGAACAAACTTCGGCGCACACTATTCGACGGCGGTTATAAAGGCGGGCCAATCGCCGTAGGCTCGGCTCGCTTTCACCAAGGGACGGCGGTCAAGGACCTCGTCCCGATGGCCGATGCCGCCTGCGAAGGGCCACCGATCGAGATCATGATGTCGATGGCGACCTGGCTCAAAAATCGCGGCTTCGGCGGCCCCGACAAGATCACGGTATTCACCCCTGGGCGACTCATTGCCGAAGACGCTGGCGAGAAGATCGTCAATGCCTTGTTGGGGATCGCCAGCAAGATGGGCTTTCACTACCGCAATAATGTGGGCGATATCGTCGAGGTCACGGCCGAGGGCGTGCGCTTTGCGAACGGTGACGGGCTTGAGGCGGAGCTTAAGATCTTGCTTCCTGACTGGGTGCCGCACACCTTCATGATGGGGCTCCCCGTTTGCGATGAAGAAGGCTTCGTCGTGACCGATATGCTCATGCGCAATCCCAAATATCCCGAGGTCCTGGCTTGCGGGGACGCGGCCGCGGTCACGGTCCCGAAATTGGGGGCAATAGGGCACCAAGAGAGCGAGATCGTCGGGAAGCAGATCGCCCTGGACCTCGGACGCGTCAGCGCCGAGTTTGCCGCCGAACCCTTAAAACCGCTGGTCTACTGCATAGGCGACATGGGCGATAAGCAGGCCTTTTACATCCGGTCGAATTCCTGGTTTGGCGGCGACACCCAGATCCTGAAAATGGGGCGGGTACCCTACCTGCTTAAGATGCAGTACAAGGATCTTTTCTTTCGCACCCAAGGCAAGGTCCCGCCGTGGGGTCTCGACGCGGCCCAGTTCCTGGCGGAGCGGCTCTTTGCCGCCTAAATGATGAGTGGACCTATTCCCACGGAGAGCACGCGCAGCGTCGGGTCGGTGCCGCAAACTTACCTCGACCCGGATCAGTGGCAAGCCTTAGCGCGCCTTGCCGATCGCGTCATGGCCCTGGAAGAGGCCGGAAGAGGACCCCTGGGGCAGGCGGCCGGCGACTGGGCTCTGAAGGCCGCGGCCGTCGTTCAGGGACATGATCTGGAAACCTTGAGCCAGGATGTCTGGCGCGCACTCGAGGCCCTGTCCGATGCCGGCCTGTGGGCGACTGTCGCCGACAGCGCGCGCACCCTGAAAAACAGTCTGGATGCCGTCCCTTTCGACCCGGCCGCGATCCAAAAGGCGATCGTAAGCGCCGAAGGCCTGGAGCGGGACGTACGGGTATTACGCGGTTTTGCCGAACGCCTGCTCGCCCTCCAGGAATTCTTGGCCGGACCGGTCGGACAAGCGCTTTCCGAGGCCTGGGTCACATGGTCGGCGGCCACGGAAGGCCTGAATCTCGCGACCCTCGGGCAAGAGCTCGCGCAGACTTTAAAGGCCCTGTCAGAAAGCGGTTCCTTACGGTTTTTGGCGGACAATCTGCCCTCTCTTGCGGCAAGCCTCCGGCATATCAGCGCAACCAGTCCCGAGCTTGTGGCGGCCTTGGGTCCACTCGTTGATACGGTGCGCGAGGATCTCACCTTGGCCCACAAGCTCGCCGCATGGATCCGGCATACCGAGGCCTTTCTCGCGGGCCCGGCGGGACAGGCGGCGGTGGGCGCCTGGGTCGCCGCAAGTCAGACATTCACGGACCAAGACCTCGGGGGACTTGCGGGCGATATCGTGGAGCTCTTGCTCGCTTGGCGGCGCATGGGGCTTTTCCCTGTCCTGCGCGACGTCGGCGGCGGGCTTGTAACATTGACCGAGGTGTGGCGGGCCGCCGGCGGAAGCGCGGCCTTGCAGGAAACAGTAGGCGGGATCGCAGCCCCTTCCGAAAACGGGCCCGGCTGGCAACGAATCGGGGCCCTATGGGCCGCCATGAGAACCGCGAGCGCCGACCAGCCACCCTCGGAGGGCGGGGTCAAGGGGCTCTATAAACTCCTCACAGACCCCGTGGTGCAAGACGGCGCCCGCCAAGCGGCGATGATTCTGCGCCTTGTAAGCGCCTCACTCGCCCCACGCCACGAGGCCGCAGACCCAAACAAAGGCGCGTAGGCCACCTCCCTCCGAGGCATGCCCATCGCACCCGAGATCCAGGACTAGAGATCCAGATAAGCGGGGTCAGAAGCCGTCCCGTCAGCACCGCCGCGCACCTAAGTCCTCCTACTGCTCAGGGCCGCCTCTATCCCCCGCAGGGACCATAGACCGCGCAGTTCGCTTGGCGCACCATAAGAGGCCAGCACGGTGGGGGTGAGGATAAACACGTAGCGGACACTAATACCTTTTATCGACACGGAGGTCGTATGCCAGAACTTGCGGATCGCGTCACAAGCGAAGGCGCAGTACAGCATCGGGCCGGGCCTTCCGGGCCCAGAGTCAACTTGGGTTGCGGCCCGGTCATGAAGGACGACTGGATCAACGTGGACGGCAGTCACAGGGCCTGGCTCGTGGCACAGGCCTCGCCGCTCGATCGGCTGCTCGTTCGTCTGGGCCTTATCGCGCCGACCGCCTTCAAACCCTCCGTTGTTTACCACAACCTCCTCAAACCCTTGCCCTGGGCCAGTGGCTCGATCGCCGCCATATACGCGGGCGAAGTCTGGGAACACCTGAGATACGCAGACGCCGAACGGCTCACGCGCGAGTGTTATCGGGTGCTGGCCAAAGGCGGTGTCTTGCGTCTCTGCGTTCCGGATGGCGTGGAGTTTTGGCGACGCTATCTCGAGATATTCGCGGAAGAGCATGCGACCGCGCGTCCGAGGCGCCGTCCCGAGCGCCTGCGTCGCCACGTGCAGATGTATTTCGACGACATCTGTACGGCAAGAAACCTGATCATGTCATTCGGTCATTTCCATAAATGGCAGTACGATGAGGTTCAACTCGTGGACCTGATGGAACAGAATGGATTTACCGAGGTGGAGCGCGAGCCGTTTTGGGTCAGCCGCATCGCCGGTATCGAGGCCATCGAGCGCTCGGATTTTTTGATCGTCGAGGGCGTGAAGGCCTAAGTCGCGACCGGAGATGTCCGTGCGCACCACCGAGAGCTCAATGGGACTTGGTGCGTTTGGCGATAGCCTTCAAAGCCTCGGCTCGCGCCTTGGGGCCGGCCTTCTGCAAAAGCGCTGGGCAATCCACCTTGTGACCCGGCGCGGTGTCGATCAAAGGCAAAAGCGCCGCAGCCGGAGTCAAGAGCGCCCCGAGGGCCACCGCCGCCCCGGCCCGCTCGATCAAGGCGGTTCGGTCTACGCTGAAGGTCGGCTTCTTGAACGTTCCGCCGACCTTCAAGGGCCCACGGGCACTGATAAGGCTTACGTGTTTGGGCTTTGTGTAAATGGTGAGGTGCAAGGTCTCGCTTCTCATGTTGATGGTGCCCTTTCCAAGAATGTTCGCCGCCGGCGTATCGACCAGGAAGGTGCGGGTCTTCACGAGCCCGTTGCGCATCCCAAAGCGGGCCACGGCGCACGGAATGCGCTCCTGTTTCATGCCGGATAGCCAGTCCAAGGCCGCATTGCCGACGTGGATTTGGGCGAGCGCCACATAGAGGTTGTTCACGCTGCCCTGCGCAAGGGCAAGACCGAGATGACCGGTGGCATGGGCGGCCATGGCAGCGATGGAATTTCCGGGCGCAGCCAGCGCAAGGCGCCCCCCGATGCGACCGGTGCCGGCGCTTTTAAACTTGATCTTCGGAAACAAAAGACGCAGGCGCAGGCCGCGGGCAATGGCACGCAGCTCGGTCTCGTAGAGGGGGCGGGAGGCGTTCATGGTGAGATCGGCATGAACGAGGCCGTCGGCCATCCCGAAATTCAAGGGGTCTAGATGGACCACGTTATTTTGCAGTACGAGGTGGGTGGCCAAATCCTGGATGCGCATGTGCGAGGCATACACATGCTCAGCGTGGTAAACGACATCGGCATTGAGCCTGAGAAGGTGGCTGCGCTTATAAGGCTTTGCGGGTAGGGCCTTCTTGGTGCTTTGGGCGTGGGCCACGACCCGCACGTGGCCATGGACCGTCTTCGGCTTGGCCTTCACAAAGCCGGCGAGATCCTTGAAATTGAGACGGTGCGAGATCAGTACCGCATGAAGGTCCATGGGGTGGCCGGGGCGCACACTGATTGTGCCCTCAAGATCGCTCTTGCCGACAAGGCCCCGGAAACGGGCCAATGTCCAAGTCTTGTAGGCATATGTCAGCTGTCCCGAAATCCTAAAAGGCCCGGTCTCGGGCAACGGGAGGTTCGCGGCCTTATTGACGCGCCCAAGGCCTGAACCCACCAGCAACACATGAAGATTGACCCGTTTAAGCGCGAGCGGCCCGGTCAAGGCGCCGTCGATGCGCGCAAAGAAGCGCCCGATGCGGATCTCGACCAAGACCGGGTAGGGGGCATGCGGCTTGGTCACGGTCGTAGGCGATCCCAGGGCGCCTGTCAGGGTAAACGGCGAGCCCTTATAACGGCCGTGGCCCGCCAGGAGGAGATGAGTCGAGGGCGTGCGACTGCGCACCGTCAGGACCAATTGGGTGTGGGCTTGCGTATCGTTCACCGTGACTAGGCCATGGGTGATGACAAGACGCCCGATCTGTGGGAACGCAGTCGATGTTTTATGGGCCTTGGTGTGGGGGGTGAAGACCCAATTGGCGCGCGTGGGCGAAGGCTTATCGAGGTGGACGTGCGGCCGGCGAAGGATAAGCTCGGGCAAGACGAGACGACCATGAAGCAAGGGCCACAGGACCACACGCAGACGCAACTGCTTTAGGCTCACCATGCGGCCGGGGGCCCAGCGGGGATTGGCAATAGTCAGGGAGTTTACGGTAATCCTTGGGGCAGTCGACCAATCGATAGTAACGGGTCCGTGGATCACGACCCGGCGATGGAGCTTCACCCTCCCCTCGTGTTCGATCGCGGTCTTAAGGAGAGACGGGGCGAGGGTCACGAGAATCGCAAGCGTAATAACGACCAGCAGAATCACGCCGCTCGTGACCTTTGCCCACAACGGGAGTTTTCTCTTCTGTGCCACAGTCGATCTCCG
Source organism: Pseudomonadota bacterium (assembly GCA_021785035.1). Lineage (GTDB taxonomy): Bacteria > Pseudomonadota > Gammaproteobacteria > Acidiferrobacterales > Acidiferrobacteraceae > Acidiferrobacter. Next base: position 36,273 of record JAJYGP010000032.1, read on the forward strand.
TGGCCATTGATGCTAGCGGGCCTAGGCTCGCTTCGGTATCCCCTCTTCGGCCTAACCCACAAACACGGTCGGGAGATCGATCACGTCGTCGATCCCCTCCCCATCTTTGGACAAGACAGCCAACGCTTGACGGCCATGGAGTCTGCGTACGACAAGCGCGGTAACAAGGGCCGTATCGCGGCGCCGATCATAGACAGCGCGCCCCAACAGGCGTTCAAAAAAATGGATTGTATGAATGTCGTCGGTGCGTAAACAAAGTTTCTGCCGGAAATTTTGGAGCAAGGTATCGGCGAGATCACGATCACCGAGGGCTGCGTAGAAGCTTGCGATCGATTGGGCCGATATCACCCCGAGAGTGCCGAAGGCGCGGCCCTTGTCCCAAAAGTTGAGGTCCGATAGGCCGTCTTTGTTGGCGCTCACAATTTCCTGATACTCATCGCAGAGAAACAGGACCGGACGCGTCCGTTCCTGAGTCGAGCGCCGCTGCATGTATTGAAAGAACCGAAGCTTGATAAACGTGTAGATGACTTTCGCCCCCACGCCCCACACGGCTAGCGGGAGGTCGACGAGAAAGACGTCGCCCGCACCGAGGCTGTCTATGGTCAGGGCATCGACCGGAGGACAAAAGGCGTCGACCAGATCCGGATGGGTAAAGGGGGTCAGCACCTGGGCGGCGCTCGCCAATACGCCGGCGACGACCTTGGCATCAAAGCGCGCAAAAACGCCCTCATGATAGGACTGGTAGCTGCGTAAGAGGCGCAGCGCCTGGGGACTTAAGCCTACGGCCTCATGGGCGAGTTCCCGATCCCAGCGTTCACGCGCCTCATCATGGAAGAGGTACTCGTAAAGGCCCGCCAAGCTATAGTGCTCGGGGAGAAAAGACAGGACCCCCAAGGCATTGCGACAGAGTTCGATGGCGGTGTCGATCCAAAATGGGTCGCTCGGCGAACCGGTAAGCAAGAGTGCCGACTTTAAAAAACCCGCGGCGGCCTCGGGGGTCAGACCACGCAAAAGATTAAAGGCCCGGCGCTTAGGACCGATTATGGTGAGCGTGCGATGGGCCGCGCGCCCAAGGCCCATGGCCGCCACCCCGAAATCGCCCTTAATGTCGAAGATCAAGCCACCCACCCCGTGACGCAAACACTGCCATAAGACCGGCTGAATGACAGAGGTTGTCTTGCCTGAGCCAATCCCACCCAAAACAAGAAGATTTTGTCCCAGGTCTGATGAGTCAAGAACAACCGGACGGCGTCCCGGGTCGCGATAATGGGCACGGTTGTGGAGAAGGCCTGTGCTGACGCCAAGCCACACCGTCAGTACCGGTTCAGGCTGGGGGCGCGATTTGAGGCAGCGTAAGAATCGGCTCAGGGCCGCGCCGGGGAGACCCAGCCATGCCAGAGCTATGAGCAGACGGTAGAGACGGTGCGAGCGCGGCTTGGGGCGAGCGAGCGGCCGGCCTCGGGGGACGGCATCCCAGCCGTCGGCGTTCGGGAGCTTCGAGCCTGGAGGAGCAGGATGGGCACGGACCCCTCGAGACAAGTGCTCGGCAAGCCGGTCTGTTTGGTACAAGAGGCCGTGCGCCTCGACTCGCTCACCGGCATCCATAAGCGCTCGTAGGCGTCGGCGATCGGCACGATTACGGGTCTTAAAAGACGCTTGCGGTTTTACCGACGGCACCGGGTTTCTCCCGATAAAAAGCCAAGCTAGCAAACGTTATGGTCGACGCCTACTCTCCAATCGCCGAGGATCCCGCGTGAATACCGTCCTTTTTGTGCGCAACATCTCCCGTGGCCAGGGGCAAAGCGTGGTGCGCGCGGCCGCCTACTGCGGACGCAGACGCCTTTATGATGAAAGGCTAGGAAAGACCTTTAATTTTACAAAACGGCCGGGGCTTGGCTATTCCGAACTGCGGCTTCCCGCCTACGTAAATAATCCGGTCTTACACGATTCGGGCCGGCTTTGGAATGCTGTCGAGGCCCATCTTACCCGCGCCAACGCGCGGCTCGCCCGCGAACTGATCGTGCCATTGCCGCGCGGCTGGTCGCTTGAATCCCAGATCCTGCTTGTGCGCGGATTTTTGGAAGACGAGTTCGTGGCCCGCGGACACGCGGTCGATTGGCACGTCCATCTCGACCAGCCACGCAACCCCCATGTTCATGCCTTGGTCAGCTTTCCGACTTGGGACACCAAAGGCTTTGCTCCTGCAGACAAAAATTGGGACCGGCGCGCCTGGCTTGTCAGCCTCCACGCTGTGTGGCGCAGGCACTGCGACCGCCAGGGACTAACGGCGTCATCTGATCCGGGTCGCGGAGGAGGGTCGCTCCATTTGGGCGGGGCACACGCCCTCTCCAAGCGTGGCGTCATCACGCGCCAAGGACAAAGACTCGCCGCCTTACGGGCCTTGTCCACCGTACGGCGCCCACACAAATGGCCCGCATGGCTGCGGGTTCGCCTGCGCCGCCGGGACAATGTCGGACGTAAACGGCAGCGGGTTCGGGAAAGAGTGTTCCGCGACCGCTAACGCGCTCGCCAGAGGGGCCTTAGGCGCGGATCCCTGACAAGCCATGTCACCCCGACATCCACCGATACGGGTTGGCCGCACAAGCCCTACGGGCGATTTCTGCCATGATGCTTTATCGGGTTAACATCCGATCGGCGCCTGCGATGAGCGAAATTTGGGTACGTTGGTCTGGCGCATAACCGTGGAGGACGAGACCGAGATCGTGCGCACACCGCTTGCCGAAGTTTTTTCGAACGAAACCTGCGCCCGAATAGCCGCAACGGGCCAAGCGACCGCACCCACGAGTCAGATGCCTTTATTCTAGCCCGTGCCCTTATGGTCGCGGTATCTCTTGGCTACTTTGTGGTTTGGCTTGACGTATCGAGGGTCAACCTAGGCCTGCCCGCGACTCAAGCCTCTTATCACGCCGACGTAGCGGCACTGCAGTGGATCACCATAGCCTACACCCAATTTTTTTCGATGCTTCTGCTATCGGCCGGAATACTGGGCGATCGCTATGGCGATAGGTGTTTTTTATCATAGGCCACGGCTTGTTCCTCACGAGTTCGCTGGCCTGCGCTTTTGCGCCTACGATCCTCCGCTAGACTCGCCGCGCGCTTTTTCCAAGGCTCTGGCACCGCCTTTATCGTCCCGAACCCACTTGCGGTCATAATGGTTTGGTTTGCGCTTCCCGTGGTAGACAGTCAATACAGCGAGATGCTGCCCGCGTTTAGAGTGGTATCGCTTGGCATGGACTTCATGACGTCGATGATTACTTCCCTTGCGCTGCTCTCGGTGGACCCGAAACGAAGCGGCATGATTTCGGCCGCCGTGAACCTCTTTCGTCAGATATCAGGGGCGTTCATGGCATCTGGCGCCAGAGGGTCCGGCTCACGAACGCATCCGCCGCTCAACGACTTGCGCAAAGAAAGGAGCTCTGCGCCCCCAGGCGCCGCCGAAACCAAGCGCTGTCGCGAGCCAAGCTTTGAGTTGAGTTTTCGTGACCAAGAGATCGGCGGTTGCGGCGTCTCGAAAGGCGCGTCATTTCCTTGTCATTCTGCCGTCTGTTACGGTCTCTGCCGGAAAAGGTCGCGGCATAAGATCCCCATTACCGTGGCGCATGGATGTGCTTGGTAGGAAGTAGTCGGAGAAATATCGGCGAACACAAGAGAGCGATCGACATGTGTCATACCATGCTCTGGCGATGAAACCGTGTGTTGTGGCAACTCGGGCAGGGCGGGATGTGGCCTGGTTTATAAAAGCAGAGACTGCCATGGCATTGATCGCAAACCAGCGTTCCTAGGCCCGTCATTTCCCCCGTGTGGTAGCCAGCGGCGTATGCTTGGATTCTGAGCTGGAGCAACTCTGCCGTAGTTTTGTTGGCGGCTTCGGAAAACATAGTCAAGAACGCCCGCTCCGTTAAGGCCGCGTCAAAGCCTAACCAATCCGCCAGTTCGTGACCAGTTCTACCTAGATAGTAGGCGGCATCCGTTAGATCGCGCTTAAGATAGTGTTCTAGCTGGGCTATCTCACGCTCGCCCACCCGGCCCATAGCAATAAGCTCGCCCCGCGTCTCGCTGATCACGTGATGGAGGAGAGCGCCTGTGTGTCGGGCTTTTTGTAGGGCCTTTCCGAGCAACTCTCGGTACGCGTCACCAAGAGTTTCACGGTCTTCTGGCACTGGGGGCAAGTCTTTCATAATAGCTCCCTATAGTATGAGTGGGAGCAACAGCTCCCCTAGCAAGACGGGTAGCAAGATCATAGTGGCGCGATCGATAGGCCAAAGCAATACTCCCTTGCGGGCCCCTTAGAGTGACGTGTGCATACGGATCATGCCTGTGCCTTTCCCCGTCGGTTGCCGGCGTAATAGCGTCACCTTCTTACGCCATGGTGTCCATAAATTTTCTGCTCACGACAGCGGCGTGTCTCTTGTGCGGACAAGGCGGAAACCGCGCAAGGCCAAAGAGCCCCGCTTACCCCTTGGCCTACGGCCTAGAAGAAAAAATGCGCCAGCCCCTGTTTAACCGGAGGTGCAGATCGGCGACAACCAACGAGCCACGACAGACTCTTGGCTCCTAAAGACCCCCACCGGCGTTTGGACACGGGCGGCAATGTGGCCAGAATAACTTTTATGGTTTGGTCCGAGAGTCAGATGAATATCGGTACGCGTCGCTGCAACACCGCCATTCGGCATAGTCTGGTAGCAGACCTCGCGCCCCTGAACAGCGCGTCCTGTTTGCCGCCAAGAGACCACATGACATTTTTGGCCGGCCTGACGCACCATCCAGCCTGAAGCGGCGGCGCCGCGATCACAGGTTGTGTACGTCGTGTTGAGGTAAGGACTATGGACCGTCACGCGCCATTGCCCTAGGGCGAGGGTCGCCGCGTGAACCTGCAACCCAACGGTTATCAGCATAAGTCCCCAGACACGCATGGCTATCTCCCTCGAGTCTTTTTGATGAACGGAATTGTCGTCGCTAGAGCGTGCCGGGAAGATGGGTGTTTCGTCAAGCTAAAGGCCGTAGATTTCACATTGACCACAAAAGCCCGAAACGCGAGAATGTGCTGGGCGGGCTGCTTGGAGGCGGTGATGTCGCGCGCGGTGGCGGGGTTGAGGAATCAGGGGGCGGCACATATCTGCACCGACAACGGTTTAGGGCGGCACCGGGAAGATTACGACCAAGGTCGCCTCTCCATCAACAGACCGCGATCCGGCGGATCCATCGTTCCCAGCGCCCATCACTCAGCCTTCGCCACAAGGATATGTATGGCTAAACGCGCGCTTGCCAAAACCTTCGTTTTCTGGGGGATATTGGCATCCCAAGGAGCGTGGGCCGCCCACGGCTTTCGCCCCGGCTTATGGGCGGTCCGAGAGGTATTTACGGGCTCCTTGCGGCTCACAAGCCGTGGACTACGTTGCTTGCAGAATCTGGGCCAAGGCCAAAATGGCGTAGCGGTGTTGGGCCCCGCCGGTGGACTTAGTGGTCCCGTGGCGATACACATAAAGCGCGGGGTCCATGAAACCAAAGTGGTATGGCGCGATAATCTCCGTCTTGGGCCAACGACCACCATCGACTATGGGCGATATACGTTTACAGATCGCGCGCGGGGTGATTTTTTACACGGCTCTTGGACCCGAACACAGACCTTCCCGGGTCGCACGACAATCATGCATGAGGCCTTGCAAGGCCACTGGGTCGCCCATACCTGCCCTGGCACCTTACCGTCTTCCACCCGGTCGTCCCCAACCCTTGCCGCTTTAGCCACCGAAACAGCGGCGCTTAAGGCTGGCGCTGCCAGCACGCGGGCCCAGCTCGCACAAATGAAGCAGGATGGTTTTCCCTAATGCGGCTTCTTGTACAGCCTACAAAGTCGGAACCTTCTACGGTTTTTGGTGAGAGAGCAGCACTAAATCATGTGCTGCTGCGGCATCCCCTTGCGCGGCCGCCCTCTTATACCAGTACAGGGCCTTAGCATAGCTTTGCACGACCCCTTGACCATGCTGGTAGAGGTAGGCGAGGTTGGTCTGCGCCAAACTATTCCCCTGCCGGGCCGCCTTCGTCCACCAGTAGGTGCCCTTCGCATAATTTTGTGGAACAGCTTCCCCGTACTCATAGAGAAACCCCAAGTTGACTTCAGCCAAGCTATACCCCTGCCGGGCCGCCTTGCGCCACCAATACACCACTTGCGCCGCATTCGGGGGGACACCCTGACCGCGAGCGTAATAATAACCGAGCATGTATTCTCCGGGGGCAAATCCCTGGAGCGCCGCCTTGCGCATCCAGAACACGGCTTTGGTGAAGTTTTTTGGGACACCGTGACCGGTGTTCCAGTCATTCGCAAGATTAAACTGGGCGATGCGGTTTCCACCCCGAGCCAGAACGGTGAGTTGGCGCAAAGCCTTTCGGGCACCATGCACCGCTGAGCGTTCAACATGGCTAGGCGTCTGGACAGTCACCGCCCTTGCTGTGGGCATGAAAAGAAAGCACGGCATGGTGGCCCACAAAAAATGTTCAGATCTTGTGCCGTGCATAAGCGCTCCCCGTATTGTGCTTCGACCTCGCTCCGTATCGCCAACCGTGGCCGGGCGAATCGCGCCTATTGTAACGCCTGCTGAGGCTTCTCGCTTGCTCTCCTAGCGATGAGGCCACTGTCTCCAACAGGTAGCCGCGGGAGCACGCTAGAGCATACGACCTTAGGTGGGTCAGAAACGCTTGCAGTTGTGGTAGCTTCGCTCCATTAAAGCCAGCGGGGTGATGCAATGAGAGGAATAAGGGTGTTCGCAATTATCTCGGTCATCCTGGGAATTTTGGGCACAGTCTATGGAGGATTCAGTTACACCCATAAATCCAAGGAAGCGCAGCTCGGTCCGCTTTCTTTATCCGTCAAAAAGAAACATCATGTCAATATTCCTTTGTGGGTGGGTGTCGGTGCCGTGGTGATAGGTGGGGTCCTGTTGCTGATCGCCAGGAATGATCACACGACCGGAAACAGGCTCGGCTAGGACAGGGACCCTGCCGGCCACGACCGGTCCTCCTGATTTGTCACGGGATCAGCCATTGCGCAAGGGAAACGTCCTTGCTGCGGGAATCAGAGCCAACGAAATAGGTCCGGAGGAATGCGGTCCCATAAAAAGACCGGGAGACCGTGAGAAACGCACACCGGGACCGGACGCGTTGGGGTCGCGAAGGCTATGTGGGGCAGATCATCTGGCCCAGCTCCTCGGTCAGACGAATGTTCTCGGTGTAGTCGACCGGACAATCGATCAGGGTGACAGTGGGGGTTTGAAGGGCCTTTCTCAGGGTCGGCAACAGATCCTCAGCGCGCTCTATGCGGTAACCCTCAGCACCAAAGGCCTTGGCGTACTGTACAAAATCCGGGTTGGTGAACTGGACATTCCCGGTTCGCTTATAGTGGAGCTGCTGCTTCCATTCAATAAGACCGTAGCAGCGGTCGTTCCAGATGAGGACCACGAAAGCGACGCCTAGGCGCATCGCCGTTTCAATTTCCTGAGAGTTCATGAGAAAGCCCGCGTCCCCGGTGACGGCGACGACTCGCTTCCCGGGACAGGCCAAAGCCGCCGCCACGGCACCCGGCACCGCAATGCCCATGCTCGCAAAACCGTTCGAGATGATGCAGGTATTGGGGCGCTCGGCATCGTAGAGCCGCGCCATCCAAAGCTTATGGGCACCAACATCGCATAACACGATGTCCTCCACATCAAGCGCCGCGCGCAGGTCAGCCACGATCCGTTGAGGCTTTACGGGAAACGCCTGATTGTCGCAAAAGGCGGTAAGCTCACGACGAATGAGTTCGCGCAGATTGCGTGAAACGCTCGAAGTCCGCGCAGAAATGCGCTCGGCGATGGCCGGCAAGGTCACAGAATAGTCCCCGATCACGCCCGAGGTCACGATGTAATGGGCATCGATCTCGGCGGCGCGCAGATCGATATGCACGATCTGTCGATCCGCAGTGCGGTGCCAAAGAATTGGCGGATACTCGACGATGTCATAGCCTATACAGATGATAACGTCGGCGCGATCGAACCCGCAGGAGACATAGTCGTGGGCCTGCAAACCCACGGTGCCGAGACTCAAGGAATGCGAGGCCGGAATCGCACCCTTGGCCATGAACGTTGTGGCGACCGGTATCTGGAGCTTTTCGGCAAACTGCAGCAGGGCCTCGCAGCCTCGACCACGAACCACCCCGTTGCCGGCCATAATGATGGGAAACTTTGCGGCCGCGATCACCGTGGCGGCCTCCGCCACTTGCGATGCCGCCGGGTAGGGGGCGGCCGCGACCTGGACCTTGAGCGGCAGGCCCGAGACCGGCTTTGCGGCCACGTTCTCCGGGAAATCGATAAAACACGCCCCCGGCTTTTCGATTTGCGAGAGCTTGAATGCCTTGCGGACGATTTCCGTTACCGTTTCCGGCTCGAGAACCTGAACGGCGTATTTGGTAATCGGCGCGAAAAGATTGACGAGATTTAAAACCTGGTGCGACTCTTTATGAAGTCGCAAGGTCGAGGCCTGGCCGGCAATGGCGACCAGCGGGGCGCGGTCCATATTGGCATCGGCAACGCCGGTAACAAGATTGGTGGCGCCCGGCCCGAGCGTCGCCAAACAGACACCGGCCTTATGGGTCAGCCGCCCGTAAACGTCGGCCATGAAGGCCGCGCCCTGCTCATGCCTAGTCGTCACGAATTGGATGGAAGAATCGAGCAAAGCATCCATGAGCCCGAGGTTCTCCTCCCCCGGGATCCCAAAGATGTACTGAACCCCCTCGTTCTCCAAGCACCGAACAAAGAGCTGGGCGGCGTTCACAGTCAACGACCTTTTAAGTGCTGTGCCTTGCGGATCAAGTAATCGACCACGCGCATCATCTGTCGCCGACTCCCAGCTAAGCTTGGGTTGGTGCGGTAGCGCCCGTCGACGATAAACGTTGGGACCGAATGGATTCCCTCCGCGTCCTGCTGTTGGCGCGCCTTACGAACGGCAAGACCCACGGCAAAGGAGCGGTAGACTTGCATGAAGCGGGCCGCCGGCACCCGGCTGTGGCTTGCCACCCACCGCGAGATCGTGGCGGCGTTATCCAAGACCTCATGATGGATGTGGATCGCGTTAAAAAATTTATCGTGAAGCGCCGGCACGAGGCCTAGGTCTTTGAACGCAAAAAAGGCGCGCGCTTGCGGCAACCAGTAGGGGCTGATGGCGGCCGCTTGGCGCGAGAAGACCACATCCTTGGGCTTGTGCGCAAGCCAGCGATTTAGGACCGGCTGGAGATGAAAGCAGTGGGGGCAGCCGTACCAAAAAACCTCCTGGACCTCGATCTTCGGGCCGGGGGGTACCGGCTGCACGGGGCTTACCCGCACATACTCCATGCTTTCGACCACATTCGCCTGGACTGCCGCCGTCGTGAGGGCCAAAAACACCCCTAGGACCGGGGCCATGTATCTCCTCATCACACCATCTCCTTAAGTGTCCGCCATAGGGCTGCATCTATTGTAGCCGCTTTTGTGTTCCCTGCGGACAGGGGCTATTCTACGGCCTAAATGCGCGTCGTCGCGGGGACCAGGTATGACCGTAAAATCCAAGGTTGAGCTAGCGGAGTTTCTTACTCACCAATATCTTTGTGAATCGCTGACGATCAAGGAGGTGGAGACGCTCCTTGAGTACACGGAGCTCGTCCAGTTCCGTAAGAACGCCATCATAGCGGATATAGGGGAAGTGGGCGAAGCGCTTTATTTTGTGGTGAAAGGCGAGGTCGCTCTCTACTACGACGACGGGGGGGAGGAGCACGAGGTCGGGCGCATGACCGACGGCGAACTGATGGGCGAGATGTCGTTCTTCGATCGTAAACCCCGATCGGCACGCATGCGCGCCAAAACCGACGACACCCGGGTTCTGCTCTTGTCGCGCGCCAAATACAAACGCATGCGGGTGGAGCACCCGTATATCGCCGTGAACCTGTTAGAGCACGCGGTGATTAGTCTCGATCACCTTTTTCGGCGCGTGAGCAATGACGTCGCGCGCTTCTCGCAGTACATCCACGGCGGAATCAAGATGTAGACGCCAAGGCCTCCAGTAGACGTCCGTGGAGGCCGGCAAAGCCGCCGTTACTCATGATCAAGATGTGATCGCCCGAGCGCGCCTCGCTCACGAGATCGGAAAGGAGCGCCTCGTGGCTTTGGTAGACATGGGATTTGGAACGCCGTGAACAAAACGCGGCCTCGACATCCCAGCCGATATCGGGCGGCGCATAGACATAGACCCTGTCCGCCCCATCCAGCGAGGGCGCAAGCGTGTCGCGGTGGACGCCTTGGCGCATGGTGTTGGAGCGCGGCTCAAGAACCGCCAGCACCCGCGCCGATCCGACCCGCGCCTTGAGCGCCTCGAGGGTGGTCTTGATGGCGGTGGGGTGGTGGGCAAAATCATCGTACACCGTGACGCCCCGCACCTGACCCCGAACCTCGAGCCGCCGCTTGATGCCGCTAAAACGGCGCAGCGCCTCAATGGCCACCTCCGGCGCCACACCTGCGAACCGCGCCGCGCCCAAGGCCGCCAGGGCATTCGCGATATTGTGCTGCCCCAAGAGACCCCAACGCAGCTCGCCGTAATCCCGGCCCGCAAACGACACCCGAAAAGCGCTGCCATCAGCCGCCAGGGGTTTGGCCTGCCACCCGTCGGCCCGCGAGAAATACTCGACCGGAGTCCAGACCCCGCTCGCCAGAACCTCGGCCACGGCCGGATCGGCACCATTGGCTATGACCCGCCCTTGACTTGGCACCGTGCGCAAAAGATGCTGGAATTGCCGGGAGATTGCCGCAAGATCCGGGTAGATATCGGCGTGATCGAATTCAAGATTATTAAGGATTGCGACCCGTGGCCGATAGTGGACGAATTTGGCCCGCTTATCAAAAAAGGCGGTGTCGTACTCGTCGGCCTCGACAACGAAGAACCGCGACTCGGTCACCCGGGCCGAGACCCCGAAATTGGTTGGAACGCCGCCGATCAAGAATCCGGGCTTGAGGCCCGCCTCCTCAAGGATCCAGGCGACTAGACTCGTGACCGTTGTCTTCCCGTGGGTCCCGGCCACCGCCACGACGAATTTGTCCTTTAAGACCTGTTCGGCCAGCCATTGCGGACCGGATGTGTAGGGAATCCCTTGATCGAGAACCTGCTCCACAGCCGGATTGCCTCGCGAGAGGGCGTTGCCGATGACCACTATGTCGGGGGCCGGATTGGGGAGGCCCGCGTAACCCTCGGTCACTGCGATGCCACTCGCCAGCAACTGGTCGCTCATGGGCGGATAGAGCCCGCGATCAGCGCCCGTCACATGAAACCCGGCGGCCTTGGCTATCAAGGCCAAGCCGCCCATAAAGGTCCCGCCAATTCCTAGGATATGGATGCGCATTAGCTCGGTGGTAAAGGAAAAAGAGTGATCAATACCCAGCCGCTCACGACGACCCCCGTGAGACTCATCAGGGCGCTCAAGACCAACGGGAGCTCGACGGCGTGCCAGAGGATCTTGGTGATGATGGCCACAAACCACACCGCTAGGGCAATCGCCAAGATCTCGGACCCCAAGGCACCAAAACCCCGGCCAAAGGACAGTGGCCAGGTAATGAGATTGATTAGCACATTGCTTCCATACACGGCGGATACAGTCTGTCCGTAGCGAACCCACAAGCGCCGCGCCGACAAGACCAGCCCTATCCAAAGACCGAGCAAAGACGTTTGCGCTAACGCGAAATCGAGCCGTTGACCATTCTGGGTGAACCCGGTATCCACCGCATAGTTCGTCAAAAACGCCAGGATCCCGGTCACTATCGGTAGACTGCGGGAGGCCGGCAAGTCCTGCGGACGCCCCGATAAAAAACCAATATCCAGGAAAAGGCCGAGAAGTGCGCCCATCTAACGGCGCACAAGGATAAGAGGCGAAAACGGGTTCAAAAGCATGAGGGCATAATAAACCGCTTTGCGGCTGGAACAAAACCGCCCATCCCTCTACACTGCGCCGTTCATGACCGAACTTCTGATCGACCAAGAGGCCCTCGAGGCCTTATGCCACGCCCTGACCAAGGCCTCATGGGTGGGCCTCGATACCGAATTTGTTCGCGAACGCACCTACTATGCCGAGCTCTGCTTGGTGCAGCTGGCGCTTCCCGATGCCTTGGTGTTGGTAGACCCCCTTAAAGTCGATATACGGCCCCTCGCTCAGGCCTTACGGGGACCAGGCCCGAAGATCGTGCACGCCGGCCGTCAGGACCTCGAGCTTTTGCTGCAAGAAACCGGGGGCCTGCCGTCTCCTCTCTTCGATACCCAGATCGCGGCGGCCCTGATTGGCCATCACGACCAGGTCGGATATGCAAAACTGGTGGCACAATTGCTTGCGGTGGAACTCAACAAGGATGCCACGCGCACGAACTGGGCGCTGCGGCCCTTGAGCGAACGCCAGCTTGCCTACGCCCAAGACGATGTCCGCTACCTGGACGCCTTACGCGACAAACTGGGGTCAGAATTGGTGCGCTTGGGGCGCATGGACTGGCTTACTGAAGACTGCGAGGCCTTAACCGAGCCAGGACTCTATCGTTTCCATCCCGATCAACTCGTGCACCGTTACCGCCAAGGCGCCAGTCTTTCGCCCGGCGGCCAGGCGATTTTTCAGGAGCTGTTGGTGTGGCGCGAGGCCGCCGCCCAAGAGGCCAATCTTCCGCGCAACTGGGTCCTCCCGGATACAGTGCTGGCCGAACTTGCAGCGCGTCCGCCCAAGAACCAAACCGAGCTCGCCGCCCACCGCGGCCTTAGCCCACAGAGTCTCGAACGTTGGGGGGGCGCGGCCATGGCGACCATCGAACGTGCCGGAGACAGTCCGCGCCGGCCATGGGCCCTGCCGCGGCTCGATCCCGAGCAAGAGCGCCTCTATATGGCACTCGCAGTCCACGTCGACGCCTGCGCAAAGGCCCTGGCCATAGAAGCCGGAGTTCTCTGTTCGCGCCGCACCTTGAAAGAGATAGTGCAAGGGGCGCCACCGGGGAACCTCGTGCGTGGTTGGCGGGCCGAGGTCTTAGGATCACAAGGCGCTCGGCTTTTGGCCGAGATGGGAAATCTCCATGCCCAATCTACATGACGCGACGTTCGTGGCCGGAGCCGTGCGACTGCGCGATTTGCCTCCTGACACCGGATACGAAGTGGCCTTCACCGGCCGCTCCAATGCCGGGAAATCCAGCGCCCTCAACATATTGACCGGCCGATCGGGGCTGGCGCGCGTGAGCAAGACGCCGGGGCGCACTCAACAACTGAATGTCTTTGCGCTCGACGCGAGCCATCACCTTATCGACCTCCCCGGCTATGGCTACGCTAAGGTGCCGCAGGCCTTACGCCAGGGTTTTTTGACCCTGATCTCAGACTACCTGTCCGAACGGCGGAGCCTGCAGGCCTTGGTGCTGCTCGCCGACATCCGCCATGGCCTGAAGACCGAGGATCGGGCGCTGTTGGCAAAGCGCGCCGATCTTCCAATTCTGGTCCTGCTTTCGAAGGCCGACAAAGTCAACCGCAGCGAGCGCGCCAAACAAACGCGCGAGATGGCGAAAAGCGCGCCATCCAATGCCTTTTTCTTGCCATTTTCAGCCCATAGCCAAGAGGGGGTGGAAGAGGCACGGGCACTGGTTCTGGGATTCTTGAAACTCGATGACAGAGCACCCTCTTAGGCCCCGCACAACCACCGTTCTCAGAGCGGAGAACAGACAAAAAACCCCCGGGCACAAAGAGGGGGCCCGGGGTACAACAAGGTCCCGGATCTAGCGATCCAGGTTGCCCGCTCAGGGAGGAGAAGCGGGCAAAGGACATAATCGTCCTACCCCTGTAGACCCTCGCCCCACACAGAAGTTCCTAGTGGGCCTCGTCCCAATTCGCGCCTATCCCACAATCGACGATCAGCGGTACCGAAAGACTGGCGACCGACTCCATTCGGGCGACAACCCCCTCCTGAAGGGCCGCCAACTCGTCCCCAGGGGCCTCGAAAACAAGCTCGTCGTGGACCTGCATGATCATGCGGGCCTTAAGGCCCGCCTCGTCCATAAAGGCGTCGACAGTCAACATCGCCATTTTGATGAGGTCGGCCGCCGTCCCCTGCAAAGGCGCATTGATCGCGGTCCGCTCCGCATACTGGCGGCGCGCCGTATGGCTCGCCTTGATATCGGGGATATAGAGTCTGCGCCCAAACAGGGTCTCGACGTAACCTTGCTCGCGGGCCTGGACGCGCATGGTCTCCATATAGCGCTGGACGCCGGGATAGCGCTTGAAGTAGAGGTCGCAATAGCCCTGGGCGTGGACCTGGTCGATGCGCAACTGGCGCGCGAGACCAAAGGCCGACATACCGTACATAAGACCGAAGTTGATGGCTTTGGCGGCTCGCCGCTGATCGTCTGTCACATCGCCCAAAGCCACCCCAAAGACCTCCGCGGCCGTGGCCCTGTGGACGTCCCGACCCTCGCGAAAGGCCCGCACCAAACCCTCATCTGCGGACAGATGGGCCATGAGGCGCAGCTCGATCTGGGAATAGTCGGCCGACAGGATCCGCTTGCCCGGCCCGGCCACAAAAGCCTGGCGAATGCGCCGCCCCTCTGGCGTGCGCACCGGAATGTTTTGGAGATTGGGGTCGCTCGAGGAGAGGCGGCCGGTGGCGGCCACCGCTTGGTGGTAGTGGGTATGGATGCGCCCCGTGCGCGGGTCACACATGAGCGGCAATTTGTCAGTATAAGTGCTTTTGAGCTTCCCGACTCCGCGATAATCCAAGATGAGCCGGGGGAGCGGGTAATCGAGGGCCAGCTCGGCCAAAGTCTCCTCGGCAGTCGAGGGCTGGCCTTTGGGTGTTCGCCGTTTGATGGGCAACTTCAGATCGGTAAAAAGAATGTGTTGGATCTGGGTGGGAGAATTGAGATTGAAAGCGGTTCCGGCGAGCTTATGGGCCGAGGCCTCTAAGGTCTTCAGGGTCTCGGCCAGCTCGACGCCGTGGGCCTTTAGCATCTGGCAATCGATCGGAACGCCGTTGGCCTCGATTCGCGCCAACACCGGGGCCAAGGGCCGCTCGATGTCCCGATAGACCCAAGCGAGCCTGGGCTCTTTCGCAAGACGCGTCATGAGCTCTTTGTGCAGCTCGCACAACGCCTGCGCCGTATCCGCTGCCGCCGCAAGAATTTCGTGCCGGGGGATTTCCGTAAGCGCGCGCAGTTCGCGGCCGTGGCCGCGAACTGTTGCTTCGGTAGCCACCGGGCGCCCCAGATATTTGAGCGCCAGGGTGGCGAGATCGTGGCCCGGTGCGCCACTGTCGAGCACGTAGGACGCGAGCATCACGTCCTCGGCGGTCCCGAACCCGGCGCCGACCTCCGGCCCAAGAAGGCGCAGGAGGCGCTTAGCGTCATGGACGACGGCCGTTCGGGCATCGGCCCATAAGGGGCCTAGGACCGCCCACACATCCGAGGGTCTGAGCGATGCGAACAAGCCCTCTTGGACCGGAATGAAGGCACAAGACGCGCTCGTGCCCACCACCCACGCCGCGATCTTTCCGTCCTCGGCCCACAGATCGAAGGCCAGAAGTGGGGCCTCTGTCCATTGCGGCACGAGCTCGTTGAGCGCAGACAGTTCAGTTACGAAGACAGCTGCGGGCGATTTTTGGTCGGAACGGCCAGGGCCTAGTTCCCTAAGCCAGGCCTTGAACTCGAGCTGACCGTACAGGCGCCGCAAGGCCTCCTGATCGGGGGCCTCAGGCACGAGGTCCTCAAGGCCCAAGGGCAAAGGGACATCGCAGCGGATGGTCACAAGCGTCCGGGCCAAGGCCAGTTGTTCTTGGTGGGCCCGCAGGGCCTCCCCGAGACGCCCCGGGATCTCGGCTACGTGCGCCAAAAGCCCCTCGAGCGAGCCATAGGTAGTGAGCCAGCGAACGGCGGTCTTGGGCCCGGCGCCCGGGATCCCCGGCACGTTATCGACCTTGTCTCCGACGATCGCGAGATAATCCACGATCCGCTCCGGAGGGACCCCGAAGCGGGCGCATACGCCGGCGCTATCTAGAGCCTGGTCGGTCATAGTGTTGATCAGGGTGACATTCGGTCCCACGAGCTGCGCCATATCCTTGTCGCCGGTCGAGATCACAACCTGAAAGCCGCGCGCGCAGGCGCTCGTGGCCAGGGTCCCGATCACATCGTCGGCCTCGACACCCGGAATCGCGAGAAGTGGAACGCCCAGGGCACGAATCAGCTCGTTAAGGGGCGGGATTTGGACGGCCAGATCATCGGGCATGCCACTGCGCGTGGCCTTATAATCGGCATAAAGGTCATCGCGAAACGTGCCGCCGGGGGCGTCGAAGACCATGGCCAGTCGCGCCGGCTTGTAATCCGAGCGCAACTTGCGCAGCATGTTCACCACTCCGTACACCGCGCCAGTCGGTTCGCCTCGGGTGTTGCGCAAATCGGGCATGGCGTGAAACGCCCGGTACAGATAGGATGAGGCATCCACCAACAACAGCAATTGCCCAGGATTCTCTGTCTCTGCTATGACGTCCACAAAACCTCACAAAGCTGTTATCAAAAGAAAACCGTCGGCCCCACACACGGACAACCCTTTGCACGAGGGCGCGCTGTCGCGCGAAGCCTGGAAGATCTTCCAGATTATGGCGGAGTTTGTCGAAGGCTTCGAAGCATTAGCCCAGATCCGGCCTTCGGTCAGCATCTTTGGTTCAGCACGCATCGCGCCTGGGCACCCCTACTTCGTGCTCGCCGAAGAGATCGCCCGCAAGCTGTCGGACGCTGGCTTTAGCGTTGTGAGCGGCGGCGGTCCTGGAATCATGGAGGCGGCCAATAAGGGTGCGTATGCTGGCCACTCGCCGAGCGTCGGCCTCAACATACGCCTGCCGCATGAACAATCGGGCAATGCCTTTCAGGACATCCGATTGACCTTCCAACATTTTTTTGCGCGCAAGGTCATGTTCGTCAAGTATGCCACAGCCTATGTGGTGATGCCGGGGGGCTTTGGGACCCTGGATGAGCTGATGGAGATCCTCACCTTAGTCCAGACCGGCAAAAGTCGACGCATTCCCATCATCCTGGTCCATACTCCGTTTTGGTCGGGCCTTGTGGACTGGTTTCGCGACACCATGATCAAAGACGGTGTGATCGGCCCCCACGATATGGAGCTTTTCGTCATGCTGGATCGACCCGACGATGTGGTCGATGCCATCTTCCGGTATTATGAATTGAGCGGGTTCGAGCCGTCCGAAGAGGAAAAGGAGATCCAGCTAAACCTCTAATAGAGGCGCTCGATCCAGTATGTCAGTCTTTACACGCATCGAACAAAACGAGCTTGCGCGCTTTCTCGCGCACTACGCGGCCGGCACCCTGGTGTCTTTTACAGGCATCGAAAGCGGCATCGAGAACACGAATTACTTCGTCTCGACCGATATGGGTGAGTATGTGCTCACAATCTTTGAGACCGTCTCTTCGAGCGATCTGCCCTTCTTCTTGGATCTCACAGCCTTTCTCGCCGAACACGCCGTCCCATGCGCCCACCCGCAGCGCAACACAGACGGGGAGTATGTAGCCTCCCTACACGGGAAGCCTGCGGCCCTGGTGACCCGACTCTACGGGGTCTCGGTGATGGATCCGGGTCTCGCGCAGTGTGCCGCCATAGGGCAGGCCCTGGGGTCGCTTCATAAGGCCGGTAGCGCGTTCAGGCTTGCTCGGCCCAACCCACGAGGACCTCAGTGGTGGCGTCAGGCCGCGGGTCGGCTTGCAGGCCACCTCGCCGCCGAAGATGAGACCCGGTTGCGCGAGGAACTCCGCTTCCAGGCCCTCTATCGCTTCGCCGACCTACCGCGGGGCATCATTCACGCGGACCTCTTTCGCGACAACGCGCTGTTCGACGGGGAACGGCTGACAGGGGTTATCGACTTTTATTACGCCTGTACCGACACCTGGCTCTACGATCTCGCCATTACCGTGAACGATTGGTGTAGCTTCGAGGACGGGCGTCTGGATTTCGAGCGCGCACAGGCCTTGGTCTTGGCCTACCAGAGAAATCGGCCGCTCACTCACATGGAGCGCGGGGCGTGGCCGGCCATGCTGCGCGCCGCGGCCTTGCGCTTCTGGTTGTCGCGCTTAGGCGACCTCCACTTCCCAAGACCGGGCGAACTGACGCACACTAAGGACCCGTTGGTCTTTCGGCGCATCCTTGATGCGCGGCGAAGCGAAACTGCGCGTCTTCGCCGCTTGTGGCCACAGCCCCAAGCCGACACGCAGGGACCATGAGGCGGTGAACACCCTATGGACAAGGACATCGTGAATGTGACGGCTTGGGTGAAAAATGCCTATACCCTCGCCTTTTCTCATATCGTCTGGTGGGCTGGAATTACGGCTCTATATCTTACCCTGGCCGCCCTGATCTTGGGCCTGCCGTTCGTAGGCGGGGTGCTATTGGTATTTCTCACACCAGCCGTGATCGCAGGTGTTTTGAAAGAGGCCGCGACCCCCCACCCCATCAAAAGCCCGCTGGTCCGAGCCGCAGACGTCTTTACAGGGGCGCTGCGAGACCGCAACCTCGCCTTGCCCGTCATGAGCGTAGCGACCATCCTCTTGGGGGCCTGGGTCTTTTTAAGCGTGGTCGCCATGGTGCTGGGCGTCGACGGCCTCACTCTATCAGGTCTTTTTGCCCATCGCGACACGGTCGGCGCGGGCTTCACGGCCGTGCTTTTGCTGGCCTTCTGGAGTTTGCAGGTGGGCCTTGTCACGACCGTGCTTTATGTCTTAGCAGGGGTGGTCTTAGACGCTCTGAAACCGGTCGACGCCTTGGAGCGAACAGTGGCCCTCTGGCGCGCCCACCCGGTCCCAATAGGCGTCCTAGGCCTCATCTTGGCCTTCCCCCTGATCCTGGCCTTCTACGGCGAACCCTGGATCCGGATCGTCGTGGCGACCGTCACGCTTGTACCGTTTACGCTCGCAGTCTATGTGAGTTACGGGACCTTACGCCTGGGAGGGGCAGTGGGCGAGGCCCCCTAAGAAGAAGTGGCGCCCTTGGCGCGCAAAGGCTTGAAGGATGAGACCCGATTGCCACCCTCTTTTTGCGCTTGGCGCAGGGCCTCGCAGGCATTAGCCAAAAACCGCTCCAGGTCCTGGCCCCGGCCGAATTCGGCCACCCCACCGCTCACGGTGACCGTGGCGCCCTCTCCCTTCACCGAAATCGGGTTCGCGACGACCGCGGCCCGCAGCCGCTCGGCAACAATAGCAGCCTGCTGCGAGCGGGTCTGGGGAAGAACCACGAGAAACTCCCAGTCCTGGTAGCGCCCTAAACGATCGGGAAGCCGCAAAACTTCACCCAAAGTACTAGCCACTGATTCGAGAATTGCGCCCTCGGCCCCGGCTCCCCATCTCTCGGTCAATTCCTCGACCCCGTCGACACTGATGCGGACCAGCGATACCGGCGTGCTGTAGCGTTGCGACTGGGCCATGGCCTCAATAAGACTTGAGGTAATGCCGCGCCGGTTCAGGGTGCGCGTCAGCTCATCGACAAGTCCGGTCCCCTGCGGCGGCGGGCTCCCTAACAAGGGTTCGGCCTTTACGGATGGTCGCCAAACCAGCGCGTAGAGCAGGGGCGCGAGCACCGCCGTCTGGAGGACAACGAATAAGCCCCACAAGTGCGGCCAGGCCAAGCTTAGGAGGGTCACGCTCACAGCCACAAAAAACACCAAAACGGCGATCAAGCCCATGGTGCGTCCAGGCGGAAACCCGCCCTGCTTACTGGTAAACATCGAAAAATTCACGGCTTAGTCCGGATTTAGGTTCCTCTCGAACTATAGGCGTCTAAAGCGCGGCTTTCCAATCCCCCTTAAAGAATAGTGAGCCCGGCATAGGCCAAAACCAGCCATTTCACGCCCGAACCGGCGAACCGAACCTGGACCCGCGCCTGCTCCCCACGCCCCTCGCAGTCGATAATCACGCCTTCCCCGAAGGTAGCGTGGGCGACCCGCCCCCCAATCGTGGGGCCGACCCGATTTGGGCTTGAGACACCGGGCCCGGACCCAGACTCGACCTGCGAGCGCGGCCGCACGTGTTCTAACAGCTCGTCCGGGATTTCGGTCAGAAATCGCGAGGGCGCGCAGTAGAGGTCCTGCCCATGAATGCGTCGCGTCTCGGCATAGCTCAAGGTCAGTTCGCGCATGGCACGCGTGATCCCGACATAGCAAAGCCTCCGCTCCTCTTCGAGGCGTGCTTCGTCGTGAACGGACCGCTCGTGCGGAAACAGACCCTCTTCGAGGCCAGTCAAAAAGACGATCGGGAATTCCAGGCCCTTGGCCGCATGGAGGGTCATGAGCTGAACCGAGTCTTGGCCCTCGCTGGCTTGCCCCTCGCCGGCCTCAAGGGCTGCGTGCGCCAGGAACTCAACGATATCCTGGCCCTCGTGCTCTTCGGCAACAAAAAAGCGTGCCGCTGAGACCAACTCGTCTAAGTTTTCGCCGCGCGCCTCGCCGCGCTCCCGGCCCTCTTCCCGGTAATACTCGAGCAGCCCTGTTTCCTTAATGATGGTCTCAACTACGATGTCGAGCGCAGAACCGCCGGTATCCGCGCTGAGGCGCTCAATCAAGGCCACAAACGCCCGAATCGCGGTACCGGACTTTCCGCCGAGACCGCCCTCCTCCGTCAAGGCCAAAGCCGCCGCCCACAAAGACGTACCCTCAGCCTTGGCCTTGGCCCTCAAACTTTCCACGGTCCGCGCCCCTATGCCCCGGGTCGGAACGTTGACGATGCGTTCAAAAGCGGTGTCGTCGTGGCGGTTCATCACAAGCCGCAAATAAGCGAGGGCGTCTTTGATCTCGGTACGATCGAAAAAGCGGAGGCCGCCGTACACCCGATAGGGAATGCCGGCTCGCACCAGAAGTTCTTCGAAAAGACGCGACTGGGCGTTGGAGCGATACAATATGGCGATATCGCGCGGATTCAGGTCTTCCGACAAAAGCCGGCGGATACGCTCCACCACGAACCGGGCCTCGTCTATGCCGCTATAAGCGGCATAGACGGCCACCGGCCGCCCTTCCCGGCCCGCAGTCCACAAGGTCTTGCCGAGCCGTTGGCTATTGTGGGCGATGATGGCGTTCGCGGCCCCCAAAATGCGCCCGGTCGAACGGTAGTTCTGCTCTAGGCGGATCGTGCGTGTGCCTGGGAAATCACGCTCGAAGCGCAAGATGTTCTCGATCTCGGCGCCGCGCCAGCCGTAGATCGACTGGTCGTCGTCGCCGACCACAAACAAGTGGCCTCCGAAACCGAAGGCCTTCAGCCACTCGTATTGAACGGCATTGGTGTCCTGAAACTCGTCGACCAGGGTGTGCTGAAACCGCTTCTGATAGTGTTCACGCAAGGAGACCTGGGTGCGCATGAGCTCGAGCGGGCGCAGCAGGAGCTCGGCAAAATCGACTAGGCCCTGATCTCGGCACAGCTGCTCGTAGGCCTGATAGATCTGAAGCAGGGCACGCTGCGTCGGATCGGGGCCCGGGCTCATCTTCTGGGCCCGTCGCCCGGCGTCCTTGTGGCCGTTGATAAAGGACTGCACTTGGCGGGGGGGAAAGCGAGCCTCATCCAAGCCTTGGGCGCGCAATAGGCGCTTGATCAATCGCTGCTGGTCATCGCTATCGAGGATTTGGAAGGCCTCGGGGAGACCGGCCTCGCGCCAGTGGGCCCGCAAAAACCGGTGCGAAAGCCCATGAAAGGTCCCGATCCAGAGCCCCGACACCGATTGCGACAACAGGCGTTCGATGCGCCGGCGCATTTCCATCGCCGCCTTGTTGGTAAAGGTAACCGCGATCAGGGCGAACGGGGACACGCCTTGCTGGACGAGCCAAGCGATGCGTTGGGTGAGCACCCGCGTTTTGCCGCTACCGGCGCCGGCCAAGACGCGCACCGGGCCGAAAGACGCGGTTACGGCCCCGAGCTGGGCCTCGTTAAGCCCGTTTACCAAAGGGGATTCCATGCCAGGAGTGTACCTGTTGGCGGCCCGCGAAAACACCCGGGTTTCACAGCGCTCGCAGGCCTGCTCCGAGGTGACGGACGCGCCGCAAACATTGCAATCGCCCCCTAAGTGGTGTCAACTAGGCGGTGGGCGTTTTGAGGTGCACCATGGACGAGATCAACAGCTTCGACCTCCACGCCGCCTGGATCCGGCGCGCAGAAACCGATCTTCACGCGTTTCTGGAGGCCTTGGCCACCCGGCTTGAGCAGGCCCT
>JAJYGP010000040.1 GCA_021785035.1 Pseudomonadota bacterium
ATACCTACTCCTTCAAAGAGGGATACCCCGCGACCAGGGCATCCTTAGGGTCCCGCGGTCGGACCGTTTAGTCCATAAAGAGCGAACTCACGGAGTCTTCGTCCGCAATGCGTCTTATGGTTTCCGCGAGCAGTTCAGCGACGCTCAACTGCCGAATCTTGGCGCAGGCCTGAGCCTGCGCCCGTAATGGAATAGTGTCTGTCACCACGAGCTCGTCCAAGACCGAGGCTTCGATGCGTTCTACGGCGCGCCCCGACAACACCGGATGCGTGCAATAGGCGACGACTCGCACGGCACCATTCGCCTTGAGGGCCGTAGCCGCTTCACAGAGGGTATTGGCCGTATCCACCAAATCATCCATCAAGATGCAGGATCGGCCCTCGACCTCTCCTATGATGTGCATCACCTTAGCCTCATTGGGCCTGGGCCGACGCTTGTCGATAATGGCCAAACCGGCCTCGAGGTGTTTCGCCAGCGCTCGAGCCCGTACCACACCCCCCACGTCCGGCGACACCACCAAAAGATCGTCGTGACGGTGCCGCCATATATCGCCTAACAACACCGGGCCCGCGTAAATATTGTCGGTCGGGATACTGAAAAACCCCTGGATCTGATCGGCATGAAGATCCATGGTCAACACCCGATCCGCGCCCGCGCCGCTTACCATGTCAGCCACCAATTTGGCGGCGATCGCGACCCGCGCCGTGCGCGGGCGGCGATCCTGTCGAGCATAGCCATAATAAGGAATCACGGCCGTAATTCGTCGCGCCGAAGACCTCTTGATGGCATCCGTGAGGATTAAAAGCTCCATCAGATTGTCGTTACTGGGCGCACAGGTAGACTGCATAATGAAAACGTCCTTACCGCGGACGTTCTCCATCACTTCGACCTGAATCTCACCGTCGCTAAACCGCCCGACATGCGCCTTCCCGATCGGGATCCCCAGATGCCGCACTACGGATTCAGCCAACGCGCGGTTCGCGTTGCCGGTAAAGACCGTCATGTTATCTGCTGGCACGAGTCCCTCTAGATTCTGGAAAGCGCTCTTTCAGCGTAAGAGTGGCTGGGGTGCCAGGATTCGAACCTGGGAATGCCGGAATCAAAATCCGGTGCCTTACCGCTTGGCGACACCCCAATGCGTGACCTGACCAAGACGCGCGTGCACAGGATGGACATTGCGGCCGCGCGTAAGGCAGATGCGCCAACAAGGCGGACAAGCCGCGACCACCCTTTCTCCCTGAGCCCGATCCAGTACCTCGATAAAAAGAGAGGCCCCCGACCCGCTCATACGTACACGCCCGTACTCGGCCAACCAATGCCAGGCGCGGTCAACCTCTTCGTAATGCCTACGCACGACAGGCGCCAGGTCATTATCCCCTTGCCCAGCACGGAAGTCGCGTATTGTGATGGGCGCCCGGAAGCGTGTCAAATCAAGCTCAGTAAAAACAAGACGGGTCAGTACGCTGGCCCCTGGCACCAAGACGACGTACCAAGGCTCCGGAAGCTCTAAAGGCGTCAATTCCTCGCCCACGCCCTCGGCCCACGCCGAGGTCCCCGCGATAAAGACCGGCACATCGGCGCCCAGGGTGAGGCCCAGGGCTGCCAACCTCTCGAGAGGCCAATGGAGGCCCCAGAGGACGTTCAATGCCAGCAAGGTCGTAGCGGCATCGGAGCTCCCCCCTCCCAGCCCTCCACCGATTGGCAAGCGCTTGGTGAGGTGGATACGCGCCCCCTGGGCGGTACCCGCGGCGTTTTGCAGGAGGCGCGCTGCACGCACTGTCAAATCCTGGTCCAGTTCAACGCCCGCAACCTCCGCCGCGCGGCCGATGTGCCCATCCTCCGTGACCTCGAATCGCAAGTCATCTTGCCAGTCAATGAATTGAAAAACGGTCTGAAGGTCATGGTAGCCGTTCGCGCGACGCCCCACGACATGTAAAAAAAGGTTGACCTTCGCGGGGGCCGGCCACACCTCGGGCGTATCGGTCATCAGGCGCTCTGCCATCGATCAACCCTAATAGTGATGATAAGGGTGGGTACGCCGGTACTGGCCTTGCGGGTCAAGGTCAGAAGCTTCGGTAAGCGCCCCCAGGGTGTATGGTCATACCGCCGATAGCGGATAAACCATCCGTTTTGCTGAAGCGTCGTCAAAAGTCCCCATGGACTTATGTGCTGCCTTGTAACGACCCCCGGAGTCGGGACCCCGAGAATCCAAAAACGTAGCCCAGAGACGGGCAAGCGCAAACCGGTCAGATGCGTAAGGAGCGCGCTCGGACTCGCCCCCAAAAAGCGTCCGCGCTCGCTGACGAGCCTAGCGCCTTGCCCATTGACCCGCAAACGAAAAACGAGGCGCCCGAAGGGGCCGTAGCCGCTCATTTGGTAGGCCTGCGGCCGAAGGATCCAACGCAACATCAAGCTCCCCCCATGCCGCTTCGCGCGGATCCCCGCTTGGGCCGACAGGGTGAACCGCGTAATGGCCTGCATCCGGCGCCTATGGCGCGCCCAGATCCGCCCGGGATGTCTCGGGTGCGGCCTTGGCGCCTCGCTCGCACAACCGCTCACCAGGGCCAAAACCAAAAGAATGATAACGGGTCGCATCATGGTCAGGGATGGCGCGCGATTTGCGCCTTCAAAGCGGGGTTGTCGGGGCTCTTCACCAGCGCCGCGCGCCATACCTGCAGCGCCTCGATCCGCTCCCCTTGCGCCCAAAGCGCAGCGCCCAAATGCGCCGCGATGGTTGGATCGTGCGACAAGACCAGGGCCTTGCGCAGATAAGAAACGGCCGCACGAAATTGCCCCAAGCGGTAATAGGCCCAGCCCACGCTATCGAGAATATAGGGACTCTTGGGATCCAAAACGAGCGCTTTGCGCACGAGCACGAGGCCGCGCCGCAGGTGGTGGCCGTGGTTAATCAAGGTGTAGCCCAGCGCGTTGAGAGCTACGGGGTCGTAAGGGTGACGAGCAAGCAGTACCTTAAGATCACGCACCGCCGCCGACTGCTGGCCCAGTTTCTCCTCATCCAAGGCGCGTGCATAAAGAAGCCCGCTCCTATGCTCTGTCCCGACCATGGCCCGGCTTACAACCTTCAGTCCTTCGTTATATCGGTGTAAGGTCACCAAGACTTGGTTGCGCGCCAAGGCGAGCGTCACCTCTTCAGTCCGGGTGCGGGGCGTCACACGGGCCAGCTTTTGCGACGCGAGAAGCGGCCGCCCCTCCTTTAGGAACATCAAACCCAGTCGTACGGCAGCGTCAAAGCGGTACGGAGGACCCACCTCGCGGTAGTAATAGCGTGCGCGGGCGAAGCGCCGCGCACGCTCGGCAATCTCCCCTAAATAAAGTTTCGCGTGGGAGTCGGCGGGCGCAAGCGCCAAGCTCCGCTTTAAATACTTTCGGGCCAATAAAGGCTTATGAGTGCGTAGCGCCAAAAGACCCGCCGCGTAAAGGACCTGGGGGTCATTGGGAGCAGCCTCGGCGATCACTTGAAACTGGGCCAGGGCCTTTTGCCAGTACTGCAAGGACACCAGCCGTCGCGCGTAATCGAGGCGCAGCCGCGTAGCCTCCGGATTGGCCTGCAAAAACTGGTGTGAAAAATGGAGAGCGGCGGCCGGCGATTGAGCCCACAAAATCCGCGCTTTAAGAACGGCCGCATCTTCCCAGTAAGGCTTCAAGACCAAGGCCCGGTTGATGGCGCGCAGTGCTTGATGGGGGTGATGAGACTGACGGGCGAGGTCGGCAAGCGCGTAGTCCCCCACGGCATCGCGTGGGTAATGTTGGCTCAATGCCCGCATCACCACCACCACTTGCGGCGACGGCCGATGACGCAACAACAAAGTCGCGATGTGTTCAAAGGCGAAGGCCCGGCCGCCCGGCCCCTCGTGTACCGTCACAAGAGCGAGCGCGCGTTCAAACTGTTGTTCGGAGAGGGCCACATGCCTCAAGCCCAAGTTGGCATCGGCAAGCGCCTCCAAGGCACCCGCCGATGCCGGTGCCTCGTGGACCCAGAGGCGCGCCAACTGGTGCGCCTGGACATAACGGCGTGCGTACAGCGACAGCAGCGCGGACCTTCGCGTCAAACCTCGGTCGCCGCTCTCTTGGGCCGCCTGTCCAAAGGCATGAGCCGCCTCACCGAGCCGCCCCTGCTGACCGGCGATGTCGCCGACCAGCACATGGTAGAACAGCTTATCTTTTAGGTCGGATACCGATACCTGGGCGCGCGCCGAGGAGGCCGCCGGTTTGGAAGGCGAAGTCATGGTGGCGCAGCCGGCCAAGAGCCCTGCCATTCCGACCCAGGCAAGCGGCAGCATACGTCGCATCATGCGTACTCCAGGGTACCCCTTCGTGGATATGAGAGACATCCAGACCCCTGAACGTCTATGCTCTCGGAAGAGCCGAGGGAGGCCGTGTCATGAATGTGATTCTACTCCCCATTCTGGCGGTGCTGATCTGGGCCTTCGCCTACCGCTTTATCGGTCAGCTTATCGCCACGATGGGAGACCATACGAGGCATTATAATACAGACGGAAGGCGCGCGGCAGAGCCCCCGGTCAGCGCGGCGTTGCGGGACTTTGGGGTCCTAGGAACGCCCTTTTTGGTGGCCGGGGCGGCTTTTGGCCTGCGCTTCGGGTGGGCGCCGGCATTCCTGTGGATCCTCCTCGCCAGCACCACCATTGGGGCGGCGGTGGCGCTCAATCAAACGCGCGGCGCGACCCCGCCGGGATGGGGAACGGCCAATGGCGTCGCACGAATCGTCATAAGCTCTTGGCTCGCGCTTTTGTGGGCCGGGCTTGCCGCCCAAAGCGCACACGCCCTACTCGCCTTTTTCGTGCTTTACTTCGGCGCCGACTTAGTGATGCCGCTTATCACCACAAAACGCGCCGAACTCGTGGGTGGACTTCTGCTCATTAGCGCGATAGGAGTGCTATTTGCGGCACTTGGGCTGTCCTGGCCCCTAGCCTTCACGGGCCAAGTCCAGCTTATCCTAGGACCGTTTCGTCGTCTCGCCCCGGTAGGACCGCTGTTTTTTTATACCCTCTTGTTTCTGATCCTCATCCAAAAAAAGCGCCAGAAACGGCTCGCCGCGCGCCCGGCCTATGGGGCCCTGGGATCGCTCCTTTTAGGTGTGGCCATCGTCCTCATACTTGTAGCGGTCTGTGTCGGCCATCCCTCGATCTCGATACCGCGCCTTAGTGCCGGCGGCCTACTCCCGGCCTTGCCACTTTTGGCCGCAAGCCTACCATTCGCTGGGGCCCTCGCGCCTTTGGGGGACAACCCCCTGGCCGCCGGCGGATCTGCTCGTCGGGTCTATCTCTTGATCATGCTGCAAGGTGTAGCGGCCGTGGGTTTTTTGGTGACCTTATTGCTTGCCTTCCCGGGGGCCTTGCCCTGGCGGGTGTTTTTTGCAGCTCGCCCCGGGGCCGTGACCCTGCTCATGGCCGCGGTGAGCGCCAACGGGCGATTAATGGGTTTCCTGGGCCTTGGGCCGTGGGTGAGCCAACTGCTCCTGACCGGGCTTTTATTGCTCACGGCCGCGAGCCTCGAGAGCCATCAACAGCAGCTCATTGAACATCCCATTCCCAAAGCGCCTCTCCAGCCGCTCATGGCGACGGCACTCTTGGGCGGTCTTTTATGGGCTGGCCACGGACTCACGGCCCGCGATCAGATCGCCATGGGGGCGCTTCTTGGCATTGCCGCCGCCAGCGCCGTGATCTGGCACGGCCGCGCACTCCCCCGGTTTGTGGTATCCTTGAGCCTCGTACTACTAGTGCTGACCGACATAGGCCTTATCGTCATCGGAGCCACCGATCCGAGCGGGCATCCGATACGTACCGCTCTGTCGGGAGCAATCATGACTACCGAGGCCGTTGCGGCGGCCCTGCTTTGGCGGGCCCGGTTCCGACCTAAAGACCATGCATCTCGTCACCCTGGGAATCAACCATAAAACAGCGCCCTTGTCGCTACGGGAGCGGGCGACGTTTGACCCCGAGACCTTGCCTCAGGCCCTCGAAGCCATGACCGCGCAAGGCGCGGATGAGGCAACCATTCTATCTACTTGCAATCGGACCGAGCTGTACTGCGGCCTTGAAAATAACGCCACAGATCCGCTTGTCGCCTGGTTTTGCAACTACCACAAACTGCCCCTACGGACCGTGCGTCCGCATCTTTATGTCCATAGCGGGCGGCTCGCGGTGGCCCACGCGTTTCGAGTCGCGTCCGGCCTGGATTCGCTGGTCCTCGGAGAACCCCAGATCCTCGGCCAAATGAAGAGCGCTTTTGCCGCCGCTCATAGGGCCGGTACCACGGGGAAGATACTCAATCGCCTTTTCCAGCATACCTTTTCGGTCGCCAAACAAGTGCGTACGAACACCGCGATCGGAGCCAACGCCGTATCGGTCGCCTTCGCCGCGGTGAGCCTCGCACGACGGATCTTCGACAAGCTCTCAAACCAAACCGTATTACTCATAGGCGCCGGCGAGATGATCGAGTTGGCCGCTCGGCACCTCAAGGAACAGGGCATCGGCCGCATGATCGTGGCGAACCGTACGGTCGAAAGGGCGAGTAGCCTCGGCGACATTTACGGGGCGCAAGCGATCTCCCTCCTGGAGCTTCCCGACCACTTGAGTAGCGCCGACATCGTCATCTCTTGCACCGCCAGTTTGCTTCCTATCCTCGGAAAAGGAGCGGTCGAAAGTGCTCTAAAGGCCCGCAAGCACAAGCCAATGTTCTTGGTGGACCTCGCGGTTCCCCGCGACATCGAGGTGGAGGTCGGAGACCTGAGCGATGTTTATCTCTACAGCATCGACGACCTAAAGGACGTGATCGAAGAAAACATTCAGTCGCGGCAAGCCGCGGCGCGGCAAGCCGAGACCATCATCGAAGGCGAGGTCATCCAGTTCATGCGCTGGGTCCGCTCGCTCGACTCGGTCCCAACGGTACGCGCTTTGCGAAGCGCCACCGAGAGCTTGCGTGACTTGGAATTGGAACGGGCGCAGCGGGCATTGGAGCGCGGGGAACCGGCAGACCAGGTGCTGTTGCGATTCGCCCATAGCCTTACGAACAAATTCATGCATCCGCCGAGCACGGTTTTGCGGGAGGCTGACGCCGAAGGCAATACCGATCTTATTGGCGCAGCCCGCGCCCTTTTTCGCCTCGACGACAAGGCCCCCTAACATGCACGCATCCATCGCCAACAAGCTCGAGCGCCTCGTGGCGCGGCTCGAAGAGACCACAGCCGAGCTTTCGGATCCGCTTGTCACACAGGATCAAGACCGCTTTCGGAAACTGTCGCGGGAACATGCCGAACTCACACCCGTCGTGGACCGCTTCAAAACTTGGCGACAAACCGGCGAGCAAATTCTAGCCGCTCAATCGTTACTGCACGACGCCGATCCGACCGTGCGACTACTGGCAACCGAGGAGATAACGGAACTCAACCGGGCGCAGGAGGCCCACGAGGCCGAACTGAAGCGCCTGATGCTTCCCCGCGACCCGAACGACGAGCGCAATATCTTTCTTGAAATTCGAGCCGGCACCGGCGGCGACGAAGCGGCACTTTTTGCCGGCGATCTGTACCGCATGTACACGGGCTATGCGACGCGCCGCGGATGGCAGACCGAGATCGCTCATGCGAGTGCCGGCGAACATGGCGGCTATAAAGAGATCATCGTGCGCCTAGCCGGGCCCTCGGTCTACTCGCGCCTGAAATTCGAGTCCGGGGGGCACCGCGTACAACGGGTGCCGGCCACCGAGGCCCAAGGCCGTATCCACACCTCCGCCTGCACGGTCGCCGTTATGGCCGAAGTAGAGGAGCGCGAGATCACCATCAATCCCGCCGAGCTTAAGGTCGACACCTTTCGGGCCTCGGGCGCCGGTGGCCAGCACGTCAACAAGACCGACTCCGCCATCCGCATCACGCACTTGCCGACCGGCCTTGTCGTCGAATGCCAAGATGAGCGCTCGCAGCACAAAAACCGCGCCCGCGCTTTATCGATTTTGGCCTCGCGATTGCGCGAACAAGAGCAGCGCGCAAAACAGGAGCAAGAGGCGGCGACCCGCCGCAAACTGGTCGGAAGCGGCGACCGGTCCGAGCGCATCCGCACCTATAATTTTCCGCAGGGACGCATTACCGACCATCGCATCAATCTGACCTTGTACCGCCTGGAACGCGTACTTGAAGGCGACCTCGACGAGCTCATAGATGCGCTCATTGCGGAAGACCAGGCCGAGCAACTGACGGCACTGGCTTTGGAATGACCACGATCCATGATTTCATCACCACCGCGACGCGAAAGTGCGCCGCGCTCCCGGATAGCGGCCACCCGGCGCAAGAGGTCTGGGCCTTGGGCTGCCACGTCCTCAGCCGCCCCCTGACCCAACTTCTTGCGTCCGACCCGAAGGAGCGGATTGACCCCCAAGATGAGGCCCGCTGGACCGAATTGATCACAAGACGGCTTCAAGGCGAGCCGCTGGCCTACCTACTCGGTACCGCCGAATTCTGGTCTTTGCGCTTGCGCGTGACCCCGGATGTCCTCGTACCTCGGCCCGAGACCGAACTTCTGGTCGAACACGCCTTGGCGGCTTCCCCCGCCAAGGACTTGCGCTATGCCGATGTGGGCACGGGGTCTGGGGCTATCGCGCTCGCACTCAAGAAAGAGCGGCCGGCCGCATTCGTTGTGGGCCTCGACAAAAGCCATAAGGCCTTGCGCGTAGCCCAGACCAATGCGCGGGTCCTCGGGCTTGATGTGGGCTTTATCGCCAGCGACTGGCTCACCGCGGTAGAGGGGGCGCGGTTCGATATCATCGTCAGTAACCCCCCCTACATTCACTGTGCCGACCCTTGTCTTACGGCCGATGGCTTGCGCTATGAACCAAGCCTCGCTCTGGTGGGCGGCGAGAAGGGATTAGACGGACTGCGCGCCGTCATCGTCCAATCGGTCTCGCGCCTGAATGAGGGAGGGCGCCTCCTACTTGAACATGGTTCCTGTCAGGGACCCGCTACGGCGACCCTCCTGCGCCAAGCGGGTTTCACGGCCATTCACACCCATACCGACTTCGCTGGCCACGAACGCATCACCGAAGGAACGCTGTATGGACGATAACACGCTTTTGCGTCATAGCGGACACATCCTGCTCCCAGAGATGGGCATCGTCGGCGTCCAGCGGCTCACTACCGCCCGAGTGCTAGTCATCGGCCTAGGCGGTCTGGGATCGGTAGTCGCTGTATATCTTGCTCGAAGCGGTATCGGGGAACTCAGTCTTGCCGATCACGATGTCGTGTCTTTATCGAATCTCCCCCGCCAGATCCTGTACAAAGAGGACAGTGTGGGCCTTTTCAAGACCCACGTCGCAGAAGAGATGCTAAGGGGCGTCGGTTCGGGCGCGATTCGTCTGGTCAGCGAGCGATTGGCAGGCGCGCGTCTACGTGAGGAAGTGGCGCGCGCGGACCTCGTCTGTGATGCCTCCGACAATTTCGCTACCCGCTTTGCAGTCAACGAGGCGTGCGTCATGCATGGCCGGCCGCTCGTGTCGGCGGCCGTCATCCGCTTGGTCGGACAGATCCTTGTGGTCGATCCGGCACAGGCCGATGCCGGTTGCTACCGCTGCCTCTATCCTGAAACCGACGATACGAACGAGGCGTGTTCGGAGAGCGGCATATTGGCACCGGTGGCCGGTGTCCTCGGAACCCTACAGGCCACCGAGGCGATCAAGGTCATCGCGGGGATATGCGCGCCGCTTACGCGCGAATTGCTACTTTTTGATGCCCAGGACATGAGCTCCCACAAGATTCGCCGCCATCGGGACCCACTCTGTCCCGTGTGTGCGAAGCGCCCCTCGTAAGATTCGTTAGCGACACGTCGAATCCAGCGACGCTCGGTGCACCCAAAACCTCCTTTTCGCGATATTCGACAGTGTACCTACCGGTCAGTGGGACGACGAAGCCGCTGGCGTACTAAACCTTCTGAGGACACAAGCTTTTGAACATATCCGTGCCCTCCCGCAATCATGCGAGCGATATTGGGCTAGGCTGAAGTTCCACCGAGCACCAAGCAGTTTTTCCTTATGTTTCAAGCCTCTAGCCTGAAAAGGCAGTTCCGGCTGCTGTCTACATTGGGGTGGTTTTGATCAGTTCGTAGGCTCGTTTTTGGGTGGCGTTGGGAAGAGTGAGAACCGGGAAGGTGGATGCCTCTCCCTCGGTGTGGGGCATACGACAAGTATTGCGTGTCACGGTGGCGAGATCGGCGAGCAAGGTCTGGAAGCTGTGTACTGGAGTGCCGTCGTCTTGTTGATGCCGTGAGGCCTTTCTCTTTGCCGCTCTTGAGCGTTGGGCCGGGGCTACGGGATCACGGGTCTCTTTGACCTCCTGATCCTCGTCTGTAAACATCAACTCCCGCCAGGCTTCGCGCATATGCCACTCGACGTAGTAGGCCAACATGCAGAGGAAGATGTGGGCACGGACCCTGTCAGCTAAGCGATGATGGATCGGTCGTATTTTGAGATCCATGGTTTTCAGGGAGCGAAAGGCGCGTTCGACCTGGGCCAAGGATTTGTAGTGGCGCACGCAGGTGGCGGCATCCATACGCTCGGCACCGACCGAGGTGCGGATAATATATATGCCATCAAGGGCGACTTCCGCGGCAATGGCCTCCCCCTTACGCGTAGAAGAGAAGATCGTATCCTGAATGTCCAAGGTAAAGTGTTTGGCCATCTTGTAGCGGTTCACGATCTGGCCCACCTTCAGGCCGATGTGATCTCGCCCTGTCAGGCGTCCGGCTTCAACACGGACTTGAATCTTTCGGAGGCTCTCTTCGGTGGCTACCAGGAGGTCTTCGCGCTTGTGGCCGCGTAGTTTCTGCAACTCGGGATTGCGACAGGCGACCAAGCGCTCACCCGGATAATCGGGGTGGGTGAGCTCTAGCAGGTTACGCTCGTCAAAGAGATCAGGTTGCAGGGTTTTGTCTTCGACCAAAGCCCGAATCGAGACGCCCTTCAGCGCCGTGATCCAATCAATCCCCTCTTGCGCGCGGAGGGCGTCGATCGCTTTTTGCGAGATCATGCCGCGGTCGCCGACCATCACGAACTGCTCGATACCGAAGTCGGTCTTTAAGCGTTGGATCTCGGGCATCAAGGTCGTGGGATCGGCCACGTTGCCCTCATGCACGGAGATCGCCACCGGACAGCCCCGGCCATCGGTCATCAATCCATACTCGACCTGCAGGGTGCCATGCTTGCCATCACGGCTGTAGCCGCGCTTGGCTAACGGACAAGTGTGACCTTCGAAATAACTCGATGACAAGTCATACAACACCAGCCCGCCTTCGGTGAGATGGCGAGCGGCCAACTTCTTTTGAATGCGGTCCTGGCGTTTCAGCAACCAGTCCATGGCGGCATGGCAATCGTTCTCGGAGGCTTGGGTCACTCCGAAGTCTTCGGCGAGTGTCGTGGTATGCCACCAACGGATGGTGGCGAGCTTCGTGTGCGGCGCCAGAATACGCGCGGCCACCATCGCCACGACCAGATCGCGTTCGGGTGCGGGCCGGGACGCGATCAACGAGGCCAACCCTAAGCGCTGCATCATCAAGGCTACCGCCTGCACATGCCCCTGGGCCCGCGACTCCGTAATCTCAAAACTTTGCGCGACCGGTCGCAGCTCTTCACCACGCAACACGGCCCGGATCGCTTCGATCTGCGCCATCGGCAGGCTCGAGAGATTGGCCAGTGTGCGCTTCTTAACCTTCTTCCCTTCGCGATAGGACTCCCGCAGCAAAATGGTGGGGGTGGCCTTACGATTGGGCACGATATCGATATGCATGGGTTAATAATACACACATACAACAATAATACAAGTACCGTAATTGCCATTTACATGGCTACATTATGACACATAAAAAGAGGCCAAATACGCTCTTACCGCTTCATTTTGTTCAGGTTTTATCGTTTTAAGAGAGAAATTTTCGGGGGAACTTCAGTTTAGCCTGACGACAAACCCACTGCGCGGCTTTGTGTCTGCTGAGATCAGGCATTAACCGACCGCTTTCCGACCCAAAGTCGACGGAGTGTAACCGACACGCGACCGGCTGGAGAGGGTCGGATGCCGTCCTTCGCCGCTGACGAAAGCGGCCATTCACGCAGCGTACCACGTCAATGTCGGCAACCTGCCCAAGACCAGCCATTCAACTGAACTAACGCCACCGGCGGCAATGGCCGAAAAATAGACGTTCGAAACAACATATTCAACCAACTGCTCAGTGTCGAAGGATCTTGTCAGCATGGCAAAATCGCTGCCGGAAAACCGCCGGTCGCCCACGTAGGTATAGATGCATCTTCGTATGTGGACAGCGAAACCTCCTTCTTGGTTTACGGCCTAACACCGCAGACATTTGGCAGCATGAGATCCCTTTCCGCCCATTGGCGTTTCGAAGGAGTTGTGCGCCAGAAGCGGATTCCAACCTCGGCAGTAATGGCAACTCAAACGGTTTGAACCTCGAAAACTTCTCCATCCAACCGAGAATGCATGTGGCGTTATTTGCTCGACCCATCTTCGTACCGCTTCTATCTTACGGATTTACAAGGCTTAGACGTTTTTCGTCGAAGCGCGCACCGATACGGATGTCAGAGACGGTGTTGTGTGAGTGATACAAGCCTACTGTCCGCCATTCCCCCAAAACGCAAGTCGCAGTTTTGAGGGCGCCACTATCATCGCGGATTCTCTTCGAGGCCGGCTTCATCCGATACCGCGCATCTCGGCCACGGCCTCAGCGATCACCCGCTCGTCCACGCCGCGGCGCTTGAGGCTATCGACGAACCCGGATAGGGGCGTCTCGTCGAGCCGCTCGAGGTCGTGGCGTAGTCCCTCACCGATATAGTGGCGCATGAGCGGCTGGTAGCCGCCAAAGCCCAGTAGCGGTGCGATGCGCTTCAAGTCCTCGACCACGTCCTCGGGTACGCGTAGCGAGACCATGACCAATGTCCGATCCTTGCGTAACCGCTTTTTGAGATCAACCGTCTTCATAGAGTCTCCGTTCCGCCACGGTAGCGGGTCTCGCCGAGATCAGGCGAAAGATCTCGTCTGTGTGCTCAATGTGCACAACGAATAGCAATCGTTCCTCGCGCGTCATTCCGATCAGCGCATCGCGCGCTTCATTTTCACCGCTTGCCTCCACCACCCGCACGAACGGGTCAAAGAACGCCTCGCGCGCGATCTCGAAAGACACCCCGTGCTTGCGCAGATTGGTGGCGGCTTTCTCCGAATCCCACTCGAAGCGGATGCCGTATAGAGTCGTTTCAACCTTCACAAGGAGGGAGTCTAGGCAGACATATATCTATTGTCAATACATGGCTTATTCCAGCATGCTCATCGGGACGATCCACCGCATGATCGCCTTTTGTGACGTGATCTCGCGATCTTTCGGCAAACGGACGCTTAAAACGGGGCTATTCGCCGTTTGCATCTTTCCTGAACCTGTCACGATCCCCCGTATGAGTATCCAACATCAGTCATACCTCAGAGTCATCCAAGCCGCCTTCCCAGGAAAGGTGTTTCTTTCCGTCGACGACGCGGCCCGCGCTTTATCGCGCGCGGTTGGAGCCATAAGAAACGACATTAGCGACGGCTCCTTCCCGATAAAAACGGTCAAGATTGGAACCCGGCGCCTCATCCCCATTCTGGAACTGGCCCTCTATATGGATCAGTTGGTGGAGGGCAAACCTCACCCCGGCCGCCCCCGTACTGCTTCCAAGGGCAAGGGGGTGCTCGATGTCTAAGACTGGACAGAAGAAAGCGGCTCACCTTCGAGCCCTCCGGGAAAATACCCTTGCCTTCATTAAAAAACATGGGGGCATAGAGGGGGCGACAAACGCCATCCTTTCATCCCCTAGCCGCTCGCAACATTGGGCGGATATTCGGGAGACCACAGTGCAGGGCGTGGCGTTACCCGACGAGGGCGCCATGGAGTTGTTCTCCGATAACACATCCGTTGACATAGAATGGATAGCGATGGAGGAGACCGAACCCGAACTAGGCTGAAGTTCCACCGAGCACCAAGCAGTTTTTCCTTATGTTTCAAGCCTCTAGCCTGAAAAGGCAGTTCCGGCTGCTGTCTACATTGGGGTGGTT
>JAJYGP010000012.1 GCA_021785035.1 Pseudomonadota bacterium
AGAGAGAGGGATTCGAACCCTCGATGGAGTTTTTGACCCCATACTCCCTTAGCAGGGGAGCGCCTTCGACCAGCTCGGCCATCTCTCCAATCCGCGGGCGACAGCATACCCTGTACGGCCGCTTCGGGGAAGCCTGTTAGTCCTTGGAGACGTCCGCCACCACCCCAGTTTCGCGTTCTTTCTGGATACGTTCGTAGATCTCTTCCCGATGAACCGCGACATCCTTCGGTGCATTGACGCCAATGCGAACCTGGTTACCTTTGATGCCCAACACCGTTACCTGGACCTCGTCGCCGATATTGAGCGTCTCACCGATACGTCTCGTTAAAATCAGCATGCCGCCACTCTCCTTGATCGTTCAAGCCTTCCCCCCACTTCGGCCTTTCGAGGGCTAGTATCGCCCTCCCCCACTGCTCGTCCTTGAGGCGACTTAAGCCGACTCATTGTCTTGCAGCTTCTCTAGCTAATGCAGAATCTATGCCAATTGCGCTGGCATTCCCGTTTCGGCGTCGAGCCCAAAGGCACTGTGCAAGGCGCGTACGGCGAGCTCGAGGTACTTCTCCTCAACAACCACCGAGATTTTGATCTCGGAAGTCGATATCATCTGAATATTGATACCTTCTTCTCCTAACACCCGAAACATCGTGCTCGCAATTCCCGCGTGGGAACGCATACCCACGCCGACCACCGAGATCTTGGCTATGCGCTCATCCCCTTGGACCTCGCGCGCATGCAAAGCGCCCGCGGTCTTTGTGAGAATGGCCTGGGCCTGCCGAAAATCGGCACGCGGCACCGTAAAGGTAAAATCTGTCGTCTTATCAGCACCGATATTTTGGATGATCATATCGACATTGATATTGGCGTGGGCGATGTCTCCGACGATGCGGTATGCGATACCGGGCTCATCCGGGATGCCCTTAATGGTCAGTTTGGCCTCATCGCGGCTAAAGGCGATACCTGATATCAGGGCCTGCTCCATCTTCGACTCCTCGTAGGTGATCAATGTCCCCGGGCCGTCTTCAAAAGACGACAACACCCGCAACGGCACGCGATACTTCCCGGCAAACTCGACCGAACGGATCTGTAGGACCTTGGCGCCGAGGCTTGCCAGTTCCAACATCTCCTCGACTGTAATCTGGGCCAAGCGGCGCGCCTGCGGACAGACACGCGGGTCGGTGGTATAGACCCCGTCCACATCGGTATAGATCTGGCATTCGTCGGCCTTCAAGGCCGCCGCCATGGCAACCGCCGTGGTATCAGAACCGCCACGACCTAAGGTCGTAATATTGCCCTCTTCGTCGATCCCTTGAAATCCGGCGATGACAACCACACGCCCGCTTGCCAAGTCCTGGCGCACGCGGGTGTCATCAATCGCGACGATGCGGGCCTTGCCGTGAACATTGTCGGTCCGGATGTGGACTTGGGCGCCGGTATAGGACTTGGCCGGACAGCCCAATTGCTCGAGCGCCATACTGAGGAGTGCAATTGTTACCTGCTCGCCGGTCGCGAGCAGGACGTCGGTCTCACGCGCCGGTGCATTCGGATGGAGGGCGTGAGCTAAGCCTAAGAGGCGGTTGGTCTCGCCGCTCATGGCCGACACCACAACCACCATATCGTGCCCGCGCGCGCGATCGGCGGCGACCCTGCGAGCCACGGCTTGAATACGTTCGACCGTACCTACCGAGGTACCGCCGTACTTCTGAACCCACAAGGACATAGAGTGAGGCATCTTGGCATGAGAAAGACGCGAAGATTACCCCGACATTCCTCATGTGTAAACGAAAAACCTGGGGATTTTACCCCAAACGCCCCGCCAAAAAGGCCTGGGCCCGGGCGAACGCCTCGTCGAGCCCGCCATTATCAGCCCCACCCGCTTGGGCGAGATCGGGTCTCCCGCCGCCCTTACCGCCGAGCGCGGCCGCGGCCTCGCGCACGAGTTCCACGGCATTCACCTTGCTAACGAGGTCAGCGGTCACTCCGGCAATTAAACTCACCCGCCCGTCATTCACGGCCGCCAACACGATGACGGCACTGCGCAATTGGGCCTTTAAGCGATCGATCGCCTCACGCAGACCCTTGGCATCGCCCTCAAATCGGCTAACCAAGACCTTCGCGCCGCCCTGCTCCACGGCCTGGGAGGCGAGATCGCGACTCGCCGCCTGGCCGGCCTTGGCTCGCCACTGCAGAAGCTCCCTCTCCAAGGCTTCGGTGCGGGTCTTTAGGCGCTCGATCTTCTCTACGACCTCTTCGCGCGTACTTCCAACCAGCTGAGCGGCGTCGCTTAAGCGCGCCTCAAGCGCACGCACGTAGTCGAGCGCCGCCTGGCCGGTGACGGCCTCGATGCGCCGAATACCGGAACCGACCGCGGTCTCGGCCAAGATTTTAAAAAGGCCGATGTCGCCGGTCCGATTCACATGCGTACCGCCACACAATTCGGTCGAGTGCTCGCCCATGGCGATGACCCGGACCTCGTCGCCATACTTTTCTCCAAAGAGCGCCATAGCGCCTTTGTCCACCGCCTCGGCCAAGGCCATATGTTGGATAGTGACCTCGGTGTTCGCCCGAATCGCCTCGTTGACCGACTGCTCAATGGCCCCAATCTCGAGCGCCGCCACGGGCCTTGGGTGACTGAAATCAAAACGCAAGCGCTCAGGGCCGACAAGCGAACCACGCTGCACCACGTGGGTCCCCAGGATCCGCCGCAAAGCAGCATGCAGCAGATGGGTTGCAGAGTGATGGGCGGCGGTAGCCAACCTGCGCGTCGCACTGACGACCGCCGTTACCTCATCGCCCACCTTGAGCGTGCCACTTGCCACCCGCCCGATATGGGCAAAGCCCTTGCGCGTATCCTCAACAACAAACTGCCCGCGCGC
>JAJYGP010000004.1 GCA_021785035.1 Pseudomonadota bacterium
CCGCAGCGTCGTAATCGACACGCCCAGCGCTACAGCGGCTTCGCCTATCGCTACATACCTATCCATAATGAACAGTATAAGTTAGTTATGGATAGATTTCAAGTGAACTGTGCAGACCCCTCGAGAGCCGGACCTTGCACACGCCAGGCCGTACAGTGCCAGCTATGAGGCTGACCTCGAACCATCATCGTCACAGTCGCTGTCCGTCGCGATCCTGGTACGCAGGAGAGCGCCATGGGCAAAGGCCCGACGACGCGATCAACCACGACGAACCGAGGGCTAGAAGGCCGTCGGACCGACGCTCGCTGGGTCACCATCGATGCCCACGAACACCCCGAGGCGCTGATCATCACGGCCATGAGCACAAGAAGCCCGCACCAAAGATGGTCGTCTGTACGATGCCTCACCCAAAATCTTGCGTCCCCCATCATCGACTTCGGCGCCGCCCAGACACCCGGAACGGCGCCTCTTCATGAGCCACGACATAATCCCATATCTCGCTTATGGGTCGCTTATGGAAGAAAAGCGCGGCCCGCACCCGGACCGCGTGCCCAGTGAGAGAGTGCACTCTAAACGTGATTTGGACCGTGCGCGCACCGATGTCTTGAAGGCGAATCCGCGAGAGCCTCGCTCCCGTCCCGCCCCAAACCCGCGCCCGTATCCGCCCGTGCCGCACCTTGGCCCCGAGCCCCTTCTGCCGAAAATCGATGGCAAAACGCACCGGATACCTAAGACACCGGGCACTGGCAAAGGTGTGGACAATGCGCGCAACCGCCTCCTGTGGCCCGCCCCCATTCCACAGGAGGCGATAATCGAACGGATAAGGGCGCCCTGAAACCGGCATCACAGCCGGCTGCCAAAAGGCCACGATGTTATCGTTGGTCTCATTCGGGGTCGGAATTTCGATCAAAGTCGCCTTCCCCGCCCCCCAGTGCCCTTTAGGCTCCACCCACACGCTCGGGCGACCTTGGTAGCGCATGGACGCCGATTCGTAATCGAAGAAGTCACGGTCCCTTTGAATGAGCCCAAAACCCTCGAGGTCACGGGTCGGGAATACGAACTGCATGACGCGTCGGGGGTTCGCCAGCTGCCGCCATACGATCTTATGCAGGGTCTTCAACAAAAACCCCTCCGAATCGTGGACAGCGGGCGGCAAATAGGCCCAGGGCCTACGGTCACAGAGATCGTACATATACATACTGGAGAGCGGCGCAAACCCCAATTCATGGACCGGTCGACGCAAATAAAGCAAGGAATGGACGGCCACCGTGGCCGCGCGCCCGGGGTGTATGCGCAGCCGATAGGCACCGGCAACACTCGGGCCGTTCAAAAGCGCGTAGACCGTGATCCTGTCGGCTTCAGGCGTCGGCCGTTTAATCCAAAAGGCGATAAAGTGCGGGAACTCTTCGGGATGCGGCGCGATGGTATCGATCGCCAGCCCGCGGGCCGAGAGCCCGAACTGCTCTTGCGCACCTTTCACACGGAAATAGCTGGCCCCCAAAAACACAATCACTTGATTATTTTCCGCGACCGGCGAGCGTCCCGGGTGATAACCATTATAGAGGAGACGAAACCCCGCATAGCCAATAGGGGCCGGCAAGACCCGGGGATAAAGCCCCCGGGGGAATCGAAAGTCCGTCAACCGAAACGGGAGCCGGGTATCCCGGCGATCGGCGATAATGTGAATCGCCACGGCTCGTACGAAACGGTAACCCGGCGCGAAGAGTTGGAGATGAAAGCGACGACCGGGCCACAGCGTGCATGTCGGCCGAAAGTGTATGCTTCGATAATTATCGTAGCTAAAGTCGCCTATGACGGGTATACGCGGCTGGGCCTTGAAGGGCCGGGCGGCGAGCGCCTGCGCCTGACGCGCAAGGTCAGCGAAATCAAAGGCCTTAGCGCCCACCGGAAAAAGCGCGTTGACACACAAAAGCGCGCCCAAAGACCGGGCAATGCGCCCGCGGCCTCGCGTGCCGCCACCTCCTTCTAAACGTTCACACTTCCCCATAGGTGCAGTGTGCGAGGACCGAGCGGACGGGACAAGCCCCGCTCGGTCCGTAACGCTACGCGCGTCAACCCGCGAGGACCTGTGCCAAAGTGTCCGAGAGTTCGTCGAGGCGGTAAGGCTTTTGGACCACGGCCGCAAAACCGTAGGCGCGAAACTCCGCCACGATCGGATCCGTACAATAGCCCGTGGCCACCACCACCCGCACGCCGGGATCACGCTCGCGCAAAACGCGCACACACTCCTTGCCACCCATGCCGCCTGGCACCGTAAGATCGAGAACAACACCATCGAAACGCGCCCCGGACAAGGCCTGCTCGAAAAGCCCAATGGCCTCCTCGCCGGTACGGGCCTCAGACACCGCATATCCTAGGGTGCGCAGCAGATGGGCGCCGGTCGCGCGCACATCGGGGTCATCGTCCATCAACAGGATGCGCCGGCCGCGGCCGGTTGCGGGAATCTCCCGAAAGGCCCTCGGACGCCCCGCGGCCAACGGGGCATAACGCGAACCTGAGCGCGGCAAATAAAGACTCAAGGTCGTCCCCTGCCCGACCACGGACTCCGCTACGACGAGACCCTGGTGGCGCTTAACCACGGAATAGGTAACCGCAAGGCCCAAGCCCGTACCCGTCGGCTTTAAGGAGAAATAGGGGTCAAATATCCGCTCCAGGTGCTGCTTTTCGATGCCGCGGCCGGTGTCCTCGAAGGCGATCCGGACGTACTCCCCCGCCGGCAAATGGCCGACCTCGCCCTCTTTTAGGGTCATATTGGCGGCCCGCACTTTCAAGACCCCCGCTCCGCTCATGGCTTCCTTGGCATTTAATACGATGTTTTGGATGACCTGTCCCATTTGGTCGGGATCGAATTCTGTGGTCCACAGATCGTCCGGCAAGGTGAATTCGCAGCGTACCGAAGAACCCTTGACGAAGAAGCCCGACAAATCTTTCACGGTTTCTCCGATCGAGCCCGGCTTTTTGACCGGCGCCCCGCCTTTTGCAAAGGTGAGAAGCTGGAGTGTGAGTTCGCGCGCCCGCCAACTCGCCCGTTCGGCGTCGGAAAGCGCGCCCTGCAAAACCTCATGGGCCGGGGCATAGATCTTGGCGAGCGTGATGTTGCCAAAGATGGCGGTCAAAATGTTATTAAAGTCATGCGCGATCCCGCCCGCCAAGACCCCCAAGGCCTCAAGACTCTTGGCCTTCATGGCCTGCTCTTCTAGGACACGTCTTTGAGTCACGTCGCGAAACACGATGACGGCGCCAGTGACCGCCCCGTCCTCGTCGCGGATCGGGGCCGCCGAGTCGCTGACCTGAAGGATACGGCCGTCACGGGCCTTCAAGACCACAGCCTCCTTCAGGCGCTGAATTTCGCCGCTCCCTAGGGCCGCGGCGACCGGCGCCTCTATGGGGGCCCCGTTGACATCCTGATAGAGCGGCAAGATATGCGCCAGGGCGCGGCCGTGCGCCTCCTCGTCGCGATAGCCCGTGAGCCGTTCTGCCTCGGTGTTCATGGCCAGTACCCGGCCCGCGACGTCGGTCACGATCACCCCGTCACCTATACTCATGAGCGTGACCCGCCAGCGCTCGCGTTCCTCACGCAAAGACGCGGTGCGGGCCAAGATCAGGCTCTCAAGCCCGGCGTTCATGCGGTCCAGCGACTGGGCATGCCTCTGGGCCTGCTGCATGGCATAGACCGCGGCCGCCGAAAACAGCGCCAGCAGAAACCCACTCATCAAAACAATCCCCGGAAGGCCCACCTCGATCTTATTCACGATGCGTCGCGTCGGACTCACCGCTAAGGAAAGCGTTTGGCCTAAAAAGCGCACCCGACCCGTGACCAGAGCGGCGTTATCGCCGCGCCCGCCGCGCGTGAAGAACGGGACGTGATGGAGGCTTACCACCACGTGGTATCCCTGCCACAAATTGACCACGAGATGCGAAAAAAAGCCGCTGGTATTGAAGATGCCTGCGACCGCACCTAGGTAGCGCCCCGCCCGACGGACCGGGGCTACGACCACAAAACCGACCCCTCCTCGGAATAAGTGAATAAGAGGTGTCATCTCTACGCGGTTTAAAGTCCGCGCCCGCAAAATCGCGCGAGCGCGCGCGGGGGCGGCGTCCAAAAAGTGTCCGACCACCCTACGGCTTCCCCTGAAGGGGACTCGCCAACGCACGCGGCTCGACGGGGCGACCCGGATCATGGCCTTAAGGCCCGGGACCCCTCGGATGAGTATTCTGGCTTCGCGTTCGGCCTCAGTCCGGGGTGGCACCCCAAACACCTCCCAGCGTTCGGCAAGACGCGCGATAGCGAGTGGTCTATGGGTCTGCTCGCGTATCTGATCGGATACGCCCTGCCACACAGACTGGGTCGTACGGGTCAATTCGTCTTGTTCGTAGGTATGAAGGGCAGCAGCTAAGACCACCGTCACGGTCAGAAAAATGGTCGCGGTCACAAAGGCAAGCCCAAAGCGGCGCGCCCGAATCTCCATCCAACCGTAATTCAGGGACGCGGCACCAATCGCAAAGAACACGCACGAGGTCGGAAACGACACCGAGCGCAAGCCCCGCCATATGGGCCACAAAGGCGCCAATTGGCCGACAAGACCGGCGGTCGCCAAGGCCATGAGCAAAGCCCCGGCCGCCGGTCCCATGGCCGGCGATCGGGTCAGGGCCGCAAAGGCCAGCGCGAAGCT
This sequence comes from Pseudomonadota bacterium, assembly GCA_021785035.1. Classification (GTDB taxonomy): domain Bacteria; phylum Pseudomonadota; class Gammaproteobacteria; order Acidiferrobacterales; family Acidiferrobacteraceae; genus Acidiferrobacter. Next base: position 4,695 of record JAJYGP010000004.1, read on the forward strand.
GCCGACCATCAGCATCAAGGCGGTCAAAGGTGAAATGCGCGCCGAGATATGCCGAAGACTCATACCCACCATGAAAAAGGCATGGGTAATCCCGAAACGTGTCCCTACCAAGTAGCTGGTGGCGGCCGCGCTATACAAAACCACCGGGAGCGCAACCAGCAGCGCGAGCCGAAACGCCCGGCGATTGAGGAACATGAGTCCCAACCCGATCAGAACCAGGGACAAGGCACCATTCAGTGGGATAGGCGCTAAGTGCCGATTCCATTGCACGAGCGCCGGGCGCAGAGTCGCCCAGCCAACCAGGGCCGCGCCCCCTATGGCCACACTAAAAGCGGCCGCTAAAAACGCCATGTAAGAACGGAGACGGACGTTATGGGTAAGGGACACTAAGGGGGGGACCATCCCAAGCGATCTGCGACCGACGCTATGCTAACCCAGCCCCGCCCGTGCGAAAAGCGACCCACCTGCCCAGTCAGAGGGCCCCCTGGCCCGGGTAGCCCCGTGGTCAGGGCCAGGCCCCATAGAGGGGGCCCTCGACGCGCGGCCCCTTTTTAGGGCGGGCCATACTTTCCGTTCTCAACGGTGGAAGGGCACACCCTGACCGTGCCGCGTCAGGGCCGCGGGCCGGGCCTGCGCCCAGGGCTCGCGACATCATGCTCGGCCGATTACCGCACACCTTGCGATGGTGCTAGCCTTCATCTAGACGACACCCCAAAAGGTGTGGCGCAAACACCGCTCTTACGAGAGGGATATCAGGAGACGTCGTCTTCTTTTCATGACACATTCACCCAAAAACGGAGGGACTTCCCATGAAAGTCACTTATCTCCGAGTGGCCCTACAGGCCGCTCTGCTTGTCACCACCGGCCTCTTGATCAGCAATCGGGCGGGAGCCACCCTGCGCTCCGTTCACGCCGCAACCACCCCCGTCTCGGCCGGCCGGTCCGTGGCCTTGGGCACTGGTCCTGGGGTCGGGCCACATCTTTTAGCGCCACGCGTCGGCTTCGCCCCGCGCACCGAGACCACCGCGCGGCTTTCGCGCGTCGATGACCACCGAGATCGCGAGGACGAGGACGGCCATCGTTATCGAGGAAACATCGGCGATCGCGGACAGTACGGCAACTACGGTGATCGTGGCGATTACGGTGATCGTGGCGATTACGGAAACTTTGGGGACCGCGGTGTCGGTGGCGATCGCGGACATTACGGCGACCGCCGCGACGATGGCGAGGACCGCGACCACTAGCCCCGCACCCGCCCTTCCAACGGCTTTCGGGCCCGCGGACAACACCTGTCCGCCGCCCTCTTGCCACTTGCGGGGGTGCGATCCCCTCAGATGACATCCCATGGTGGATGGGGGCCGAAGCGCTCGGCGACGAAATCGATGAAGCTCCGAAGTTTGGCCGGGACATGCTGGCGGCTCGAATAGACGGCGTAGAGCGACAAGGGCGACAAGGGGTAATCTTGCAAAACTGCGGTCAAGCGCCCGGCCTTCAGATCCTCGCCCACCAAAAAGGTCGGCTGGAGAATGATGCCAAGACCGCTTAACGCGGCCGCGCGCAGGACATCACCGTTATTGGCACGCAAACGGCCGGACACCGTCACCGCCCGCTCCTCGCCCGCCACACCCGGAAACCGCCAGCGGCCTTCGCTCGCCCAATAGCTATACCCTAGACAGTGATGCGTCGCGAGGTCTTCCGGGCATTGCGGGAAGCCGTGTTTCGCGAAATACGCAGGGGCCGCGCAGACCACGAGCCGCACCGGTGCGAGCCGGCGCGCGATCAAGCGTGATTCCACGAGCGTCCCGATGCGCATCGCGACGTCATACCCCTCCTCGACGAGATCGACTAGACGGTCGTTCAGCGTAAGATCGACGCGCACCTCCGGAAAAGCCGCCAAATAATCGCCCAAGGCCGGCGCTAAGTGACGCACGCCGAACGAAAGCGCAGCGTTGACCCGCAAAGTCCCACGCGGCACAGCCGTGAGACGCATCGCCGCCTGATCGGCCTCGGCCACCCCCTCGAGCGCCGCCAGACAGTGCCCATAGTAACTGGCCCCGACCTCGGTCAGACTCAAGCGCCGGGTGGTACGGTGCAAGAGCCGCACCCCGAGGCGATCTTCGAGATACCGGACATATTTCGTCACCATAGTCCGCGAGAGCGAGAGCCGTTCGGCGGCGGCGGCAAAGCTTCCGGCCTCCACCACGGTAGCAAACACCCGCATGCTCTGCAGTGTATCCATTGCGCCATTATTCCCTAAAAAGAAATAATGTATGTCTGAATAGTGGGTTTATCAACTCTTTACGGCTTGTTACTGTTCCTTCGTGCCAAAAACCGCTGACGACGACCGGCCCGACCCATCCCCGCGGATCGAAGGGCCGCGCAGCCGCAAACGGACCTATCCATTCACGGTCATTTGAGAGAAAAGGAGTGTCATTTTATGATAAATAGGATGAATTCGCGCGACAGAGCCTCTTACGGGGCCCTAATCTTACGACTGAGTCTGGGCGCCATGTATATAGCGCACGGAGACTTAAAGCTTCTCGTCTTTACGCTCCCAGGCGCGGCCCATTACTTTAGTTCGCTCGGACTGCCCGGAGGCCTTGCCTATGTGGTCACGGCGGCGGAGCTTATGGGTGGCGTGATGTTGATCACCGGGGTCTATGCACGCTTTGTAGCGCTCGCCCTGGTGCCCGACCTGTTGGGGGCCATTATCTGGGTCCATGCGCACAACGGCTGGCTCTTCACCAATCCGGGCGGCGGCTGGGAATATCCGGCGTTCTTGATCGCCGCCTCGCTGGCGCTCTTCATCATGGGCGATAGCGCCTTCGCGCTCGCCCCCTGCCCACGGGGGCCCCAGGCGATCTCTTAAGGGATCGGCGACACTACCCCCCGAGACCGCGGTCTCGGGGTTTTCTTTGGGAGCAGACATGGCCACTTTACCCAGCCTCTTTATTTCGCACGGAGCGCCTTTGTTGGCCACCGAATCCCACCCCATCACGAAAGTCTGGCGCGATCTCGGCGCACGAATCGGCCGTCCGCAAGCGATCCTTGTCGTATCGGCCCACTGGGAGACCTCGGGGCTACGCCTCACAAGCGCAGCAGAGCCTGCGACCATTCATGACTTTTTTGGCTTTCCCGAGCCTCTCTACGCCCTTCGCTACCCGGCCTCCGGCGCGCCTGACTGGGCACAACGCCTCAGCGAACACGTGGCTCCCCATGGCTTTGCCATCGAGCTCGACTCCCTACGAGGCTGGGATCATGGGGTCTGGGTCCCGCTTTTGCACCTCTACCCGGCGGCCGATATTCCGGTCCTTGCGCTCTCGCTCCCCCGGGGCGCAAAACCAGAATGGTTATTTGCCTTGGGTCAGGCGCTGCGCACCGAGGGCCTCCTCATTATCGGATCGGGCGGGGCCACCCATAACCTACGGGCCCTGGGCGCAAGCGGCCCCGATGGCGGGCCACCGCCCTGGGCCCGCGCCTTCCAGGAGTGGCTCCACGAGGCCCTCGTCAATCACCGGCTCTCGGACCTCTGGAACTATCGCCACAAGGCCCCTTATGCCACCCAAAACCACCCCAGCGAGGAGCATCTTTTGCCACTCTTCGTGGCCCTGGGGGCCGCGGGCGAAGACGGGCAGGCCCATCGGGAGTGCGCGGGTTTTCTGTATGGCTCGCTGGCCATGGATAGCTATAGCTTCGACGCGTCAAGCTAACGCCTCCCGAGGGCCATAAGCGCGCGACAAAGGACTCACAACGACCTCTGTCCTTTAAGCGTCCCGCCTGCCCCCGGTCTGGGCCGCGTCGGGGGCCCGGACCGGGGGCTTTCCCCGCAGGACCGATACCAAAACTGCCGCGTCTCGACCGCCCCGAGCGCCTGGCCTACAGGGCACAGGCGCCATAGACCCGAGCGGATTGTGATAATCATGCGGTGCACCAAGCCTAGGCGCGTCCCCGCGGTCGGCTTTTGCGGCTACGGGGTCTTTGGAGGTACTCTTCCGGGGTCGGCCTCCCTCTGGCCGCCCCGATACTATCCGGGCGGCCAGAGGGGCGTCATTCCCAACACCGATTCCAACCCCAGAGTGCGGCCCGGTCATCCCGTCTATGAGTCTCGATTACACGACCCTCGACCTCCTGCGCCGCAACCATCCCGCGTGGCGCCTCCTGTGCTCGGACCACGCACCGCTGATTGCGAGCTTTTTGCAGCGGGTCTTTATCACCCCCAATAGACGCGTCATACCCCAAGCCGATCTCGTGGAGGCTCTGGAGGATGAACTCTTTGGCCTACGCGAACGCCTGGGTCCCGAGAGCTTCCCAAGGCCCGCGCGCGACTACTTGGACGACTGGGCGGCGATCGATCGAGCGTGGCTACGCAAGTTCTACGCTCCAGGGTCCGATGAACCCCAGTTCGATTTGACGCCGGCGACCGAAAAGGCCGTTGCTTGGCTCGAGACCCTGACTGCACGCAGCTTCGTCGGCACCGAATCGCGCCTCCTCACGCTCTTTACCTTGTTGCGGCAAATGAGCGAGGGCAGCGAAACCGATCCGCACGTGCGACTTGCAGAACTCCGTAAACGCCGTGACGAGATCGATCGGGACATAGCGCGCATCGAGAGCGGCGACATACCGCTCCTCGACACTACGGCACTCAAAGATCGATTTCAGCAGTTCACCCAACTCGCGCGCGAATTGTTGTCCGATTTTCGCGAGGTCGAGCACAACTTCCGGGCCCTCGATCGGCGCGTTCGCGAACGCATCGCCCTCTGGGAAGGCTCTAAGGGGGCACTTCTCGAGGACATCATGGGCGAGCGCGACGCGATCAATGACTCGGACCAGGGCCGCAGCTTTCGCGCCTTTTGGGACTTCCTGATGTCGAGCGCGCGCCAAGACGAGTTGTCGACGCTGTTGGGCCGCATCTTAGCGCTCACCCCGATCACCGAGCTCAAACCCGATGCGCGCGTAGTCCGCGTCCACTACGATTGGCTGGAGGCCGGCGAACACACACAACGCACGGTGGCCCAACTCTCGCTCCAGTTGCGGCGCTTTCTAGACGATCGGGCCTGGCTCGAGAACCGGCGCATCATGGACATCCTGCGGGGCCTAAAAAGCCAGGCCCTGGGGCTACGCGGTGCGCCGCCGTCGGGCAACATCATAAGCCTCTCGGAGACCGGAGCGACCATCGAGTTGCCGATGGAGCGACCGCTCTACACGGCACCGGTCAAACCCGTGATTGCCACCGTTGCGCTTTCGTCCGGGGACGCCGACATCGACGCCGGCGCCCTTTATTCCCAAGTCATCGTCGATCGCGCCGAGCTGACGCGCTACATACGCCGCGCCCTCCAGGACCGCTCCCAGATTAGCTTGCGGGATCTCTGTGCTCTCCATCCTTTGCGCCACGGGCTCGCGGAACTGATAGTCTACCTCCAAATCGCGAGCGACGACCCCCACGCGGTCATCGACGAAAGCGCCTCCGAAATGATCGCTTGGGATATCGTAGGAGCCGAGAACGAAGGACGAAAAGCCCGCGTGCCACGCATCCTCTTTGTGAGACCGACATGACCGACGAGATCCTGGCCGACGCGGCCCCGTCCCTATCGAATCTAGTCATCCCTCTTCTGAAGGGGGTGATCTACCAGGAAGCCGATGGAACCTTATGGGCCCAGCTCCTGTCCCTCCAGGCCCGGGTGCGAGATTATGTGGCCGTGATCGGACTTGAGTTGATATTAGACGAGGCTGAAGGGTACGCGTTCTTGCGGTCGCGGCCGCAAACCGAAGACGCAGCCCTGCCCCGTCTTGTCGCGCGCCGGCCGCTCTCTTATCCGGTGAGCCTGCTCTTGGCGCTGTTGCGCGAGAAGCTTGCCGAATTCGATGCGAGCGGCGGTGATACACGCCTCGTTCTTACCCGCGACGAGATTGCCGAGATCGTACGCGTGTTTCTGCCGGACCACAGCAACGAGGCACGCTTGGCAGACCAGCTTGAGACCCATCTGAACAAGATCGCGGATATGGGCTTTCTGCGGCGATTGAAGACGAGCGCCGGCGGGCACGACACACCGACGTTCGAGGTCCGGCGTATCCTGAAGGCATTCGTGGATGCCCAATGGCTCGCCGATCTGAGCGCTAGGCTCGCCGCCCAAGGCGCCCCGGCTCCCGGGGACAGAGAGGAAGACGATGAGTAAAGGTTCGGACAAACCCGAATCCCTGAGCCTAGATTTTGCGAGCAACAACGCGCTTTCGGGGTTTCGTCTGCAGCGGCTTGAGGTCTACAACTGGGGGACCTTCGATGGGCAGGTCTGGACCCTCGATCCCCAGGGCCAGAACGCCCTCCTGACGGGTGACATCGGGTCCGGCAAATCGACACTGGTCGATGCCGTAACGACTCTGCTCGTGCCCGCCCAACGCATCACCTACAACAAGGCCGCCGGCGCCGATAGCAAGGAGCGCTCGCTCCGCTCCTACGTCCTCGGGCACTACAAGTCGGAACGCAACGAGATCAGCGGATCGGCCAAGCCCATCGCGCTGCGCGATCACAATAGCTATTCGGTCATACTCGGGGTCTTTTATAACGCCGGCTACGACCAGACCGTGAGCTTAGCGCAGGTGTTTTGGATGAAAGATCAACAAGGGCAACCGGCGCGCTTTTTTGCAGCGACCGACCGCGCTTTAGCGATCGCGACCGATTTCGCGAACTTCGGCACCGACATCAGCGGTCTGCGCAAAAAGCTGCGCGCCCAGGGGGTGTCGCTCTTCGACAGCTTCCCACCCTACGGCGCCTGGTTTCAGAGGCACTTTGGCATCGATGCGCAGGCGCTGGAGCTCTTCCATCAGACCGTCTCCATGAAGTCGGTCGGCAACCTCACGGACTTCGTGCGCAACCACATGCTAGAACCAGGCGACGTGGAGACGCGCATAAGCGCCTTGATCGCCCACTTCGATGACCTAAGCCGCGCCCATGAGGCGGTCTTAAAGGCCAAGCGCCAAGTCGAATTATTGACCCCCCTGGTGGCCGACTGGGAACAGCACACCCAATTGTCCGTAAGGGCTACGAGCTTGCGCGGGGCCCGCCAAGCGCTCAAACCCTATTTTGCGCGCGTAAAGCTCGTCTTAATCGAGAAGCGTCTCGCGGATTTGGCCGCGGAGTGGGACAAACGCGACAAACAAGTGGCGCGGGCCTTGGAGGAGCGCTTGAAATGGAGCGCAAGCGAGACCGATCTTAGGGCGCATATCGCCGCAAACGGCGGTGATCGCCTGGAACGTCTGACGGCCGAGATCCACAAAAAAGAGGAAGAGCGCGGGAGTCGCCAAAAAAAGGCCGCTCGCTATGGCGATCTGTGCCGCGCGGTGGCCGAGACCCCGGCTACGAACGAAGAGACCTTTGATGCGCAAAAGGCCCGGCTCGCGGCACTCCTCAAGGCCAGTCGCAGCGAGGAGGCAGACCTCCAAAACGCGCTCACCGAAAATGCCGTGGCCTTGCGTCAAGGAAAAGAAAAACACGATGGCCTCATGGCCGAAATCCAAAGTTTACAGGCCCGACGCAGCAATATCCCCTCCCACCATATCGCTTTACGCCGGGCCTTGGCCCATGGCCTGAATCTTGTCGACGAGGACATGCCGTTTGCGGGCGAACTTCTCCAGGTGCGGACTACCGAACGCGATTGGGAAGGGGCCGCGGAACGGCTTTTGCACAACTTTGGCCTGGCGCTTCTCGTTCCCGATCAGCACTACGCCGCGGTCTCAGCCTGGGTCGACAAGACCAATCTCCGCGGGCGCCTGGTCTATTTCCGGGTGCGGGCCCAAGTGGGCCAGGCCCGCGCCGAACTCCACCGCGACTCCTTGGCACGCAAGCTCGAGATCAAACCCGATTCGCCCTTCTATGACTGGCTTGAGCGGGAACTCGCCCAACGTTTCGACTACGCCTGCTGCGCGACCCAGAAGCAGTTCCATCGCGAGGTGCGAGCTGTAACCCGCGCCGGCCAAACAAAGGCCCCAGGAGACCGTCATGAAAAAGATGACCGCCACGCGCTCGACGATCGCAGCCGCTACATTCTCGGCTGGACCAATGCCGCGAAGATCGCGGCCCTCGAGGATAGCGCCGCCGCGCTTGCAAAAAGTCTCGCCGAGCGCGGCGCCGTACTCGGCGGCATCACCCAGCAGCAAGGACTCCTCAAGGAACGTCTGACGGCGCTCTCGCAGTTCAGGGAGTACCAGGATTTCCCGGAGCTGGATTGGGCGGCACTGGCCACCGAGATCGCCGAATTGACTGAGGAACGACGGGCGCTGGAATCGGCCTCGGACACCTTGGCCGAACTCACGGGACAATTGCGGCTGGTCAGCGCCAAACTCGCAGGGAGCGAGAAATCCGCCACGGATGCCCGAGATCTGCGCGCAAAATGCGAGCAAAAACAAGCGGACATCGAAGCCTTGCGCGCCCAGACGGAAGCCCTGCTTGATGAGTCGACGCTTGCCGTGCACGGGCCGCTCTTCCCGCGGCTCGACGCCGAACGCCAAGAGGCGCCCCATGCCCCACCCCTGACACTTGAGTCCTGCGATGCCCGCGAACGGGAGATGCGCGATTGGTTGCAAGATCGCTTGGAGTCGGACGAACGCAAGCTGAGGACCTTGAGGGACAAGGTCATCCAGGCGATGAGCGCCTACAAGGAGGCCTTTAAACTCGAGACCGCCGAGGTCGACGCAAGTGTCGACGCCGGCTCCGAATACCAGAAGATGCTCCATGACCTAGAGGCCAACGGCCTTCCCCGCTTCGAGGCACGCTTCAAGGAATTGTTGAACGAGAACACCATACGCGAAGTCGCGAACTTCCAATCGCAATTGGCCCGCGAGCGGGAAACGATCAAGGAACGGATCACGCGGGTCAATGCCTCACTGACCCAGATCGACTACAACCCTGGGCGCTACATCACGCTCGAGGCCCAAGCGGCCGCCGATGCCGATATCCGCGATTTTCAAGGTGAACTGCGGGCCTGTACCGAGGGGGCTTTGACCGGGTCGGACGACGCCCAGTACTCGGAGGCGAAGTTCCTGCAGGTGCGCCGCATTATAGAACGCTTTCGCGGGCGCGAGGGTCAATCGGAACTCGATCGCCGCTGGACGACCAAGGTCACAGACGTGCGCAATTGGTTCACGTTCGCCGCAAGCGAGAGGTGGCGCGAGGATCAGAGCGAGCATGAGCACTACTCGGACTCGGGGGGCAAGTCCGGCGGCCAAAAGGAAAAACTCGCCTACACGGTGCTTGCAGCGAGCCTCGCCTATCAGTTCGGCCTGGAGGCCGGCGCGATCCGCTCTCGCTCGTTTCGCTTCGTGGTCATAGACGAGGCCTTCGGACGCGGCTCCGACGAATCCGCGCAGTACGGCCTGCGCCTCTTTGGCGAACTGAATCTCCAGCTTTTGATCGTGACTCCGCTGCAAAAGATCCACGTCATTGAGCCGTTCGTGTCGTGCGTAGGCTTTGTGCACAACGACGAGGGCCGCTCATCGAAGCTGCGCAACCTGTCCATAGAGGAGTACCGCGCCGAGAAGGCCCGGATAGCGAGATGAGCTGGACTAGGCCCGCCGACCTGCGCACCCAGCTGGAACGCTTGTGGGCGCGCGGCGAGATATTATCGAGCCTGGCGTCGGGTAGCTCACTGTTCCCGCGCCGCTTGAGCTTGAGGGGCCCGAGTTCATCAGAAATGGTGGATCAGTTCGACGAGGTCCGCGCTTGGACGGCTGAGCTTGGGGCCTTAGCCCACTACCGCCTCGAGCGGCGCGTCATCCGTCATCGAGTACTGGGGGCCAATTCTCTACCCAACGAGGTCTGGGTCTCGTCTCTCGAGGATGCGATAGCGATCCTCGGTAAAGCAGGTGAGGTGAAACGCTTTAGACGCTTAATCGATATCACCTTAGCCAGCGCCCCCGCGCTTTTGGGATGGCTTAAAGAAAAGCCTTTGCGGGCCCTCGAATTCGCGGCCGAGTGGGATCGCCTTCTTGCCATCGTTACATGGCTTAGCGCCCACCCGCGCCCCGGTATTTATCTGCGGCAAATCGACATCCCCGGATTAGACAGCAAGTTTATCGAGGCGCACCGCGCAGTACTCGCAGAACTTCTCGATCGCGCGCTACCGAAGGAGGCGTGCGACCCCGCGGCGTGCGGCATCAACGCCTTCGCCCAGCGCTACGGGTTTCGCGACAAGCCGGTGCGCGTCCGCTTTCGAGTCTTGGACCCCAATCTTGCGGCCTCGTTTGTCGGACAAGACGTGGCCCTGGACGCGGGGAGTTTCGCGCGTCTTGAACTCAATATCTCCCGGGTCTTTATCACTGAAAATGAGATCAACTTTCTGGCCTTTCCCGAGCGCCGGGGGAGCTTAGTGATTTTCGGGGCCGGATACGGCTTTACCATGCTGCGGGAGGCCCGCTGGCTCGAGCGTTGCCGCCTCTCTTATTGGGGTGACATCGACACCCACGGATTTGCCATACTCGACCAACTTCGCCAAGACTGGGCCCATGTCGAATCGTTCTTGATGGATCGCGCGACCTTGCTCGCGCACGAATCTCAATGGGGGTTCGAGGACCATCCCACTATACGCGAGCTATCGCGACTTGGGCCCGAGGAACGGCTGCTCTTCGATGATTTGCGCGACAACCGGATACGCCCAAACCTGCGTCTTGAGCAAGAGCGCATCGCTTTTGGGTGGGTAGAAGAGGCGCTTTCCCAGCTCGACTAGGCTGAACTTATTCCTGGGTCGTAACGCCTTCCCCCCTGAACCCCAGTGATTTCCGGGGTTCAGGGGAGTTATGTGTGGTCACTCAATCATGGTATTCGGCAGTGACGATAACCCCCGTTCTTACGCTAGGTTCGGTCGCCCCTCATCGTACGGCGGCATGGCGGTTATCGGGACGACCGGCTCGATTCTTTCCTATCTTGCCGCAGCGATTTCCAACGTACCCACTTTGGATTGCACCATCCCCAAACAGATTTGTAGGCGCGGGGTCGTGGTGTCATATTTAATATATAACTCTCGGAGGTGCCTATGCACACCACAAATCTACGCAAGGTCGGCGGCTCTATCATGCTCGCTGTCTCCCCACCGCTGCTCGATGTTCTGCAGCTGTCGGCCGGGGCCACGGTCGGCCTCGTCGTCGATAACGGACGACTTGTTGTCGAACCGAAGGTGCGGCCACGCTACACGATGGCTGAGCTTCTGGCTGCATCGGACTATTCGCCACCCCAGCCGCCTGAGGAACGCGAATGGGTTGATGCTTCCGCCATAGGCCGCGAGCTTCTGTGAGGCGCGGCGAGGTCTATATGATCGATCTGGAGCCGACGCACGGCCGCGAACAACGCGGATACCGTCCGGTCGTTGTCGTCTCACCGGATGAGTTCAACCTGGCAACCGGCCTACCCGTGATCCTGCCAATCACGAATGGTGGTGATTTTGCCCGCCGTATTGGCTTTGCCGTGCCTCTTGCCGGGACCAAGACAATCGGCGTTGTCCGCTGCGATGAGGCCCGCGTGCTCGATCTCAGCGCCCGCAATGGGCGCAAGGTGGAAAGCCTGCCTGTGGCCGTCATGGATGAGATTTTAGCCAGGGTCGCCACACTCTTTGAGTGAATCGGCTTTGGTGCGTAAGCCGACGAATGAACGCCCGAAGTGTCTGCCAAAAAAGAGGCCCGCCGTCATGCACGATTCAGTCCTGGCGAGATCACCCTAACCCTCTCGAATCCGCACACCGCGGAGGCTACGGCATCGCCCGCCTCGTGAGAGGGAAGCCACACCCGCTGCCCCTTGTGTCACAGGCGTTGTCGCCTCGCCATAAATCCAGATTTCCCATTAGCCCCTCATTCCCAATGGAAGCCATGAGGGTAAGTGGTTAGTTCATGAGTGTTCAGGGGGTGATTGACCAACAGCGCGGCCGCACTTTTTCTGTACGGGGGATCTATGGGCTTTGAACTCCGATTGACGGATAAAGAAATCACCGCCTGGGGTGTTATGGGCCTTATGAAACGGATGCTCGATCACCTCCATTTTGATGAGGCGTTGCAGATAAGCGGTCTCCCTCAACCCGGCAGCAATCGCGGCACTCGTCCCAGGCAATTGATCACCCCACTCATGCTCTCTGGCGGGTAGTGGCGCCAATCGCTTCGAACACGGCGAAGTGACCCGTGCAGAAAAAGCTCTCTCATGTGATCGCTCTGCGTTTAAACCCACCCCTCCAACGGGCCCTGGTCGAATTCTCTGGCTGGTGGATACTAGATGATGGCATCGATCCCGTCATTATCGCCTAGTTGGTCACGGCCGCGCCGCGTGGTCGGCATCCGGCAACCTATCGAAAGACGGGCACAGGCCAAGGGCAAGACCCTCTCGCTTTTTGCCGATGATCCGCAGTGGGGTGAATATCGATTCGCTGCCCTGGTGACCGATCTCACGGTGCCGGCCGTGGAGATCTGGCGTCTCTATCGCGGGCGCGCCGACTGTGAGAACCGCATTAAAGAATTGCAGTACGACTTCGCTGCTGACAGCTTTTGTTGAAAGAATTTCTGGGCCACCGAGGCTTGTCTTAACACAGCACAATCTGATGAGCCTCTTCCGCCGGGCGGTGCTGCGGGCACGTGTCCTAGAAAGTGGCGGCCAAGATGTCCAACACACCTTGAAGACCCTCCGTTACAAGCTCTTTGCCAAGGCCGGTTACACCACCACCGAAGGCCGCAAAAACATCCTGAAACTCGCGATCGACATGCGCCAAAGAGAGTGAATGGAAGGTCTTTGGGATTGCTCGCAGACCTTTTCTTTGCCGGTCCGTTTCACGCCCACCTTTTCCTCGGCGTAGGGGTCTAATGGAAAATCTGGGGTAGAACTCATACTTTTGCCGAACGCGATCGAGGGCTTCGCTGCGCGCCCTCGGCTGAGTGGTCCACGGCACTGATCTCAGACCATGCGTACCGTGACGGTGCAGGCGTGTGTCAGGGTCTCGCTCACCACCCCAAAGCAAGGGTCGCAGGTTTTGAGGGGTCCCAGAACGCGACTCTAGCAGAGGCGGGGCATGTAGATGTCAGTGCGATCTAGGACGTTTAAAGAATTTTCGCCGACGAACGCTGCCGAATCGCGACAATCGACGGAGATCACACAGATCTGGCGTGGGGATCCGCAGACACGAAAGCCTCCTTACGGCAGCGGAAATAACCGGTACCGAAAGCCGCCAGTCTATGAGTCCCGTCACTGTATCAAGGATACAAGTCCGGCCGTTATCCGCTCACGGTGCGATTCCGGGGCCTGGAGCCCGAGTCGCACCGGACAAGGTGGCAATAGCGTGCCATCGGATCATGGTCCTAAGGGCGGCCTCGTGGGCCGGCCCGCCGGGTGCCCCGATAGGGAGGAGGAAGGGATTGGCACCGGCCCGGGTTTGTGGCAGAATCGCGCGATTCATGCGGGGGTTTTATGTCTAAAGTATGCCAGGTCAGCGGCAAGCGGCCTATAAGTGGTAATAACGTATCGCACGCGAACAACAAGACGCGGCGACGGTTTTTGCCAAATCTGCACTACCGGCGCCTCTGGGTCGAAAGCGAGAAGCGGTGGGTGCGTCTGCGTTTGTCGCATCACGGCTTACGGACGATCGACAAGAAGGGTATCGACGTTGTGCTCGCGGAAATGCGGGCGCGCGGTGAGGCGGTTTAGGAGAGCGCTATGCGTGATAAGATAAAGCTGGTATCGAGCGCCGACACGGGTCATTTTTACACGACGACGAAGAATAAGCGTACGATGACCGAGAAGTTCGAGATCAAGAAATTCGATCCGATTGCGCGTAAGCACGTGGCCTACCGCGAGGCAAAGATTAAATAGTTAAACCCATGGGGCGCCCCTGAACCCCATGGATGTTGTTCCCCACCCCTCAAGGTTTCTTTCAGGCCTCGCCGCGCGTTTGTGAGCCCAGGCGACCTGTGGTCTTGTCGCTGTGCCTGTCGCTCGGTATATTAGTCCCAATCCTCGGTTGAGGCCCATTGCTGTCGATGGCAGGCTATCCTGCCAGGGTTGCCATGTACCCTCTTAGCCAACAAGTTTTGCGTACGGATGTTGCCGGTATGCCGCTTGAGTGGATCGATTTCCGCGAAGCGGTCCGTATTTGTCATCTAGGCCAGGTCGCTTATACCTGCGGCGTTCTTTTGTACCGAGTTCATGGTGGCTATAACGCCGTCACGGGGCGGCGCAGCGTCATTGACGTGAATTCCATCCTGGCGACTTACGGGGAGAACGGACAGCTGTTGCGGCAACGTGATGAGTACGTGCCGCCGCTTAGTAACCCCGCCTTGTTTGCGCGTGACGCTCGGCTATGCCTTTACTGCGGCGAACGATTTTCAGTGCGCGATTTGTCTCGCGACCATGTGACCCCCCTTAGCCGCGGCGGCGGGGATGTGTGGCGCAATGTCGTGACCGCCTGTAAGCGCTGCAACAACCACAAGGCGGGCCGCACGCCAGAAGAGGCGGGGATGGCGCTCTTGGCCGTGCCCTTCGTGCCCACTCACGCCGAATATATCTTTTTGCAGGGGCGTCGGGTTCTTGCCGACCAAATGGCGTTTCTGCGCGCCCATTTTCCGCGTACCAGCCCGCTGCACAAGCGCTTGGATCGCGTGGTCCATCTTTCTTCGCAGGATTGGGCGGGCTAGAGAGTCCGGGGTCGGCGCAAGGGAACCACCCAAAGGAAAGCCCAGGGGCCTTAAGGCCCCTGGGCTTTTTACTGAAGGGCAGTTACGACTGAGCTCAGATCTTCACCGAGTTGGCCGTATAGGTGCGGATATTGGCCGAAAACTCCCGGAGGGCTTGAATCCCTGTGGCTTCCGCCTGATGGCACCACTCCTGAAGGGCTACGAGTAGCTGCTCCTGGGTTACGGCCGACCGACGCCAGACGTCCTGGAGACGTTCTTTCATCAGATAGACCGTATGCAAGGTCGTGTTATTGGCCAGTATTTCTTGGAGGTGTTGGTGATCAGCCTCTCCGATGAGCGTCTTTTCCCGCACCATGAGTCGCTTCGCCCGCTTCAAGAGAAGCGCAGCCTGACTGTCGGCAACCGCGACCTTACGGACCTCTTCGGCATGGACGCGGTGCAAGACTTCACGCGCAAACCGGGCCATGATCTGAAAGCGATGGTGTACCACGGCTTTGACCGTCTCGAGATCGCAGGTGTCTTTGGCGGCGGTGTAGGCCGGGATCGGGGCCACCTTTTTGACGCTCGCAAGACCAAAGGTCTCGAGCATCCGGATGTAGGTCCAACCGATGTCTAGCTCCCATGGCTTACAGGAGAATTTGGCCGAGCTGGCATAGGTGTGGTGATTGTTATGCAGTTCTTCGCCGCCGATCAGGATCCCGATGGGAAGGATGTTGGTGGCGGCGTCCGGGCATTCGAAGTTCCGGTAGCCAAAGTAATGGCCGACCCCGTTGATGATCCCCGCAGCGAAAAACGGAATCCAGATCATCTGGATCGCCCATATGCTCAGACCCAGCGCACCAAAGCACAGGAGGTCGATCACCAACATGATCCCGACCCCGGTCGCGCTATAGCGCGTATAGAGGTGGCGTTCGATCCAGTCGTCTGGCGTGTTATGCCCGAATTTAGACAGTGTCTCGGCGTTTTTGCTTTCCTTGCGGTAGAGTTCCGCCCCTTCCCATAGGACCTTCTTCAGGCCCAGCACTTGTGGGCTATGGGGGTCTTCTTCGGTCTCGCAGCGCGCATGGTGCTTGCGGTGGATGGCGACCCATTCCTTCGTCACCATGCCCGTGGTGAGCCAGAGCCAGAAGCGAAAAAAGTGGGCGACCGCCGGATGCAGGTCTAGGCCCCTATGGGTCTGGTGGCGATGCAGGTATATGGTCACCGAGACAATGGTGATGTGGGTGAAGGCGAGCGCTACCAGAACATAGCCCCACCAAGGCATAACAACGAGACCTTGCAACATGATCTTTCCCTCTACTGAAAACGCGCCCATTGTAGGATAACGCGATACCTGAATGAAGCTCCGCAGAGGTCTTTGCTCATTTATCGCCCAGACCCTTTGGGTAGTCTCGCGCCCACTCCACCATCTGTTTGCCCCAGGTATGGGCTGATGCGGGATCGAGTTCGAGAGTAAAGTACTTCACACCGTCACGGATAATAACGCGTAACAGACGAACGCCGCTATCGTGAAATATCTGCCGAAGCTCTATCACCTGGCCAAACGGGGCGGTAATCTGTTCCATGTCCCCCTATTATAGCACGACATGAGGAATACTATGGTGGCCCCGCAGACACCCCGTGTTACCGTCGATATTGTGATCCGCCTGAAAGATGAACCCGAGAGTCTCATTCTTGTGGAGCGTCGTTACCCCCCTCACGGCTTTGCCTTGCCGGGCGGATTTGTGGATGTCGGTGAGTGGGTAGAGGACGCGGCGCGCCGCGAGGCCTACGAGGAGACCGGCCTTCACGTCGCCTTAGAGACCCTTCTGGGCTGTTATTCCGACCCTCAAAGGGATGTGCGCGGTCACACGGTTTCGCTCGTCTATGTGGGCATGGCCGAAGGCCATCCGCGGGCCGGGAGCGATGCTGCCGCGTGCCACGTGGTGTCGGCACTTGTGGGCGATCTGCCCTTGGCCTTTGACCACGCGCATATCTTAGAGGACTACCGGGCTTTCTTGCGGACTGGCGCTCTACCCCGGCCGCGGCCGGGGAACGTCACGGCCGCGATTCCGTAAGGGTCCGCATAGGATGCCTCTTTTGTGGTCCCGATTGCGACCAAGCGGCCCGTATCGCGGTTCAGGCGATAGCGGCTGATCGTGCTATTACCGAAGTTTACGGCATAGACAAAGCGGGCGGCGGCATCGAGCGTAAGTGAAAAAGGATAGCCCCCTGTGGCTACACGGCCGACGTGAGTCAGCTCCCCGGTCGCCTGATTGATGTGGAATATTGAGATGTCGTTGGCGCTGGTATTGGCCACGAAAAGGTAGCGACCGCTGGGATCGATCACCAGCGAATCGGGATGGTGATCAAAGGGTTCCGCCACGCGGTCGCGCACGCTCAGCCGACCCTGCGGCCCGATCGCAAGCACCAGGAGGACGTTGGCGCGAAAGTCGGCCACGTAAAGAAATCGTCCGCTCGGCCCGACGGACATACCATAGGGCCCGTCCCCGAGTGGCTCGTGGAAGACCCCTAGCCGGCGCACGTGTCCGTGGCCTGGGAGACGCTCGTACATGCCGATCGTGTCATTACCGAAATTCGCAATGTAGACGTACCGGCCGTGCGGCGTTAGCACCACGGCATAAGGGCTGGCGCCGTGGGATTCGCGGATCTGCCCATCTTTGGTCACGGTCCCTGTGTGGGTATGGAGGCGGTAGATGGTCACCGTGCTGTCGCCGCTATTGGCGACGTAGAGGAAGTGCCCCTGGGGGCTGGTCGTGAGGCTGAACGGATTGGCGGTCGGCCTCTCGACCTGCACCGCGGTTCGGATGAGCCGGCCGCTCGCCTTGTTAATGCGGTAGACGCTGATAGCGTGAGCGAGGCTATCTGCAGTGACGACAAAGCCCTCTTTGTCTATCGCAATCGACTCGGGGCCGGTTGGGGTGGCGTTCGAGCCGTTCGGAATCAAAAGACCGTCAGAGCGCTCGATGAAGGCCGCGATCGTACTGTTGTTGTAGTTGGCGACATAAACGAAGGTCTTTGCCGAGATGGCCCCGCATGCCCAGATTAGGCTCGCGGCCAGCAGCCGCCGCCCTCGCCTTACCGTCGCGGATGCCTTAGACACGAATGTAAGTCCACCCGCGGTGTTGCAGGCGCACGATCTCAGCGATTGCCGACGGCACGATGACCGCCTGTGGCAGAAGGTGTGGGTCGATACCTTTGCGCCGCTCGAGACGATTGATCGTGTCTTGGCAGGCAGCGAAAATCAGGTTCGGGTAGCGCCTCTGAAGCGTTGCGATTTGCGCGGCAAACGGCGTCATGTGTTCGCGAAGCAAGGCAAGCCCCGGGCCGTCCGCCAAAATCTCGACCTTGGCCGTCTTGTGGTCCGCCCGGTAGCGGGCAAGCAGATGGCGGGCCTCTTCCAGGACTTGGTGCATATGGGCGCGATCACCATTGTCCAGGTGGAAAAGGACCTTGGTCATCGGGGGCTGCGAAACCGCAGCCGCGGTCGTGCGCGCTTGCTTCGGTATCCCTAAGGGCCCCGATAGTGCTCGCAACGACCACCCCAGCGTAAGCCCGAGGGCCAGCAAGGCGGGGGCCACGAGCGGCCCTAGGTAGCGGCGCAGACCCTCATAGCGGGCGCGTCGCCGCCGCGGCGGCGGGGGCGGGGTATCGTAGGCCATGCGCACGAGGTCCGAGACCTTGCGCAGCTCGCAGACTTGGCGATTGAGTTCACTGTCGGCGTTGATAAGCGGGTAGGCACGACCCTTCTCGTCGGCATCGATCTGATTGTCGACAAAGGCGTTCAGGAACTCGTCAGAGAACCGTGGGTCGCCCTGTTCTTTCATTTCACCCTCCGTATTTTTGGGCTGTGTTGCGCCGCCTGAAGTTCCGGTAACAGCAAGGTCTTTAGGGCTGCGCGCGCCCGGCACAGGCGGCTCATCACGGTACCGCTTGGTATCCCGAGTATAGATGATACCTCAATATAAGAGAATCCTTCTAGATCAACAAGGGTCACGACCTGTCGTTGTCCTTCGGGCAAGCTCTCGATCGCCTTGCGTACCCGGCCCACAAGCTCGGAGCGGATCTGTTCGGTCTCAAGGCACTGGTCGCCAGGGATCTCCATCTCGTCGATATCGTCGGTCTCCCGGTGGCGCCGGTAATGGTCACGAAAGCAGTTGGTGAGGATACTGAAAAGCCAGGCCTCTTGCGCCTTGGGGTCGCGCAGTTGATCGTACTTTTGCCACGCCTTGGTCAGGGTTTCTTGGACCAAGTCGTCGGCCAAGGCGGCGTCATGAGTCCAGGAATAGGCGAGCCGGTAGAGTCGCGGCCGACTGGTTTCTAACACCTGCTTGAATTCTCGTGATCGGCAAAAAATATCGCTTATACGCATCGCATAACCTCTCAACGGGAAAGACGCCGTCCGGTTGGCGTTTATTCCGACATAAACTCAGTCTATATCGCGGGACAAGGAAGGGGAAGGTGTCAGGGTTGCCCGATCATGCGTGTGAGCGTGATAGTGAGGGTGCGGCTGCCGCTTGTTTTGCGGAGCTTGACCGCGAGATCGTGGAGGCGCGGGGCTACCCAGATCGTGAACCGTGTCACATGGCGTAAGCAGCGGGACACCTGTGGACTAGGACGCGCACGGCAGGCGTTTCGGGCCCTGAGTTCAGCCGGGTTTAAACGCAGAATCTCGATTGTGCCGAAAACCCCCGCGGGGGTGCGAATACGCTCGCGTCCGCGGTAAACAAAGCGATAGGGGGTAAGTGTGGCGCCATTGGTGATTGCGATGTCACGTACGCCCTTCGTGAGGGGGTGGAGCATGAAGGCATAGAACACGCTCTCCTCATCTTGCGCGCCCGCGGGGATGGAAACTTGTTGCCCTGTGCCGAATATCAGACGCTGCCTCTGCCACGAGAAAATGGCATGCCGGCGGTAGGCCTTTGAGTCGCCGCGCCGGGTCGCGACATAGGAAAGCGGCTGAACGGCCCCTGAGGCGATGCGGAATGTCCCGTTGTCGGCCAGAACGACATGAGTCAAAAGGCGCGCGAGACCAACGGCATGTGCCACCATTGTCTCCTGGTACAGGCCGTGGGGTCCACGCGTCAGGGTTTTTGTGATTTGGCCTATGGTCCAGTCGTCGAAGGCAAAGGCGTAACGCAGGGCAAGGTGCGCGGGCAAGGGCAAAGCCTTAGCCGCGTACCCAGAAAGCGGGGTCATGATGAGTATCCAGAACAAAATGGAAAGGTGTTTCACATCGTGACTTTAAGGTGGAGGGAGGGCAATCTGTCCGCGGGCAAAGCGCCCGAGAACCCGCGGGTAGAGGGCATGTTCTAGGACCAGGACTCGCGCGGCGAGCTGTTCCGGGGTCTCGTTTGCGTGGACCCTTAAGCGCGCCTGCTCAATGATCGGCCCGCCGTCGAGGGCATCGGTGACAAAATGCACGGTCGCCCCATGTTCGGTCGCCCCCGCTTGCAGGGCACGGGCATGGGTATTGAGTCCAGGAAACGCCGGGAGCAGCGATGGGTGGATATTGATGAGGCGCCCGGCATAGCGACGGACAAAGGTGGTTCCAAGGACCCGAAGAAAGCCGGCGAGAGCGATGATGTCGGGGTCGTAATGATCGAGAGCCGTGGCGAGCGCCTCATCAAAAAGCGTGCGCGTGGCGTAGTTTCGGTGATCGACGACCGTCTGCGGAAGCGCTTGGGAGCGGGCATAGAGCAGTCCCGGGGCGTAGGCTTGGTTACTGACGACACCGACGATCTCGTACCCCTGGTCATCGGCTGCGGTATGAAGCGCTGTGAGATTGCTGCCTCGGCCGGAAATGACCACCGCGACCCGAAGTCGCTGGCTCAGGCCCACACAAACTCACCTGGTCCGGCCTCGATAAAGCCCAGCGCGACCGGATCCTCGCCTTGCGTGCGCAAGGCCTCCATCGTGCGCGTCGCCTGGTCTGGTGCCACGATCACGACCATTCCTATGCCACAGTTAAAGGTCCGGTACATTTCCTCTTCCGGAATATTCCCCCCTTCTTGAAGCCAGCTAAAGATCGGCGACCATTCCCACGCCGACTTTTCGACGACCGCTCGGAGCGAGGAGGGAATGACGCGTGGGACATTGCCGGGCAGCCCACCGCCGGTAATATGGGCCATGGCGTGAACATCGACCATCGCCTGCAGGGCGAGTAGGCTTTTCACGTAGATGCGTGTCGGAGTCAAAAGGGTATCGGCAAGGGTTTGCGATCCGAATGCCTGACCAAGGTCAGCCTTTTGGCGCTTTAGGACGCTGCGGATGAGCGAGTAGCCGTTCGAGTGAGGACCGGACGAACGCAGTCCAATAATATGGTCCCCGGCGGCCACGCGGGTGCCGTCAATGAGCTTTTCGCGTTCGACGACGCCCACGCAAAAACCGGCGAGATCGTAGTCCTGGTCCTGGTACATACCGGGCATTTCGGCCGTTTCTCCGCCCACGAGCGCGGCACCCGCCAATTCGCACCCGCGGCCAATGCCTGCAATAATGCGTTCGGCCTTTCGGGTATCAAGCCGTCCCGAGGCGAAGTAATCGAGGAAAAATAAGGGCTCAGCGCCTTGCACGACGATATCGTTGGCACACATAGCCACGAGATCGATGCCGATATCGTCATGGCGGTCTAGGGCGATGGCCAGCAAAAGCTTGGTTCCGACACCGTCGGTGCCCGAAACCAGGACCGGGTCGCGGTACTTGCCCGACAGCGCAAAAAGCGCGCCAAAGCCCCCGAGTCCGGCCATGACGCCGGGTCGCGTGGTCTTTGCGGCTATCGGTTTGAGGGCCTCGACCAAGGCGTCACCAGCATCGATATCGACGCCAGCATCGCGGTACGTCAGGGGTGTAGGGGGTTTGTGTGCAGTCACGGCTAGGCTCCCAGGATCGGGCTATGGTAGGACTGCGCGTCTGTTAAGTAAATCTTGACTTCTGTTCGGAAGAGACGGTAAACGGACAGAGCTAGGCGATCGCGCCCCTTGCGGGCCGACGTTTTGCGGTAGAGGGGGCGATCAGGGTCGCTGCCGCAACTTGCGCGACCGAGATCCCCTTGGCCCAAGTCCTCTGCCCCGTAGGGCTTGGGTTCCCGAATTGGCATGACAATAATGAGGACTGGTTGTGAAGAAATGGCACCATCTTCCGAATGTGATCACGATGGCGCGTATGGCCTGTGTGCCACTTTTGATTTTGGTTCTCAGGAATGATCACTATCTCGACGCCCTATGGGTCTTTCTTCTCGCTGGGTTGTCCGACGGGCTCGATGGCTATATCGCCAAGCGCTTTCATTTCGTGAGTCCTCTCGGGGCCATTCTGGATCCCACGGCCGACAAGATTCTGTTGGTGAGCGCCTATGTCATGCTAGCGTTACAAAACCTCGTGCCTTTCTGGTTAGTTCTTGTGGTGACCTTTCGCGATCTGCTCATTGTCGGCGGCTATTTGGTTTATACGTCCTTGTACGGCCCTGTGCAGATGCGTCCGAGCATCGCAAGTAAGGTGAACACCTTCATGCAGATTCTGCTGGTGGTGTTTCTCCTTGGCGAACGCGCCTTTGGGTTCCATGTCGCGCATGTGCAAGTCATATTGATATTCGGGGTGCTGGCCACGACCGTGGCCAGCGGCGGCCACTACGTTTGGGCGTGGGGTATAGTCAAAGACAACGAGGCCTCGCGTGCTAGGCGGGGGTGAGCGTCGGCCACTTTATATCGCGTCGGCGGTGTTGCTCGAAGCCGGCGTGCGCTACCTTTTGGCCCTCGTCTTCACTTGGTTTTGCTGGCGGCGTATATCGCGAACCCGCTGGTCGCACGGCTTAAAGCGCTGCACGTTCCGCGCAGCGTTACAATTCCCCTTTTGCTGCTCGTCGTGATGTTCTTTGTGACGGCGCTGCTCGTGACGCTCGTGCCGATCACCAAGAAGGAGGTGCTGACCTTCGGTGCCCATGCTCCGGATTATATGAATTGGCTTCAAGGTCAGATCCACCAGCCTACGCATGGCCGCTATATCCTGGATCTCCTGATGCTGAAACGTCGCGTTCTTCACCAGTGGCGGAGCGTGGGCGCGGCACTTGGCCAGTTGCTGTCGGCCGCGAATTATTCCAGGCGGCATGTCTTGGGAGGGCTTGCGCGGCTCGTGCTGGTTCTTGTCATCACGGTCTCTTTGTTGTGGAATTGGGATCAGATGTTGGTGACGATCGGGGAGCTTATTCCCAAGTGCCATAGCGAGCGCATGATCCGCTGGGCGCGTGATGTGGATGTGGCGCTTGACCGGCTTTTGCGCGGCCTGTTGTCGGTTATGTGGTTTATGGCCTTTATCTTCTTTCTGGGACTGAGCCTTGCGGGTCTTGATCTTGCGCTGCCGATCGGCATGATGACGGGCTTTATCAGCTTCATCCTGCATCTCGGATTTTTTACCGGCCTACTCGCTGCACGCCTTGCCGTTCTCCTCCAATACGACGATCCGGCGCACCTCTTTTTAGTGTTCGTGGTGTGGGAAATGATGGAGAGCATGGTCCTTGGCCCACGGTTCGTTGGGCGTTCGCTCACATTGCAGCCGGTGATGGTGATTTTCGCGGTTTTGACCGGCGCGCGGCTGTTCGATTTTGCCGGGACATTGTTGGCGTTGCCCATGTCTGCGGCGACAACGGTTTGGTTTCGGTGCGTCCATGCGTGCTACCAAGAAAGCGCGTGGTCAGAGTGATGCGCCAGTTGCCGCTCGATTTGCGTATTCAGGATAAGCCGTCATTCGCCAACTTCTGGCCGGGTGAAAACGACATTGTGCTAAGTGCCGCCGAGGCCTTGGCAGCTGGGGGACGCGGGCCACTCTATGTGTTCGGGCCGAGTGGCTGTGGCAAGACCCATCTGCTGGCGGCCGCGGTGCGCGCGGCCGCGGATCGTGGTCCGTGCGCCTATCTGTCGATCGCTCACGCGTCGGATGTGCAATGGGAGGGGCTCGAAGATCTCCCCTCGACCGCGCTTTTGTGTGTCGATGATCTCGACGCACTTGTCGGGCGGCCCGAGTGGGAGCGTCGGCTTTTCGTTCTTCTCGAGGATCTGGCTCCCGACCGTAGGGCGATTTTGGCGGGCCGCAGCAACCCTGCGGGCCTTGCGATAAGCCGCTCGGATCTGCGCACGCGATTGGCGAGTGGGCCGGTGCTGGCCTTGTCCGCGCTTTCCGATGAAGCAAAGGCCGAGGCCTTGCGCTATCGGGCGGCGCTTCGGGGACTTTCCCTCAACGCCGCCACTGCGGCCTATTTGCTGGCTCACGGCCCTCGTGATTTACGGGCCCTATTCGTTTTGTTGGAACAATTGGATCAGTCTACTCTAGCCGACGGCCGTCGGCTCACGATTCCGTATTTGAAGATGATTCTGCGCCGCTGACCGCGGCCCTACAGCCGGGCAGGACTAGGCGGGACCAGAGGTGTGCGCGAGTCGAACGGCGATGCGCGCCACGCGCTCGCCAGCCCCTATACACAATATCTTTTCTTCGGGGCTGATGGCGCGGTCGTCCTCCGGACCTGCGACATGGCTTGCTCCGTAGGGGGTTCCCCCGGACTGGGTCGTGGACAGTTCCGAGTGAGTGTAGGGTAGTCCGACGAGTAGCATCCCGTGGTGCCATAGCGGCAGGGCCATGGATAGGAGGGTCGCCTCCTGGCCGCCATGCAGGGATCCGGTCGAGGTAAATACCGCCGCCGGTTTTCCCGAAAGAGCGCCCGTTAGCCAAAGGGGAGTGGTCGTTTCCAGAAAATATTTCAGTGGTGCTGCCATATGGCCAAAGCGCGTAGGACTGCCGAGGATAAGGCCAGCGCATGTGCGCAGGTCGTCTAGGCTGACGTAAGGGGGGCCCGAGTCCGGTATGGCCGGGGTGACGGCCGCATTTACGGGGGAGATCTCAGGCACCGTGCGCAGCACGCACACGCAGCCCGGTATGCTTTCTACGCCGCGGGCGACAAGCTCCGCCATGCGCCGGACGCTCCCATGTCGACTGTAATAAATAACCAGGATTTGTGTCATTAAGGCTCCACGCCCCGGGCAGCCTTGGCTACAAGCTCGGCGAAGGCCGCCTCGTCCATCAAGCCCTGTTCGCGCACGAGTGCGCTGATCGGGCGGCCGCTGCTTTCCGATTCTTGGGCGAGGCGGGCTGCCGCGCTATAGCCGATGGCGCGATTTAAGAGTGTTGCAAGCCCCACGCTGTCGTGGGCGTACGCTTGGCACCGTGCCCGGTCGCAGGTGATGCCCGCGATGCACTTATGGGTCACGGCGATGACGGCCTGGGTGAGCCAGTCGAACATATCGAAAAGCGCCGACCCGAGCGCCGGCATCATGACGTTAAGCTCGAGCTGGCCGGCTTGCACCATGGCGGCAATCGCCGCGTCCTGCCCGAGAATTTGGTAGCACACTTGGTTTAGCATCTCGAGCATGACGGGATTGATCTTGCCCGGCATGATGCTCGACCCAGGTTGGACTGGGGGAAGTGTGATCTCCGCAAATCCGGTTCGTGGCCCCGACGCCAAAAGGCGCAGATCGTTCGCGATCCGGGTGAGTTCCAGGGCGAGTCCGCGCACGCTGGCCGAGACCTGACCCAAATCGGCCATCGACTGCATTTGCGCGGCCAGGTCCGCAGCCGGCCTTAGGCGTTCCCCGGTGAGTCTCTCAAGTTCGGTACAAACCTGTTTGGCGTAGTGTGGGGCGGTGTTAAGGCCGGTGCCTACGGCGCTACCGCCTAGGCCTATGTCGCTGAGATCGGTCGCTGTGTCCTGAATACGGCGCGCACACCGGGCAAGCGTCCAGGCATAGGCTGAGAATTCGCGTCCTAGGGTGGTCGGAACCGCGTCCTGGAGGTGCGTGCGTCCACTCTTTACGGTGTCGATCTCTTGTTGCCCGAGCTGCGTAAAGGCGCGGGCCATATCGTGTACAGCCGCGACCAGCCGCGACAATTTGGCAAGAGTCGCCAAGCGGATCGCGGTCGGAATGGTGTCGTTCGTGCTTTGCCCCATGTTCACATGGTCGTTTGGGTGGATCGGGGTGTAGCGCCCGCGTATGCCTCCCAACTCGACATTGGCGAGGTTGGCTATGACCTCGTTGGTATTCATGTTGTGGCTCGTTCCGGCCCCGGCCTGAAACCTATCAACCACAAACTGCTCATGGTGCTGTCCCTCGGCGATGGCGGAGGCAGCGCGCACGATCGCCGCAGCGAAGTCTTGCGCAAGCCAGCCGGCACGCGCGTTGACAAGCGCGGCCGCGACTTTGATACGGGCGTGGGCGATAATGAAATCGCGGTCTGGTCTGCGGCCGGAGATCGGGAAGTTGTCCCGGGCTCGGGCCGTTTGGATGCCATACCAAGCGGTTTCGGGAACGGCGTATTCTCCCAGGCTGTCGTTCTCGATACGTGTTTTCATGGAGGCCCTCTTTTGGGCGATTATAACCGAGACTTCGTTCGCGGCTAGCCTTGGTCGGAATTTGGCGAGTGGGTATCGTGCCACTCAAGGGAGAGAGATGGGAATGACGCTTTCGAACCAGGATAGGAAGCGGTTTTTGCGCTTTGCCATGACGCTTTCGGATCGGGCCCGGCAGATTTTGGGGGACAGACCCCGGGGCGAGGTCGAGGTTTCCCTCAAGGCCGACGGTTCTTATGTGACCGCCGCCGATCGCGACATCGAGGCGGTATGGCGCGAGGCTATCCATAAAGAGTTTCCGGACCATGGTCTGATCGGGGAGGAGTATCCGGCCGAGGGCGGCGGGAGCTCTTGGCAGTGGGTCCTTGATCCCATTGACGGCACCGACAATTTCGTGCACGGCATCATGACCTTCGGTACGCTCGTGTCCTTGCGGCATGAGGGGCGGGCGGTCGTGGGCGTAGTCGACCATCCCGCGCTCGACGTTCGATTTCACGCCGCCCAAGGGGCCGGCGCGTGGCGTAACGGGGAGGCGGTTCAGATCATCGATGGCCCGGAAGCCGCGTCCCCTATCATCGTGGCTACCGCCCCTGAGAATTTTGCCAAAGCCGGGGACACGGAGATCTTTACACGGCTCTGTGTCGAGTTTCCTAATTTACGGATTTATCGCGATTGTTTTGCCCACGGCTGTGTTTTTCAAGGTAGTGCTGCGGCTATGGTCGATTGGCATGCGAGGCTTTGGGACATATCGGCGGCCGAGGTGATCACCCACGAGGCGGGCGGCACCACTGTGCGTTTGGACGGCCCCCCCGACCGCTATCAGGTGGTGTTCGGTCGGCCGGCCATAGTGTCTCGGGTTGTAGCGGCCGTGACGGCTCATAAGTAAACTGTACACAAGGAGGAGATGACAAGTGGAACCCGAATTCTGGCATGAACGATGGCACGAGAACCGCATCGGTTTTCATCAAAGCGAAGTCAATCGGTTTCTACTCCGCCATTTCGCGCGACTTGCGTCGGTCGCAAGCGGGCCAGTCTTTGTGCCGCTCTGCGGCAAGAGCCGCGATATGGCGTGGTTGCGTGAGCAAGGCCGTGAGGTCTTGGGCGTCGAGTTGAGCCCGCTCGCTATAGAAGCCTTTTACAAGGAGGCGGGGTGGGTCCCTACCCGCCAGGGCCGCGAGGAGTTCCTCGAATACCAGGGGGGCGGGGTGACGATCCTCTTGGGGAACTATTTTCAGCTGACACCAGCTCTGGTCGGCCCCATTTCCGCGGTGTACGATCGAGCGGCACTCATCGCCTTGCCTCCCGATACCCGTAAGGCCTATGCCGCGCATATGGCGGAGATTACATCCGCGGGCACCCCGGTACTCCTGATTGCCCCCTTTTCTTTGAAAGACCCCCAGAGCGGTCCGCCTTTTGCGGTTTCGAGTGACGAAGTGCGGGGGCTATTTTCGGGCCATTTCACAGTGGAGGTCCTGGAATGCGAACGGGAGACCGCGGCCCGTAACCCAAGTCTCGCAGAGCAAGGTCTTGAGTGGCGCGAGGAGACCGTTTATCTGCTGACGCGGCGCTAAGGATTTTGTGTTTCGCTAAGCCGCAGTTGGACTTGGCCGGTCGGTACCGAGCAGCAGCCAAGCGGACTAGTGGGCACGCGGAGGCTGTGCCAAGATAGGCGCAGGAGGGGTTGTTCATGAGTCCGCTTGAAAATATCGCTGGGGGAAGTTGGCAAGGACCGTTTTCGGACGCCGTTGCAAAGCGCGCCGTGGCCGCTCTTGAGGGCGGTCGCCTGCTCTTTTTCCCGGAGCTTGCCTTCGCTCTGCAAGCCGACGAGATGGTGTTTCTTGATCCCGACTGTTCGGATGGACGGGCAAAGAACCTGAGCTACGATTCCCGCAGCGGGAAGTTGAAGGGTACGGCCCTGCCTCTGCCTGAACGGGAACGGCTGAAGGCCATGGTGGCGCGTTTTGCGAAGCATGCCCAGGCGCTCGTTGCCGGTCTGTTACCGGGCTATGTCCCACATTTGCGTCTCGGGCGCACAAGCTACCGTCCCATTGAGGTCAAGGAGCGCCCTTCCTCGTACCGCAAAGATGACAGTCGACTGCATGTCGATGCCTTTCCGTCGCGACCGAACGGCGGCGAGCGTATTTTGCGCGTGTTTAGCAATGTGAATCCCGATGGCCAGGCTCGGGTGTGGCGCGTCGGCGAACCCTTCGAGGTCTGCGCTGAGCGATTTTTGCCGCGGCTCTGCCCGCCGTTTCCCGGCAAAGGCAAGCTCCTCCAGGCCCTAAGACTGACGCGTGGCTACCGTTCGCCATACGACCACTACATGTTGTCTTTACATGACAGCATGAAGGCTGATGAGACTTACCAGCGGCAGTGTCCGCAGTGCGAGGTACCGTTTCCGGCGGCCACGAGCTGGATGGTTTTTACCGACCAAGTTTCGCACGCGGCGATGGCCGGTCAGTATGTCTTCGAGCAGACCTTTTATCTCCCGGTACAGGGCCTACATGACCCGAGTACGGCCCCCTTAAAGGTACTGGAACGCCTCCTGGCACGCGAACTTGTGGCTTGAGTCGTCGGCGAGAAACGCCCGACCCGCGCCTAGAATCGCTCGATTCGCGCTTCGTACGGAAACAAAAGCAGTCGATAGAGTGCGTCCCCGAACTGAATGTGGGTGGCGCTTGGCCGTCCGATGGCGAGCGCATTGCCGCCGTGGGGGGACAGAGCGGCAATGCCGAAGCGGCGTTCGGTAATGAGACCGTTCAGGACCTCGATCAGGTCCTTTCTGGAGACCGAGCAGGTGTTGTCCACGATCCGACAGGCGCGGCCGGTGTGGGTGCGACTCTCGATGATGATGGCATCGGGGTGTATCGACTCGGGCCCAGGACAGGGGACGTTGGGATCAATATAGGTCTCCATGCCCCTAGTCTAGCGCGCTCCCCTAGTGCTTGTCAGGCATCGCCTCAGAAGGTGTTGACCACGGCGCTCACCCCGGGGACTCCCCGCACCACCTTTTCTACCACGTTGCGCAGATCAAGCACCGAATTGGGACAACCGGCGCAGGCCCCTTTCATGCGGACGCGCACGACTGAGCCTTGGATGTCGACCAGTTCGATATCGCCTCCGTCGCGCTGCAGAATTCGGCGAACATCGTTGACCGCGTCTTGGACGGCGCGGGCATCGGGAGGTTCGTGGCTCACGATCGGTTGAGCGGCTTCGGCCCGCGTCGCCATGGCCTGGGCCCGAGCGATACGGTAGGCGCTATCCGGATCGTGGGCCTCGAGCGCGTCAAGCTCCTCTTCCGTATAAAAGCGGATCGCCCTCATGTGTTCTGTCTCGCTCATGGATGATTCCTCGTAGGCCGCGCTGACATCGCCCATTCTACCTCATGTCCTCCGCCTTTTTGGCCGACTGATTGACTGCCGAGATGGGCTTCTCTAGGGTAAGAACTGCTCAATGCAGAGGGAACTGCTATGTTATGGACGATCTTCGTTATCCTGCTCGTGTTGTGGATTATTGGTATCGTGAGCGCTCGCACTTTAGGCGGCTTTATCCATATTTTGCTCGTCATAGCCTTGGTTTTGCTGGTCGTAAATTTGGTTCAGGGACATGCTCTGTGAGACCGATTGACAGGGGAGGGAAGGGGTCCTTAGAGTGGCGGCCCAAGCCAAGGGAGGCTTGGAACGGGACTCGGGGTAGCTTCTCCCAGGAGGCGTCCTGACGGGCAGGGTACTGTTAAGGAGCGGTGTTATGACGGATGTTAGCGATGTGCGCAAGGATGTGTTGTCGATAGTCCAGACCTACGGGAAGCTCAAAGGCCCGGTTGCGGCCGACCGAGACCTGTATTCGGAACTCGGGGTGGAATCTGTGAATGCCATAAGTATTCTTTTGGCTCTCGAGACCCGTTTTCATACCACCATAGACGATGCCCGCTTCATAGAGGCCAGAACCTTAAACGGGCTTGTTGACCTTGTAACCGCGGAAGAGTCCCAGCAGGGCTCGCGCGTGGCCTGAGGGTGTGGTCCCGGAGTATGCGGGGCCGGGCCATTTTCCCCCTTCTGAGTTGACTTTGGCGATTTTCCCTCTAAGGTCAAGGAAAGGCTTTTGGGAACAAGGCGTTGATTCCTGACCTTAATCTCCACCGATAGAAGGGGTGAGAGTGAGTGCGACTACCGCAGTAATGACGGCGCGCAGCGCTGGCCGAGTTCTTGTGGTCGATGATTCGGCTGTGATCCGTCAGGCAATCAGTAAGATGTTGAAGGTCGACTTCGATGTGGCGGTCGCAAACGATGGTGAGGCCGGTTGGGAGGCGTTGGTCCAAGCCCCTGATATCGGAGTTTTGATTACCGACATTGAAATGCCCCGGTTGGACGGCTACGCCTTTATTTGTCGGGTGCGGGCCAGTGACGATCCGCGTATTCGTGATCTCCCCATTATCGTCATCACTGGGGCGGATGATGACGAGACCAAGACCCGTGCTTTTGCCTGCGGGGCTACCGATTTTATTACCAAACCGTTAAATTTGGGGCAGTTGCAGGCCTGCACGCAGGCCTATATGCGCTTTGAGCAACCGTTGTCAGAGGGCGAAAGCCTCGAGGACGGCTTGCTGGGGCGGCGGGCTTTTTGCGAACAGGGCGAGACGCTCTGGCGCGGCGCCGGGGCCGAGGCACCGCTCACCCTCTTGGCGCTGGCCATCGACAATGTCCGAGTCTTGTACCGCGAGTATGGCGATGAAAGGATGGAGGTATTCGTAAAGCACGCCATCGCCGTGATTCGATCGGAGGTCCCGAACCAGGGCGCCTGTTTGGCACGCATGGGCGGCGCGGAATTCGGGATATTGGTCACCGGCATGCGGAAGGCCCAAGGGCTGGCCCTAGGCCAGCATCTCGTCACGGCCTTGGCTGCCCGTCCGGTTCTCGGTGGTAAGGCCTTGACCTTAAGTGTCGGGGTCGCGTCCTCGGAGGATGGGGTCGAGGATTTTACGGCGCTTCGGCAGATGGCCGAGGAGCGCTTGAAGCGTGCTGTGGCGATGGGCGGCAACCAGGCCAGCGCTTCGGCGCTCAGCGACACTTTGGGCGGTGCTGAGGAGTTGGTTTTGGATGGCGTTCCCACCGCTCTCGATCCGGACGGCGGGGGGGACCCGCTGCTTGAGCCCGAATTCGTGGCCGAGTCCGCGCCGGCGCTTGATTTTCTGGCTGAGGATGTCCGCATTGCGGGGGGGCCAAGCCTCATCGGTTTGGACCGCGTGCTTTGGTCTTTGGAGCGTCATGAAACCAAGGCGCTTATCCCGCACCTCGATCACATCACCGCCGATGTGTTGGTCTTGCTTGAGTTCTTGGACCGTGAGCGGGAGTTGGGTCTAAAGAGTGCCATCGACGCCCTGCATCGTTCGCTACAGGGGCGCAGCTAGGGTCTCCCTCGTCCTCCCGCGTGGCACTTAAGTTCCGCTTGGCCCCTTATCACGGTCCCGCTTTCTTGCCTCCCTTCCAGGAGACCGGGCCGGTCTTATATCCGCGCTCTATCATAGGGGAGGGGCCAATCCGCTTGGGCATGCAGGGCCTTGGCGGCGCGCTGCGGCCAATAGGGGTCGCGGAGCAGTTCACGCGCCAGAAACACGCAATCGGCAAGCCCGGTCGCCACGATATGCTCAGCCTGCATCGGGTCGGTAATGAGCCCAACGGCTCCGGTCGGGATATTGACTTCCTGGCGGATGCGGGTCGCAAAAGGTGTTTGAAAACCCGGGCCGGCGGGGATCTTGGCATCCGGTATCAGTCCGCCGCTTGAACAGTCTATGAGATCCACTCCTCGCTCTTTGAGGGCGTGCGCCAAAGTGACCGATTGCTCGATGTCCCATCCGCCCTCGGCCCAGTCAGTCGCCGATATTCTTACAAAGAGTGGGAAGGCCTCGGGCCAGACCTCGCGAACGGCCTCGGTGACGGCGAGGGGGAGCCGGATCCGGTTTGCATACGACCCGCCGTAGAGGTCGGTGCGCTGGTTGCTCAAGGGTGACAAGAACTCGTGCAGCAGATAGCCATGAGCCATGTGAATCTCCAGCACCTCGAATCCCGCCTCCCAGGCCCGCCGGGCGGCATTGCGGAAGGTCGCGATCAGGTCTGGCAACTCTTCGGCGGCATAGGGTTTGGGGCGGGGCGATTGCGGACCGAACGGGAGAGCGCTTGGGCCCCGCACCTCCCAGCCGCCTTGGGAGGGCGCTAAGGCGTTTCCCCCAAGCCAGGGGGCCTCTACCGAGGCCTTGCGGCCGGCATGAGCGATCTGGATGGCCGGGACCGCCCCCTGAGATTTGATAAATTGGGTGATAGGCTTCAAGGCCGCCGCGTGGTCTCCGTGCCACAGGCCCATATCGCCTGGGCTTATGCGGCCATCAGCTGTGACCGCGCTGGCCTCTACCATAACAAGCCCAGCCCCGCCCACGGCACGACTCCCGAGGTGGACAAGGTGCCACGCCGTGGGAAAGCCGTCGACGCTCGAGTATTGGCACATCGGAGAGACGAAGACGCGGTTGCGGAATGTGAGGGAACGTAAGGTCCAGGGCGAGAATAATAGGCTCACAAGTAGTCCTCAAGAGTAGGTCATGAAGGGTCAGGCGCGATCGATGGCAAAGGCCAAGGTCTCGTTGATGTGCGCGGCCCCGACCGCCAGCATAATAAGCCTGTCAAATCCGACAGCGACCCCAGCGCAATCCGGTAGGGGCCGGTCGGTGAGCGCAGCCAGCAGCCGCTCGTCCGCCGGGATCGCGCATAGGCCTCGTTCGCGGCGTCTACGGGCCTCTTCTTCGAATCGATCCGCATACTGCCTAGAATTCGCCGCCTCATAGAACCCATTGGCGAGTTCAAGGGCGCCGCAGTAGACTTCGAAGCGATCTGCGAGGCCGTCTGCGCGAACGCGGGCGAGCGCCGCTTGACTCGCGGGATAATCAGTAACCACGGTCAAGTGATGATCGGGGAACCGCGGTGCCACCGCTTGACTCATAAGAAGATCGAGTATTTCGTCGCGTGTGTCGAGGGTTAAGTGCTTGGCTGAAGGAACGAGAGTGTAGGCGTTCTTGCGCAGTGCGTCGATCGGATCCTCGAGCGGGTCGACCCCAATCGTGTCCTTGAAGGCGGCGCTAAAGCTCAGGGTGCGTGGGGTGTTTTTCAGGTGCGGCAGGAGCTCGGCTATCAAAGCGCAAACCTCCTCGCGCAAGCGTTTGTCATCGTACCCGAGCGCGTACCACTCGATGATCGTAAACTCCGGGTTGTGGCGGGAGCCTACCTCGCCTTGGCGAAAGGCCTTGGCGACTTGAAAGATCGAGCCGCTGCCAGCTATCAAGAGCCGCTTCATAGCGTACTCGGGAGATGTTTGCAGGTACATCTGTCCGTGGATCGGATCCTCGATCATGAATTGCGCGAGCTGGGCATCGGCGGCACCCGCGTGCGCCAATATCGGCGTCTCGACTTCAAGAAAGTCACGCTGGGCAAAAAATCCCCGCACCCGAGCGAGCAGTGCGGCTCGCAGACGCAGTGTGGTAAGCGGCGCGGTGGGCTGCCAGTCGTTCTTGTGGCCCAAGACCGAGCCTTTTTTATTCCTTGGCCCGGGCGATATACTCCCCGGTCTGGGTATTGACCTTGAGGCTATCTCCGATATTGATGAAGAGCGGCACGCGCACGACCGCGCCGGTCTCGAGGGTGGCGGGCTTTCCGCCACCACCGCTCGTGTCGCCGCGTACGCCGGGGTCGGTGTCCGTCACCTTCAGGATCACATGGTTCGGCGGCTCGACGCTTAATGGCACTCCGTTCCAGAGGGTAACGAGACAGACGGCCTGCTCCTTCATCCATTTAGCGGCATCGCCCACGGCGGTCTTGTCGGCCGCCAATTGCTCAAAGGTTTCCGGCGACATGAAGTACCAGAACTCCCCATCGTTATAGAGGTATTGCATCTCGGCATCGACCACATCCGCGCCCGGGACGGTGTCGCCCGATTTGAAGGTCCGCTCTACCATGCGCCCGGTCTTCAAGTTGCGAATCTTGACGCGGTTGAAGGCCTGTCCCTTGCCTGGCTTTACGAACTCGTTTTCAATAATGGCGCAGGGGTCGGCATCAAGCATGATCTTGAGGCCGTTCTTAAATTCATTTGTGCTGTAGGTCGTCATGACGATCTCGTAGTGGATGTGGGTCGGTCTGTGTCTCTTGCCTTTTATCGGTCGAACACGGACAGTGCGCGTATATGATACCTGGAACTTTCGTTATACGTCAGGCGACCTGGCGGGCCGAGCTCGCGGCCGCTATTAGTGCACCCGAGGAGCTTCTGGAGACCCTGGAACTTCCTGCAAACCTGTTGCCCGAAGCCAGAAGGGCTCATGCTCTCTTTCCGGTACGCGTGCCCTGGCCCTATCTCCAGCGTATGACCCCGGGCGACCCGTTTGATCCGCTGCTGCGTCAAGTGCTCCCGCTCGGTATCGAGGAGGCGATCGTGCCCGGGTTTGGGACGGATCCCGTGGGAGACTTAGCCGCCCATGTGGCTACCGGTGTCTTGCATAAATACGAGGGGCGGGTCCTGCTCACGGCCACCGGGGCGTGCGCTATTCATTGCCGCTACTGTTTCCGGCGCCATTTTCCTTATGCCGAGGCCAATGCCGCTCGGAATCATTGGCGCGACGCCTTAGCCCACGTGGCCCAGGACCAGTCCTTAAGCGAGGTGATTTTGAGCGGTGGCGATCCACTCACGCTCGGTGACGAGAAACTGGCGGAATTTGTCCATGCGCTCAAGGAGTTGCGGCATATCAAGCGGCTGCGTTTCCATACCCGGGTGCCGGTGGTGGTGCCGAGTCGGGTCACCCCCGAACTTCTGGCCTTGCTGCAATCGTCGCCGGTCCCAGTGGCCATGGTCTTGCACATCAACCACGCCCAGGAGATAGACGAAGCGGTGCAAGAGGCCTGCGCCCGCTTAGCGGCTGCGCGTGTCCTCTTGTTAAATCAGGCCGTGCTGTTGGCCGGGGTGAACGACGATTCGGAGTCTCTGGTCGCGCTCAGTGAGCGGCTTTTTGCATCCGGCATCCTTCCCTACTATCTTCATATGCTCGATCGTGTCCAAGGGGCTGCCCATTTCGCGGTCGACGAGGGCCGGGCCGTGCGCCTGGTCGAGGTCTTGCGCACACGTCTCCCCGGCTACCTCGTACCACGCTTGGTGCGTGAGGAGATCGCGGCGCCAGCCAAGGTACCGCTCACTGTCAAGGTTGGCGGGATCGGGCGTTGCGGTTAGAGTAGCCGGTTCTTGGAGGAGAAGCGTGTGACGATCGGCGACATCAATTTGTGGAATCCTGGGCCTCTTGGGCTCAGCGTGGGTTTGGCGCTTGTGACCGCGTTCTTCCTTGGCATGGTGCATGGTATTACGCCGGACGAGCATACCTGGCCTATCACCTTTAATTACGCGATCGGTTCCTATTCCATACGCGGGGGCCTTAAAGCCGGCCTTTTGTTTTCCTTGACTTTCACTTTGCAGCGGGCGATCGCGAGCGAGTTGGCTTATTTCGCGATGGCGGAATTTTTGAAAGGAGTTGGGTGGAACTTCGCGGTCTATGTGGTAGTCGGTCTGGTCATGCTCGGTTCTGGCCTTTATATCTTGCGCCGGGGCCGCATCCCCCACCTCTTTCATAGTCACGCCGTGGACCATGAGGCTGCACCCGCGGAGCCCGGCGCTTTGCCGACTTATATGCCGCTCGTTCATGGTTTTATTGCCGGTTGGGGGACCGGGGCCTTTGCGCTGATCGTGTACACCGTTTTGGCGCCGGCCATGCATAGCCCATATCTCGCCTTTTTGCCGGGTTTGTTGTTTGGTTTTGGCACCATGATCATGCAAATGCTGTTCGGTTCTTTTTTCGGAGCCTGGATGGCCCGTCGCAAGCTCGACGACCGCGCCCGGATCTACGTGGCGCGCAAAATGGCGGGCCGGACCCTGACCGGAGGAGGGGTCTCCTTCGTCTTGGCCGGCATTGTTGGTGTTCTTGACCCGGGTCTTGTGACCGGCTCGATATCCACGGGCGTCTCTATCCATAACCTCAGCCATTTAGGTGTCGGTTTTTTCCTGGTCCTGATCCTTCTCGTCCCGATCGCCGGCTATTCTTTTTGGAAGTCCCTGCGCGAAGCGCAGGGACTTTTTCCGCTCGTTCCCTGAGCCGAATTGGCCTGAGTCTCAATGGCTGGGCTGCGGGATCATGCGCAGATAGGGTGTGGTCTCGCGGTGGCCTTTAGGAAATTTGGCGGTCAGCGTGTCCTTGTCTTTTAGGGAAGGTGAGATCACGACCTCGTCGCCGTTGTGCCAGTTGGCCGGGGTCGCAACGTTGTACTTGTCGGTTAATTGCAGCGAATCGATGACCCGAAAGATTTCGCCGAATTCTCGCCCGGTGCTGGCCGGATAGGTCAGAATCGTACGGATCGACTTTTTGGGGTCGATTGTAAAAACCGAGCGCACGGTGCGCGTGTTGTTTTGTTTCGGATGTATCATGTCGTACAAGCCTGCCACCTTGCGGTCTTGATCCCCGAGGATCGGGAAATTGACGTGGGCTTTCTGCGTTTCATTGATATCCTCTATCCAGTCGGTATGGCGCGCCACCGGATCGACGCTGACGGCCAGGACCTTGACGTCGCGTCGGCAAAACTCCTCGACCAGCTTGGCGGCGCTTCCGAGCTCGGTCGTGCAAACGGGGGTGTAATCGGCCGGGTGAGAGAAAAGTACGGCCGAATGGTCGCCAATCCATTTATGAAACTGAATGGGCCCTTCCGTGGAGTTCTGGGTAAAGTCGGGGGCGGTATCGCCAAGATGTAAGGTCATGGAATGACTCTCCTATGCGAGGGGTATGAACGGTCCGCAAGCTTAAGAAATGGCGAGGATTCGCTAAAGAGGCTAAGGGAGAAGTCGTGGCGTGTTTTCGGTATCTTGTATCTGGAACGGTCCAGGGCGTGGGCTTCCGGTCTTATGTATGGAGAGAGGCGCAGGCATTGGGCCTTCGTGGCTTTGTTCGTAACCGTAGCGATGGAAAGGTAGAGGTTGAGGCCTGCGGCACGGGCTCGCAACTACAGCGCCTGGCGACCGCTCTTGCGCGTGGCCCGCGCGAATCGCGGGTTACGAGCGTGGAAAAATGTGATATCCCAGATCCTGGCGGGCCGGCGGTTTTTGCTATCCGGCGCGACGTTGATTAAACTGAATATGATGGATGCCCCCTACATTGCCAGCACGGATTCGCTTTGGAATTAGGGTCGGACTGCATAAATACCGCGTATAAATATATCCGGCCTCTGATGTGTCCGTCGAGACAAGCCCGCCCTGAACCGAGGAAGCCGATATGATCGAAAGAAGCGGAAATTGCCTTTGTGGTGCCGTGCGCTACTGTATTTCAGGCGAACCTGTGCTAACGCGTGTTTGCTGGTGCCGAGATTGTCAGTACCTGGCTGCCAACGGCACCGTCAATATTGTGGTACCGACGAACGCGCTGGAGATATCAGGTCAGCTCAGCACTTTCACGAGCACGGCAGACAGCGGGAATCAAATGAGCCGCCGATTCTGTCCACAATGTGGATCGCACCTTTTTTCAAATTCACCAGCACGCCCGCAATTCACCGTGGTCCGCGTTGGCACCCTGAGCGATCCGTCATCTGTGCAGCCAGTGGCGAATATCTGGGCTAGCAGCGCGCCGAAGTGGGCGTGCCTTGATTCCACCTTGGAGCACATCGAGCGGCAACCTCCGCCCCCGCCGAGCCCGGGATCCACACAACCTGACCTATGATGAGCATCGGCCTATGATTCTCTGTTCATACGTGTGGTGAGTGAAAGCGTGCTGCCCACCTATCGTTCCCGCAAAGCGCCTTCGGCGACCTCTGAACTCAAACGTTATATTGCAGAACGGCGTCGACCACATTTCACGGTACTCACCGAGCGGCTCCGACTCACTGTGCGCAGGTATTGTCACCGCGCGGAGTCTATCCGGGTGAAAGGAAAGCGTTGGATTTGAGCCCACAGCAAAGATGTGGGAATTACTGGTGAAACCAGCGGGCATGGAACACGGCATAGACCCGGTCTGGATAGTAAGGGAGGCCGTTACTGCCGTTGTAGGCCGCGAGCGCCGCAAAGAGGTCTCCGCGGTGGCGGTTGAGATAGTGGCGCAGTATGTAGCAACCGATGCGCAAATTGGTCCGCATCCGAAAGAGATTGGCCTTCGGTTCGTCAAGACGCCTAGTCCAAAAGGGCATGACCTGCATAAGGCCAAGCGCCCCCATCGGGGACACCGCGTAAGGATCGAAGCTGCTCTCGACTTCGATCACCGCGAGGACGATCCGTGGGCGAAGTCCATCGCGAAGGGCCGCGTAGCGCACGTCTTCAAGAAACCGTAGGCGGAAACGTCGCCCGGGGACCAAAGGCGCGAGGCGCTGCGACATATCGGCAAGCCACACCTCGGCGGCGAAGCGGCTCGTGAACCCATCGCGGTGCACAGGAATGTGGCCCCAGGGCGATGTCTGTGCCTCGGCCCGGGTTGTGAAGAGCGATAGGCCCAGTACGAGAAGGCTAGCGCCGCAAACGTTCCGTAAGCTCTGCGACCACCCGCTCAAGGGGCCAGTCCTCCGATTGGGTTTCGCGTCGCGCCTTGTATTCGACGACGCCGTTTTTCAAGCCCCGTTCGCCGACAACAAGACGGTGAGGGATGCCGATCAGGTCCATGTCGCCGAACAGGACTCCCGGACGCTCGTCGCGATTATCAAGGAGTACGTCGATACCGGCGGCCCGCAAGTCGTCGTAGAGGCGTGCCGCGACCTCGGCCACCTGCGGCGATTTGTTCTGACCGATCGGGACGATTGCTACCGTGAACGGGGCTATGGCGGCCGGCCACAGGATGCCGCGTTCGTCGTGGTTTTGCTCGATGGCGGCTGCGACCACCCGGGATACGCCAATTCCGTAGCATCCCATGACGAAAGGCCGGGTTTCACCAGCGTCGTTTAGGAAGGTTGCGGCCATTTTGACGCTGTACTTCGTGCCCAGCTGGAAAATGTGCCCGACCTCTATGCCCCGGCCGCGCTCCAGCGGTGTGTTGCATTCCGGGCAGGGATCGCCCGCCACAACCTCGCGGACCTCAATGGCTTCCGGTTCCGGAAAATCCCGTCCCCAGTTCGCGCCGGTCAGATGCGTGTCGGCCCGGTTGGCCCCGCACGCGAAATCAGAGAGAGCGAGGGCCTCGGGGTCGGCGTAGGCAGTCATTGTGAGGCCGTGTGGCCCGAGAAATCCGGGTACGCCGCCCGCCTCTTCGATTTCTGTGGCTGTACACAAAGTCAATGGGGCAAGCACATGAGGGGCCTTTTCGGCCTTGATCGGGTTTATATCGTGATCGCCGCGTACAAAGAGCACAACGGGCCCCGTGTCTCCTTTCACGCATACTGCCTTCACGATTTGGTGCGGCAAAAGGCCGAGCGATGTCGTGACCGCGTCGATGGTGCGGGCGTTCGGGGTGGCGACCGATTGCAGGGCGAGCAAAGGCTGTGTGCGGGGCTTCGGCGGCGCGCTGCGCGCTAATTCGACGTTGGCCGCGTAGGCGCATGCGGGGCAGGTGATGATGGCGTCTTCGCCGGTGTCTGCAAGGACATGGAACTCGTGTGAGGCGTCGCCGCCTATGCTGCCGGTATCGGCGGAGACGGCGCGAAAGCGCAGGCCTAAGCGGGTGAAGATCCGTTGATAGGCCTGGTACATATCACGATAGGTCTCTTCGAGAGAGGTCTTGTCGGCATGGAAGGAATAACCATCTTTCATCAGGAATTCACGCGCCCGCATGACCCCGAAGCGTGGCCGGACCTCGTCGCGGAACTTGGTCTGGATCTGAAAGAAATTCATCGGCAATTGGCGGTAACTCCGGATCTCGCGCCGGGCCAAGTCGGTGATGACCTCTTCGTGGGTAGGTCCGAAACAAAACGATCGATCATGGCGGTCGGAAAGCCGCAAAAGTTCGGGGCCATAATGTTGCCAGCGCCCCGACTCCTCCCAGAGCTCGGCCGGTTGAACGGCGGGCATTAGGACCTCTTGGGCACCCGTCTGTTGCATTTCCCAGCGCACGATCGCCTCGACTTTACGCAGTACGCGTAACCCCAGGGGGAGCCATGTGTAGAGGCCGGAGGCGAGTTTGCGGATCATGCCGGCGCGCAACATCAGGCGATGGCTCGCAATCTCGGCGTCGGCCGGGTTTTCCTTGAGGGTGGCGAGCAGTAGGGCTTGGGTGCGCATGGCTGTTGGTCGAATCCTTAAAGGGGTGGTGTGGGCCACAGGTGCGCCGCGCCACGGACGCCGGAACTCGCGCCGTGGTGGGCCGGAACTATAGGGGTTATCAGTTCGTCTGTGAAGACAGCTTGAGCCAGGGCCTCGCGGCCGACGGTATAAAGGGCAGGGATGGCACTTAAGCCGCCGCCTATGACGATGATGTCGGGATCCACGATATTGACCACGGTGGCAAGGGCCCGTCCCCAGAGCGCGCAATAGTCAGAAAGCGTGGCCGCTGCCACCGGATCGGCCCCGAGGCGTGCGACGATATCGTGAGCGGCGAGCCCTGGCAGGCCCCCGCGGCGCACATAGTTGGCGACCAGTCCGGGTCCCGACAAGAGGGTCTCTACGCAGCCGCGGCGTCCGCAGTAGCAAAGTGGCCCGTTTTCGACGAGTCCATTATGACCCCATTCGCCGGCGATGTGCTGGCGCCCCGGCCACAGCGCGCCATCGAGCACAAGGCCGCCACCCACCCCGGTGCCAAGTATGACAGCAAAGACACAACGGTGCCCTTGACCTGCGCCATCGCGGGCCTCGCTCAAGGCCAAACAGTTGGCGTCGTTTTCCAGTCGAATCGGGCGCTGTAGGCGTGCCGCGAGATCTTGGGAAAGCGGTTTCCCATTCAAACAGGTGGTGTTCGAGTTCTTCATAGTCAAAGTGCGATGGGAAAGCGCCCCCGGGGCGCCCACGCCAACCGAGCACGCTGTGCCGGCAAACACCTCGAGCTCGGTGACGATCGCGACGAGCGCTCCTAGGATGGCGTCATATCCGCCGGCAACCGGCGTCGCGACTCGTAGGCGTCTTTTTTCGGCGCCAGTCGTATCCAAAAGAATACCCTCGATCTTGGTTCCACCGAGGTCGATCCCTATGCGCACGCGGGCCCCAGCCACTCCCCATAGAGGATGTCCGCTACCCGATGCAAGGCCTCGAGGCGCTCGTGCAGGCGCTCGTAGATGGTGGGGGTGGTCTGGATCGAGGGGGAGGCGACCAGTGCTTGTCCCTCGGGACTGCGGGTCCATTTGTCGATCATGGCCGAGGTCATCTCAATATGGCACTGCAGGGCCAGGGTGCGACCTATAGCAAACCCTTGATGGTGGCAGAAGGGGCCTGTGAGGAGGTGAGTGGCCCCTTTGGGAATGGTGAAGGTTTCACCATGCCAGTGAAAGACCTCGAAGGCGGGCGGCAGGTGCCGTAGCCACCGCTGGCCGCTATCGGTAGCGATCCCCTGCACCATGCCCCAGCCGATCTCCGGCACCGGGTTGCGCGTGACCTGGCCGCCCAAGGCCTTACTGATCAGTTGGCCACCGAGGCAATGCCCCAAGATGGGTGACCCGGCGTCTTGGGCCTCCCGTATGAGGCGCAAGGCCTGCGGGATCCAGGGGAGGTCGTCGTTGGCGCTCATGGGACCACCCATAAAGACCAGGGCGCGGTAGGGCGCGGCCGAGGCCGGCAAGGCCGCACCCTGATCGATACAAATGGTGGTAAAGGGGACTCCGTGGCGACTGAGAAATTCAGCTAGGTAGCCTGCACCCTCGCCGGGGGCGTGGCGGAAGATTGCGATTGGTTTCATACTCGTGTCTGTTAAATCCCACCTCAGGGCTAAGTGTGATGTCTAGTGCTAGTTTAGCCTGTTTTGTGTCAGCGAACAGCACGCTAGACGCGTGCGGGTCGGTTTCTTGTCAGCTTTCAGTATAGCGGGCCTTGGCGCGGGTCCGCTAATCGGCAGCGATCACGGGCTTATTTTGCCCCCCCAAACGGCCGCCGCGCACAAACAAGGTGAGAGGGAGCATGACGACGAAACTTGCGGTAATAAACACAAAGGCGGCGTCGAACGCGACCATTTGCGATTGCCGCGCCAGGGTCGCTGCGAGCACCGCCGAGCCGAGCGGGGATCGCGGGGCGAGATGGAGTGGAGCTAAGTAGGCGCTGACTGAGGTGCCGAACTGCGTGATGTGTCCGCCTATGAGGTTCCATGCCATTTGTCCGTGGCGGATGAACACGGTGGTGACCAGCGAGATCCCAATGGACGACCCTATGGTGCGCATGAGGCTAAAAAGTCCAGCGGCCTCGGCGGCTGCTTCTTGCGGAAGCGTGGCAAACGCCACCGTAGATAAAGGCACGTAAATCATGCCGAGCCCCGCGCCCTGAATGAGTACCGGCCAAATGACGTCCCATTCGCTGATTGAGAGGTTGTAGCCGGTCATCGCCCAAGTGCCGAGGCAACTCAAGACAATACCGATCGTAATCAAGATGCGCGGGCTTATGTGGGTAATCAGTTTGCCGACCGCGATCATGCTAATGGCGCTGATCACGCCCCGTGGGGCCATGGCAAGCCCTGTTGTGAGGGTTGGGTAATGCAGTAGGTCTTCGAGGAGTAAGGGTTGCATCACCATAGACCCATACATCCCGAGGCCAAAGACGGCCAGCAAAAGACTTGCTATCGTGAAGTTGCGGTCCAGAAATATACGCAAGTCAAAGAGGCGGGCCCCGGTGCGCCCAATACTATGGACAAGAAAAGCCACAAGGCCGCCGATGGCGACTATGCCCGCGAGCTGAATACGCGTCGAGCCGAGCCAACCGTACTCGTTGCCGCGGTCCAACAGAAACTGGGTAGCGGCAATGCTGAGAGACAGGTAGAGCAAGCCTGCCCAATCCATCTTGCGGTCTCGGCGATCAGTATCCGGGACGCTCGCAAGCGTCAAGGCGTACGACAAGATCCCAACTGGAAGATTGATGAAAAAGGTCCAGCGCCAACTCAAGACCTCGGTGAGATAGCCGCCCAGGGTGGGGCCAAGGATGGGCCCTAGCATGACGCCTATCCCCCAAATAGCCATAGCCCGGCCACGTTCTTCTGGGGGATAAACCGCAACCATGATGGCCTGCGATAAGGGGACGAGGGCTGCGCCAAAGACGCCCTGAAGCAGGCGAAAGAGCACAATCTGATCAAGCGAGGTAGAGAGGCCGCAGAGTCCCGAAAACAATACGAAGCCAAAGATACTAATGAGGAGGTAACGCCGGCGTCCGAGGCGATCCGAGAAAAAACCGGTCAGTGGCATGAAAATCGCCGAGGCGACGAGATAGCTCGTCAGCACCCAGGTAATTTGATCGGGAGTGGCCTCGAGCTGCCCTTCCATATGCGGCAGCGCCACATTGACGATGGTCGTGTCCAGCACCTGCATAATGGTGGTGGACATGACCGCTATGGTGATGAGGAGACGCTGTCTTGGAGTCACAGACCGTCTTGGTTCGAGTTTTCAATGGAGACAAGGATGCTGCATACCGAGAGGTCGAGCAGCGTGACTCCGACCGACCCGCGCCACCATCGCTCAAAGGATGATCGGGTCTTATGGCCGAGCACCACCAGGTCGACTCGTAGGTCGCGGGCCATGCGCGCGATTTCTTCGGTCGGTTCGCCTAGGGCGATATGTCCTTCGGCCTTGATGCCGCGTTCAATGAGCCTCGCAACCCCCTCATGGAGGATATCCTCGACATGCCGTCTTTGCGCTAAAAATGGCGCCTCGGTCGACATCGATTCGCCGACCACCGAGGCCGCGCTCACGCGTATGACGGCAAGGAGGTGTACATAGGCGCCACAAGCGGCCGCCAGTTCGGCCCCTTGGGCGAGGGCCGTGTGCCCTGCGCGGGTGCCGTCGTAGCATAAGAGCATGGTGCGGAATACCATGGCGACTCCTACAATCTATTTCCTTTTTTGGAAAAAGACGGTCGCGCTAGCGCTCGTGCCGATACGGAGCGGCCAACGCTTGCCGGGGTTCAAGATCAGTATCCGCACCGGGACGCGTTGCGTCACTTTGACCCAGTTCCCTGTGGCGTTTTCAGGCGGGAGAAGAGAAAACGCGGTCCCGCTGCCCCCGCTTACACCCACCACTGTACCCCGGAAAAGGTGGCCCGGATACATGTCGACATGGACATGGGCGCGGTCGCCGATCTGAATAGGGGCGAGCGCGGTCTCCTTGAAATTCGCGGTGACCCAGTAGGCCTTGCTGGCGATCAAGGCGAAGACTGGGTTACCAGCCTCGACATAGGCTCCCGGCTGCAATTTCATGTTACTGAGGTAGCCCGCCGTGGGGGCGCGCACAAGGCAGTGCGCCAAGTTGAGTTTGGCCTGGGCAAGAGAGGCTTGGGCTATCGCTAGTGCCGCGG
The DNA here is from genome assembly GCA_021785035.1 of Pseudomonadota bacterium. Taxonomy (GTDB): domain Bacteria; phylum Pseudomonadota; class Gammaproteobacteria; order Acidiferrobacterales; family Acidiferrobacteraceae; genus Acidiferrobacter. The sequence goes on from JAJYGP010000004.1 coordinate 49,177, forward strand.
CGTCCGCCCGGACCTGGGTGAGACTGTTGTCGGAGGCCTGGGGAGATAAGAATTGATGGGCGGCCATGCGATGAGTACGGCGGTTGATCATTTCGGCGTTGGTCAACACAGCCTGGCGTTCGGCGACCGTGGCCTGGGCCAAGCGGACCGCGATATCATAGGCGTGGTGGCCGATTTCAAAGAGCCGACTATGGGCGCGCACCGGCCTATTGTTATGGACATACACACGAGCCACTCGCCCGGAAACGAGGGGAGTTATGGCGATGACGTGGGCCCCCACGTAGGCATCATCCGTGCTCACATAGCGTTGCAGATGACGCCAATAGACGTAGGCCCCATAGAGGGCGAGGATGAGCAAGAACGCCAGCAGGGCGCGTTGTCGGAATAGAGTTTGTCCAAGACGGGAAAGTCGGGTCATAACGGGCTCGCTTGTGGGGTTAGCGTGAGAGGTTCTTAGAGGGAAAGAAGCCGATCCCGCACCCTTTTCAGGACGGTCGTACTGCAGGCGATCTCCTCTGGCGTCAGGTCGCGCAAAAGCTCCTGACTCAACTTCTCGGCCATCTCGGTAATGGGCTTCATAAGCGCCACACCATCTTTGCGCAGATGGACTGTCTTGCTGCGGCGGTCATGTACCGATTCACGACGTTCGATGAGATTGTCGGCGGCTAGGCGATCGAGGAGTCCTACCACGGTCGGCGCCTCCACGCCGAGCCGTGAGGCGAGCTCTGCCTGGGTGCAGTTGTCGCTGCAGGAAATGTGGACAAGCGCCCGCCACTTCGCCTGACTAAGACCCAAAGGCCGTAGACGGCGGTCGAGTTCGGTGCGCCATAGTCGGGCCGTTTCGTGTAAAACGCCGCCGAATGATTCCTGAGGAAGCCCCATAATTCGCTCCTTTCTAGCCTAACTATTAGCAGGCTAACAGGTTGGAGCGATGGGGCGCAAGGACTCTGTTTTAGGAGGAGGTTTTGTCTTTGGTAATGAGGGCGTAGGCCGAGTGATTGTGGATCGATTCGAAATTCTCGGACTCCACGGTGTACGCGTCGATACGCGGATCTTCGTTCAAAAGCCCCGCCACCTCGCGCACCATGTCTTCGACAAAGCGCGGGTTGTCGTAGGCCCGCTCCGTGACATATTTTTCGTCCGGACGCTTCAAAAGGCCATAGAGTTCACAACTTGCCTGCTTTTCGACCAGATCGATCAGGTCTTCAACCCATACGAACTGGTTGGTTCGCACACTCACCGTCACGTGTGAGCGTTGGTTGTGTGCGCCACGGTCGGATATCTCCTTGGAACAGGGACATAGGCTCGTGACCGGGACCACCACTCGGGTCGTGGTACGGCTCTGGCCATCGCGGATCTCCCCTAAAAAGCTCACCTGGTAATCCATGAGGCTGCGCACGCCTGAGATCGGCGCGGTCTTCATAACAAAATAGGGGAAGGACATGTCGATGTGTCCGACATCGGACTCAAGGCGCTTTGCCATGCTGGCCAACATGTCGTGGAATGACTCGACCGAGATCTCGGTCTCGTACTGGTTCAGAATCTCGACAAACCGCGACATGTGGGTCCCCTTGAAGTTATGGGGTAGCTCCACGTACATATTGAAGAGGGCGACAGTGTGCTGTTCGCCTTGGCTACGGTCTTTGACGCGTACTGGGTGGCGGATATCCTTGATTCCGACCTTGTCGATGGCGATACGACGCGAGTCCGGGCTGTTTTGCACATCAGCAATACAGTCAGTTCGTGCCCGAGGGGGGGTCCCGCTCATAGGTCAGCCTTAATCTTGAGTAATTTGGTCAATTTTAGGCGGATTCGGAGGCCCGGGCAAGTCCTGGCATGGCATCAATCACCTGACGCGCGATGCCAGCCGCATCCAAACCGCACGCCGCAAGCATTTGCGCGGGCACGCCATGCTCGATATACGTGTCGGGAAGGCCAAGGTTTAGTACCCGAACCGGGAGCTGGAGCTGTCCTACGAGTTCGCCGACCCCGCTCCCCGCGCCGCCCGCCACGGCATTTTCCTCGACCGTCACGAACAGTTCATGAGAGCGGGCCAGTTTGACGAGAAGGGCCTCGTCCAAGGGCTTGACGAAGCGCATATTGACGACCGTTGCGTTGAGCGATTCGGCTGCTCCGAGGGCCGCACCAAGCAGGGAACCAAAGGCCAACAAGGCGACCCGCGCGCCCTGTCTGCGCACCTCGCCTTTGCCGATCGCAAGGGCGGTCATGGTGCGTTCGACCGTGACTCCGGCCCCGCTTCCCCGCGGATAGCGGACCATGGCCGGCCCCTCGTGGCGATAGGCGGTGTAGAGCATTTGCCGGCACTCGTTCTCGTCGCTCGGCGCCATGATCACGAAATTCGGGAGACAGCGCATAAAGCTTAAGTCAAAGCTGCCGGCATGGGTGGGGCCGTCCGCCCCCACGAGACCGCCACGGTCGACGGCCAGCATCACCGGCAAATTTTGAAGGCTGATGTCATGGATGACCTGGTCATACCCGCGCTGCAGGAAGGTCGAGTAGATGGCTACGACCGGCTTAAATCCTTCGCAGGCGAGGCCCGCGGCAAAGGTCAAGGCGTGTTGCTCGGCGATGCCGACGTCGAAATAGCGGTCCGGAAACCGTTCGGAGAACTCAACGAGACCCGAGCCCTCGCGCATGGCCGGTGTGATCCCCATAAGCTTGGGGTCTGTCTCGGCCATATCGCACAACCATTCGCCAAAAATCTGGGTGTAGGTCTTGTTGCTGACCTTGGTTTCCATCTTGCCGGTTCTCGGATCGAAGGGGGTCACCCCATGATAGACACAGGGGTCGCCTTCGGCCGGGGTGTAGCCCTTGCCTTTGCGAGTCACGACATGGAGAAAGCGGGGCCCGGACAGTTCGCGCATATTGCGTAGGGTCGGGATGAGGCTTGAAAGGTCATGGCCATCGATGGGGCCGATGTAATTGAATCCCAACTCTTCAAATAGGGTGCCGGGCATGATGATGCCCTTCATATGTTCTTCGATGCGTTTCGCGAATTGAAAGACCGGGCGCACCGTACTTAAAACCGTCTTGCTCCCGCTGCGCACGCTGGTATAGGCGCGCCCCGAGAGGATGCGAGCGAGATAGTTCGATAAGGCCCCGACGTTGGGTGAAATCGACATGTCGTTGTCGTTTAAGACGACCAGCAGGTTCGCGTCCATATCGCCGGCGTTATTTAAAGCCTCAAACGCGATCCCGGCCGTGAGCGCCCCGTCGCCTATGACTGCCACCACTTGGCGGTTCGAGTGGGCGCGCGCGGCGGCGATGGCCATACCTAAGGCGGCGCTAATCGAGGTGCTAGAGTGGCCGACGCCGAAGGTATCGTAGGGGCTTTCGGCGCGCCGCGGGAAGCCGGACAGACCCCCTTGCTTGCGCAGGGTCGGCATGAGATCGCGCCGTCCGGTGAGGATCTTATGGGGGTAAGTCTGGTGACCGACATCCCAGACTAGCCGATCCTCTGGGGTATCGAACACGTAGTGCAAGGCGATCGTGAGTTCGACCGTGCCGAGTCCGGCCGCCAAGTGTCCCCCGGTACGGCTTACGGTGTTAATCAGGTACTCGCGTAATTCTTGCGCGAGTTGCGGCAAGCGGTCCTCGGGCAATTGCCTCAGGTCCGCGGGGAGATCGATAGATTCCAGTAGGGACTGACCGATTTTTCCCATGCTTAGTGATTCCGCTCGACAGCGTGATATGCGATGGTCGCGAGTGTTTCGCCATTATCTCCCAAAAAGCGGAGGCTGACGAGGGCATTCTCGTAAAGGGCCCGGGCCTTGCGTCGTGCGGCGGGAACGCCCAAGACCGAGGCAAAGGTCGCCTTGCCAGCTGCGGCATCCGCGCCTACGGTCTTTCCGACAGTGACAGCCTCGCCTTCGACATCGAGAAGGTCGTCGGCAATCTGGAATGCAAGGCCGAGAGTGAGGCCATAGGCGTCAAGTTCCGGCGGGACTTCGGATTGCGCCGCGAGGGCCCCCAATCGCACCGCCGCGTGTATCAGGGCCCCAGTCTTGCGCGTATGTCGTTCCTCTAGAATTTCCACGGTCGCTTGTGGTCCCGCCTTCAGGTCCAGGGCCTGGCCTCCAGCCATTCCTTGTGATCCGGATGCCCGCGCGAGTTCCGCCACCATCCGCGCCCGTACGTCTCCCGGCACGGGGGACGGTGCGGCCAGCACCGCAAAGGCCTCGGTCTGCAAAGCATCGCCCGCAAGCAAGGCTGTTGCTTCTCCGAACGCCTTATGACAACTCGGTTTCCCGCGTCGCATATCGTCGTCGTCCATGCACGGCAGATCGTCATGGACAAGCGAGTAGGCATGAACGAGTTCGACCGCGGCTGCCCCCTGATCAAGCTGCGAAATCGAGGCTCCCAGCGCTTCCCCCGTTGCGTAAACCAAACAGGCGCGCAAACGCTTTCCGCCCCCTAAGGTGGCGTAGCGCATGGCCTCGTGAAGATCAGCGGGGAGGGTGCGCGCGGGGGGAAGAAGTTCATCCAAGACTGCTTCAAGCCGGGCCCGATAGCGCTTGAGCGCGTCTTCCGGTTGCGGGCTCACTCGCGGTGTTCGCTTGGTTTGAAGGGCTCTACGCGGTAGGCGCCATTGTCGGCTACCAATCGTTCCACCCGCTGCTCGGCGTCCTTAAGGCCAGCCTCGCAAAGGCGCGACAACTCCATCCCGCGCTGGAAGGCGGATAGAGAGTCCTCAAGGGTCTGTTGGCCGTTCTCCATCTGGGTCACGATCCGTTCGAGCTCGGCCAACGCGGCCTCAAAATCAGGAAGGGGTGTTGGTTCGGTCACAGGCGGCCCTCATTGCTTATCATGTCACCCTACTGCAAGGTTTGCGAACCGTCAATTATACACGACAGGCGAGCTTGGCGGCAGAAGAGTCGGAACCCTGATGGGGTCGTAGCCGTGTATAATGGGCCGATGGCTAAGCACGGACCTCTCAACAGACGCAAGGCGGAACGCTTTCTTCGGAACCTTCCTTGGACTACGGCCTTATGGGTAGGGCTCGCCGTAGGCCTTCTGTTCGCTGTGGCCTATGCAAAGCAGTATTATAAGTTGCCGCCGGACGAAGTCAGCGTCTTGCGCACCCTCATTGTGGTGCTGGCGGGTTTACGGGTGATCCGCGATATCGAAGGCGCTATGGCCCGGCACCGGGCTCATAAACTTGAGGCGCTGGCCCACGCCGGGGCCAGCCCCACGCTAGCGTGGCAAGACTCGGTCACTGGCACCTACCTGATCCGACTCCTCTTGTACGCAGGCCTTGCGCTGCTTGCAATCTTCGTGGTAGGCGGGACATTTAGTGGGGTCCTGGTGGGAGGTACGCTGATTTCGGTGACCCTGGGCGTCGCCGGCCAGTCTTTTTTCGGGAATTTTTTTGGCGGCCTCGCGGTAGCTTTGTTCAAGCCCTTTGAACTCGGCGACCATGTGCAGATTGTGGCCTGGCAGTTCCCGATGATGCCCGAGACCTATCCTCACCAGTTGCGCGCGCAAGGCTATAGAGGAGTCATACGCGATATTAATCTTTTTTATTCCGAGCTGCGCTTAGATGATGGCCAGCTCTTTCGCGTACCGAATGGCATTGTCATTACCGGTGGGCTTATTCGTTCGCTTCCGCACGAGTGGGCGCGGATCGTGTTTCGATTTGATATCGCGGTACCGGCCGACCCCGCCGTCGTTTTAAGTAAGCTCGAGGCCGAGGCCAAGTTACATTTCCGGCCGCGGCCGGAAGAGCCGCCGCTCGCAGAGGAGCCCAAGTCGAGCGCTGGCGGCGAGATAGCGAAACCAGCGCCCCCGTTTGGCTGGGACCCACCGGTCGTTTTGATGGTCGATATCTCTCTTACCGCCTTGAGTGTGGAAGTGCGCGGCTCGGTTCCCCAACGGTTGCGCGACCGAGCAAAGGGCGAGTTCTTTGCGAGTATTCTGCCGATCGTATATCCGCCCAAGCCGCAGTCATAAGAGCATAATGAGCGTCGCGATTTTCCCATGAGCAAAACGCGCTCGGGAGGTCCGCGTTTGTCGGAACGATTTGATGTTAAGGAGCGTAGGAGATGAATCTTGATCGGGTAGGTCCTGGCGACAAGGTCCCACAAAGCGTCAACGTCATAGTTGAGATCCCCGCGCATGGGCCACCCGTGAAGTACGAGATGGATAAGGAGACGGGTGCGATGTTCGTCGACCGTTTCATGAATACGGCCATGTACTATCCCTGCAACTATGGATATGTCCCGCATACCCTATCCGGGGACGGCGATCCGGTCGATGTCCTCGTGTTGACGCCGGTTCCTCTTATCAGCGGGTCTGTGATCGAGTGTCGTCCGGTGGCTATGTTGAAAATGACCGACGAGAAGGGTGTAGATATGAAGGTTCTTGCGGTGCCCGCCGACAAGCTCTGTATCTCCTATCGCCATTATAAGAAGTTGGCTGATGTACCATCGGGTTTGCTCGATCAGATCAGCCACTTTTTCGCACACTACAAAGATCTCGAGGCCGGAAAGTGGGCACGTATTGAGGGGTGGGTGGATGGTGAGGCCGTGGATGCGGAAATCCTTGAGGGTATAGAACGGTATCGAGCGGCCCAGAAAAAGCCCTGCTTCTAAGGGTTGCTCGTTTAGGGCGCCTCTGATGCAGTCCCTACGTAAGCCGTTATAATACAATGGCGCAACGCAAAAGGGATAAACCTTATGCGCCAGCGCACCTGAGCCACCGGTACCTTTGAGACCCATAGAAAGTGCATCTGTTT
>JAJYGP010000090.1 GCA_021785035.1 Pseudomonadota bacterium
CGCACCCATGAGCGAGGCCGTGCGTGGGCTCTTCTGCGGTCGCAGATAGCTACTGACCCGCTTCCGGAGGCTCAGAGCCTTGCCGACATAGAGCACCGTTCCGGACTCATCAAGCATCCGGTAGACGCCCGGGCAGTCGCCGAGACCACGCACCAAGGCCCGTAGGTCGGTCATGAGACCTCGCGCAGGGCCGCCTCAAAGACCGCGACAAAAGAGGCCTCAGTCAACCGCTTGGTCTGGGTGTTGTAACGGCTGCAATGATAAGAGTCCCACATAATCCGATCCCTTACTTCATGGCGGACCCCATGCCCGAATCGATGGCGGGCCAGTGGCGTGGAGAGGGCCCGGAGAACCGCGTCATGCGCAATGCGCCCCAAGGCGATGATAACCCCCCCCGAAGGCTGGCCAGCAAGCTCGGTCTTGAGATAGGGGGCGCAGGTCTCAATCTCGGCCGTGGTCGGCTTATTTCCTGGCGGGACGCATTTTACCGCGTTCGTGATACGGCAACCCCTAAGCTCCAGACCATCGTCCAGGGCGCTTGCCTCGGCCTGGTTTGAGAGTCCCAAGCGATGTAAGGTGCGATAGAGCAAAAGACCGGCAAAGTCCCCGGTAAAGGGTCGACCCGTAGCGTTGGCGCCATGAAGCCCCGGAGCCAAGCCGACGATCACGATTTTGGCATCATCGGTCCCGAACGCCGGCACCGGAAGACAAAAATAATCGGGATAACGGCGCTTAGTTTCCTCCCGAAAGGCCACGAGTCGCGGACACTTACGGCACTGCTTCAATGTCTCCGCCTTCAACATGATCCCCTGGTCCTTGTCGCCTCGTTCCCATAGAACCCATTCTGGACACAACCTTACAAGGTCCCCTCTTGGGCAAAGTGCGCGAGACGCCGGCAGGCCTCCCGATAGTCGATGTCCTCCATCAATAAAGGGCTCGTCCAACCTGGGCGGCCGTGTAGCCGAGTGAGGCGCGACTGAGAGGCTGGGTTTTGGTAACCCGTCAGCGCATGCAAGAGGCCGTCTAGGCCCTCTGGGTCATTGCAGGCCAGTACCATATCGCAACCGGCCCACAAGGCCTTCCGAGCTCGTTCCCCGAGGCTTCCTGCGCCATGCGCTCCGACCATGCTGAGGTCATCACTAAATATGACGCCGTTGAAGCGCAGCCTCTTCCGTAACACTTCGTTCAGCCAAAACCGCGAGAACCCCGCCGGCTCGGGATCGACCCGCGGATAGAGGACGTGGGCTGGCATGATACCCGCGAGCACCGAGGGCGCAAGCCTAGCAAAGGGCAGCAAATCGACCGCCTCAATGGCTGCAAGATCCCGGTCATCGGTGGGAAGTTCCTTATGAGAGTCCCCAATGACTCCGCCGTGCCCTGGGAAATGTTTGCCGGTAGCGGCCATGCCGGCTTGGGTCATGCCCGAAATATATTGACGGGCCAATTCGGCGACGATCAGCGGCTTATCATGAAAGGCACGGTCGCCTATCACCTCACAAAGGCCCCGCCCTATGTCGAGAACCGGGGCAAAACTGATGTCCACCCCCAGCACTAGAAGTTCGGCGGCCATGACCAGTCCGGCCGAACGCGCCAAAAGCCGGGCCTGGGAGCGATCTTGCGCATACAGGCCTCCTATGTAGCCGCACGGCGGCAACGATGTGAAGCCTAAGCGAAAGCGCTGCACGCGCCCACCTTCGTGGTCCACCGCAATAATGAGGGGTGGCTCTCTTAAAGCGTGTATCTCGGAAGTGAGGGCGCTAAGTTGTTCCGGGCTTTCATAGTTGCGCGCAAATAGAATCACACCGCCCACAAGCGGGTTTTTTAGCCATTTACGTTCGGTCGCGGATAGGGCGGTTCCCGCAAGATCCATCATAACCGGTCCTAGGGACATCATCTCTCCTCAAGCCATCACATGAAGCCGCGTACCGACCTGAACCATGTCAAACAGCCGGATGACATCGTCGTTGTGCATTTTTATGCAGCCATGGGAAGACGGGACCCCCATAACGTCATCGTCGGGCGCCCCGTGAACATAGACGTAACGACGCATGGTGTCGACAGTCCCCAATCGGTTTTTGCCCTTCTCAAGCCCACTCAACCACAATATCCTGGTCAAAATCCAGTCCCGTTGGGGATACACCTGACGCAAAGCCGGACTGTATATCTCGCCCGTCAATCGCCGCCCGACAAAGACCCCGTTGCGCGGGGCCTCGGCACCAATCTTGGCCCGAATAAGATGCAAACCACGTGGGGTTTGATAACTCCCATACTGCTCGCCGACCCCGTTTTTAGCGGTGGCGACCGCGACCTCCCAGACAAGGCGGCCCCCCTCCCGCTCGAAGATCCTGAGGATTTGCCGAGCCACATCCACCTCCACGTACGCCATCTAGCTCTCCTTGAGAAACAAGGCCATGGCCTCGACATGGTGGGTATGCGGAAACATGTCGACCACCCCAAGCCGCGCCAGACGATAGCCGTGCTGATGCACAAGAGCCGCGGCGTCGCGCGCCAGCGTCGCGGGATTACAGGAAACGTAGACGAGCCGCGGCACCTGACGCTCGGCCAAAAAGCTGACCGCCGCCAACGCTCCTGTCCGTGGAGGATCCAATAAAGCGGCATCGATGGGATCGGGAAGCAAATCTGCCAGTATCGCCTTGTCAAGATCAGCGACACGCCAGGTGATATGAGCAAGCTCGTTGGCAGCCGCATTCCCGCGCGCCCTCTCAATCAAGGCCGCGACCCCCTCGATCCCAATGACATGGCGCGAACGCCGACCCAGGGGAAGCGTGAAATTTCCAAGCCCACAAAAAAGATC
>JAJYGP010000077.1 GCA_021785035.1 Pseudomonadota bacterium
CGAGATAACCCTCTAGGAGCGACAGGAAGTCGCTCACATGGAAAGAAACGGTGGCGCCTTCTGCCCCCTTAGGTGGCAGGGTTGGGGCTGAGCTCGCCAGCGCTTCCGATGGGTAAGACGGCGTCATCATCGGCCTCCAGTCCGGCCTCCGGGTTATCATCCAAGATCGCGTTCGTTACAAACCCCTCGGCGATCTCGCGCAACGCCAACACCGTAGGCTTATCGTTTTCCCGCGGGACGCATGGTTCTGCCCCCGCCGCCAGTTGCCGGGCTCGGCGCGCCGCAACCAAGACGAGTTGAAAGCGGTTTTCCACATGATGAAGGCAATCTTCGACGGTGATACGGGCCATAGGAACTCCTTTAACAATTCGTTCAGTTTAGCAAATACCGCTATCAACCGATAGCTAAGAGCGTGGCGGGATCGAGCTTGAGCGGACGGCGCTCTCGGCCTTCGAAGACCAAGGCCCTAAGGTCGGCTAGGGCCTCGTCAAACACGTCGTTTACAACCACGTGGTCAAACTCGCGATAGTGCGAAATCTCGTCGCGAGCGGTCGCCATGCGCCTGAGGATGACGGCCTCCTCATCCTGTCCGCGACCACGCAGACGGGCCTCCAGGGCCTCCAGGGAGGGTGGCACAATAAAGATCGTCAGAGCATGAGGCCACGCGGCCTTGATTCGCCTCGCGCCCTGCCAATCGATATCCAAAATGACGGAGCGGCCGGCCTTCAGGTGGCTCTCGACCGCGGCCTTGGAGGTCCCGTAGCGATTGCCGAACACCTCGGCATGCTCCAAAAAGGCCTGCCTCTCGACCAAACGGGCGAAGGCCGGGCCGTCAACGAAATGATAATGGACGCCGTCCTGTTCGCCAGGACGCGGGGGGCGCGTCGTGTGCGAGACCGAAACCCCGAACCGCGGATCCGCCGTCAGGGCCTTCGCCAAGCTACTTTTGCCGGCGCCACTCGGTGCCGAAAGCACGATAAGACGCCCTTCTTCACTCAATGTTCTGCACCTGCTCACGCATTTGCTCTATCACCACTTTGATGGCCACGGCCTCGCTTGTGATCTCGGCCGATGGCGACTTCGAGGCCAAAGTGTTGGCCTCCCGGTTCATCTCCTGCATCAAAAAATCTAACCTGCGACCCACTGGCCCCCCGCCGCCCAAAGCACTTCGCACCTCGGCCACATGAACCCCGAGGCGGTCGAACTCCTCGGCAATATCGCTCCGCTGCGTCTGCAAAACCACCTCTTGCTCCAAACGGGCCGGATCGAGCGACACATCCAAAGCCTTAACACGCGCCCGCAAGCGTTCACGCAGACGGTCGGAGGCCGCCAAAACCAGCGGTTTGAGGGTCTCAAGGCGCGCCAATATCTGCTCCGAGCGCTCGACCAGCCCAGCCGCTAAACGATCGCCCTCGCGTTGTCGGTGGCTTACAAGTGAGGCGAGGGCCCCCTGGGCCGCGGTCATAATCGCGCTCTCCCAAAGAGGCGCGGGTGGCGCCTGTATGACCCCGGGCCAGCGCAAAACATCCGCAAGCGCCAAGGGGCCGAGGCCCGGATGGGCCATATGAACCGCCTCGGCCGCGCGCACAAGCTCGGCGACCAACGCGGAATCAACCGCGACGCGCCCTGGGCCCTCCTTTCTCCGCACAGTCACCTGACAATCGACCTTCCCTCGGTCAAGGGCCTCGACCAGGCGGTGCCGGAGGAGGTGTTCCAGCGCCCCCATGCCCTCGGGAAGGCGCACCGAGATATCCAGAAAACGGTGATTGACCGAGCGGATCTCGCAAACCACCTCTCCATGCTCACAGCGTGCCTGCTCACGGGCAAACGCCGTCATACTTTTAGCGGAGGTTCCCATGTGCCCATACTAACCGAAAAACCCGGCGCCTCGCAGCTTACAGGATCGATTCTAGGGCCCGACGTCAGGCGAACCGCCAACACGCTGCATTCGGGGCGCTTTTCAGCTATTGTGATTAGCAAATGCGTAATACTCCCACACCTCTCGCTCAAGGCTACGTCTTAAAGGGCTACCGGATCGACAAAACCCTTGGGGGTGGCGGCTTCAGCTCGGTTTATCTCGCGACCGACCTTGAAACCGGCATCGAGGTCGTCATTAAGGAATTTCTTCCGGTCACCCAGGCCTACCGAACCCAGGACGGACGGGTCGAGCCGCTGTCCGAAGAAACCGCGTCGCTTTTTGCGTCCGGTATCCGGCGATTTTTCGAAGAGGCGCGGGCACTCGCGAAACTCCACCACCCGAACATCGTCCAGGTTACGAACTTCTTTCGTGCCCACAACACTGTTTATATGGTGATGCGTTACGAACTCGGAAAAGACTTGCGTTGGTACATTAAGCGTCACCCCCGGGGCTTGAGCGAGAAGTTTCTGCGCACCGTCTTTCCACCACTCCTGATAGGCCTTGAAGAACTCCATAAAAACGGCCTTTTACATCTGGACATCAAACCCGCCAACATCCTGCTACGCTCCGGCGGCAATCCCTTGCTGCTCGACTTCGGGGCCGCCCAAAGCACACAGGAGCGTCCCGCCGGCATGCGCACCCTCACTGCCGGATTCGCCCCTATCGAACAGCATAGCAAGGGCCATATCGGCCCCTGGACAGATCTTTATGCCATTGGTGCGTCTATGTGGGCCTGTCTGAGTGGCCGGGCTCCGCCGCCGGCCACGGCCCGCGCCGTTAAGGATCATTTCAAGGGGGCGCGACGGGTCTATAGCCGCCGTTATTCGGCCCAGATCCTCGAGGCCATCGACTGGTGCATGCAAATGAACCAGCTTGAACGGCCCCAGAACGTAGCACAGCTGCTGGCGTTCTTGAACGAAGATCCGACCCAGGACGCCTCCCAAAACCGAGGCGCGGGGCACTGGTTAGAAAAATGGGCGTGGTGGCGACTCAAACAACTCTAATAATAAAAGAAGGGAGCGGACGAAAATGGGCGATACGCTATGAAATATGTCTATGCGTACGGGTCGCGTCAGGGAGGGCGCACCCATAACGAAGACCGGGTGGCAGTGGCGGAACGCGACCAAGCGATCTTCATGGTGCTCGGAGATGGTCTCGGCGGACATAAGGGCGGGGGGCTTGCCTCGGAAACCTTATGCCGGGTCGCGATCAACGCCTTTCGCGCGGTACGCTCGCCGCTCATACAAGATCCGTCCAACTTTTTGGCCCTCGTCGCCTTTCAGGCTCATCAGTCGCTCCGGGGGCTCGGCAAAAAGCTTCCCGCCGGCGTCGAACCGCGCACGACCTGTGTGTTGTGCTTGGTGCAAAACGGCTGCGCGTATTGGGCCCATGTCGGGGATAGCCGACTCTACCACTTCCGCCACGACGCCTTGGCCGAGCGCACCCACGACCACACCGTCGTAGACGACCTTCAGGCGCGCGGCATACTCGATGAACAGGAATCGCGCGCCCACCCAGCCAAGAGCCAGCTGCTGGCCTGCCTCGGGGGCCGCAGCGACCCCACAGTCAGTCTCAGCGCTGAAACCCCACTCAAGACCGGCGACCTTCTGGTCTTATGTAGTGATGGGGTCTGGGAGGCCATGGAAACCCGCGAATTTGCGCGCGCCCTTGCCCATCCCGTCCTTGAAAGCGGTCTTACCGACCTTTTGCTCGAAGCGGAAAATCGAGGCCACGGAGTCTCCGACAACCTCAGCGCAATCAGCTTGCGCTGGCAAGACGCATCCGCCTCAGCCCTCGGTCTCGCTCCGCGGGCGCGCCGCCTGACCGCCGAGGCGTTCTGGAGCGAGGGCCAGAAATTGGCTGTGCACAACAAGCTCCGGGAAGGAGCGCCGCCCAAACGGTCTTCGTAACGCGGTACCGCGGGCGCTGCGGTAAACAGAGCTGAGATGGACCCAGCACAGCCGGTCGAGCGCGCCGGGATGAGTCGCCATGGGGTCGATCTTTCTCACAAAACACCTGGGAGCTTAGGCAATTTTTTTGCTAAACTAGCCGCTCCCTCGACCTCGACCATTAAGGAACACTCCATGCGACCAAGCGGACGCGCCCCGAATGCCTTGCGCGCCATCCAAATCACCCGCAAGTTTACCCGTTACGCGGAAGGTTCCGTGCTTATCGAATTTGGAAATACCAAGGTTTTGTGCACCGCCAGCATAGACGAGAAAACCCCGCCCTTCCTGAAAGGGCGGGGTCAAGGCTGGGTCACAGCCGAATACGGCATGTTGCCGCGCGCCACCGGCCAACGCACGCAGCGCGAAGCAGCGCGTGGCAAGCAAGACGGTCGCACAGTCGAGATTCAGCGTCTCATCGGCCGGTCGCTACGAGCGGCGGTTGACCTCAAGGCCTTGGGCGAACGCACCATCACGATCGACTGCGATGTCTTGCAGGCGGACGGCGGCACGCGCACGGCGTCCATTACCGGCGGCTACGTCGCCTTAGTCGATGCGGTACGCTTTCTGAAGTCCCACAAGGTCCTGAAGGACGATCCTTTGCGGCGTCAGATTGCTTCGATATCGGTGGGCATACACCAGGGCGAACCAGTCTTAGATCTTGACTACAGCGAGGATTCGAGCGCCGGAACCGACATGAACTTCGTCATGGACGATGGCGGTGGATTCATCGAAATCCAAGGCACGGCCGAACACGGAAGCTTTCAGCTTGCAGAGATGTTGGCCATGGCCGAACTCGCGCGTAACGGCATCAAGGAATTGATGGCCGCCCAAAACGCTGCTTTGGCGCTTACGCCGTGAAGATCGTCTGCGCCACCCATAACCTGGGAAAACTGACTGAGTTGCGGGGGGCGCTTGCCGAACGGGGCGTGACTCTCGTGCCCCAATCCGAGCTTGGTATTACCGAAGCCGTAGAAGACGGGCTTACCTTTATCGAAAACGCCCTCATCAAGGCGCGCCACGCAGCGAAAGCAAGCGGGCTGCCGGCGCTCGCCGACGACTCGGGGCTCGAGGTGGACGCGCTAGGCGGCCGCCCGGGCATCCACTCGGCGCGCTTCGCGGGCCCCGCGGGCGGTGATGCGGAGAATCGCGCAGCCCTCCTCAGCGCTTTGGCGGGCGTGCGCGAGGAAGACCGCGGGGCGCGGTTTTGCTGCATTTTGGTCTACCTCCGACGCTATGACGACCCGCGGCCTTTGGTCGCAGAGGGAGTTTGGGAGGGCCGTATCCTGACCCGCGAGAGCGGAGATCAGGGCTTCGGTTATGACCCGCTGTTTTTTGTTCCAGAACGCGGCTGCTCGGCAGCCGAATTAGCGGCCGAGGAGAAGCAGCGTCTCAGTCACAGGGCCCAGGCGCTACGTAAACTCGGTGAACTCTTTCGGCCATGATCGAGGAACGCGGGCTCCCGCCTCTTAGCCTCTATATCCACATCCCCTGGTGCGTCACGAAATGTCCCTACTGCGACTTTCACTCGCTTCCTCGACAAGGCCCGCTTCCGGAGGCCCGCTATGTGCGGGCGCTGTTGGCCGACCTGGACCAGGCCGAAGAGGCCCTCCAGGGTCGGACCGTACAGACCATCTTCTTCGGCGGCGGCACACCTAGCCTTTTTTCAGCTGGCGCGATCAACGAGATTTTGGCGGGCATCAACCACCGCACAGCCCTTCCTCCAGCGTGCGAAATCACGCTGGAGGCCAACCCGGGAACGGTGGAGGCGGGCCGCTTCGCAGCATTTCGGGAGGCCGGAGTCAACCGCTTATCCCTGGGTATCCAGAGCTTGCAAGACCCCTTCTTGCGAGCTCTTGGCCGTATCCATGATAGCCAGGAGGCGTGCGCCGCCATTGACCAAGCCGCGAGCAGCGGTTTTCGGTCCTTTAATATCGATTTGATGTACGGACTGCCGGGACAGCGCGCCGGGGAGGCGCTAGCCGACGTCTGCGCGGCTTTGTCCGCACAACCGCGGCACCTGTCCTTGTACGAGCTAACTATCGAGGCGCACACGGCCTTTGCCCACAGGCCCCCGATACTGCCCGACGAACAGGAAAGAGAGGCCATAGAGGCGGCCGTCCAAAGCGCGGCGCAAAGCGCCCATCTGGAGCGCTACGAGGTCTCAGCTTACGCGAGCCCCGGATTTCAGTGTGCCCACAATCTCAACTACTGGCAATTCGGCGATTATTTAGGCTTAGGGGCGGGCGCCCATGGCAAGCTTAGCACCCGACAAGGAGTTGTTCGGGAAGTACGCGCCCCGGATCCGGAACGTTATATGGAGGGAACAGACCGGGTCATGAGCCGCCGCGTACTTTCGGACGCCGATCTGGTATTTGAATTTCTTTTAAACGCCCTGCGTCTTACCGAGGGATTCAGCATCCGGCTCTTTACCGCGCGTACCGGGCGCGACTTCAAGGACAGCGTTCCGCAATGGCCAGACGCGGTCGCCAAGGGCTTGTTGCTTGTCGATGCCGAGCGGGTGCGCGTCACTCCACTGGGTCGGCGCTTTCTTGACTCTCTTCTGAGCTCGCTACTCACAGGCGCCGATCCGGCATCTTTGCCTCTGGAGGTAACTCGCCATGCTTTGGGTTAAAGCCTTTCATATTATTTTTGTCATTACGTGGTTCGCGGGCCTTTTCTATCTCCCGCGGCTTTTCGTGTATCACAGCCTGACCGACGACGCCGCGGGAGACGCGCGCTTTGTCATCATGGAGCGGCGACTTTACCGCTTCACAACCCCGAGCGCGGTCTTGGCCGTGGGCTGCGGGCTTTGGCTCTGGCTTGGATTCGGCTTTCACGGCATCTGGCTCGATATCAAGGTAACACTGGTAGCCGGATTGATCGCCTACCACATCTATCTCGGAAAACTGTGTCGAGAGCTCGCCGCTGGTCACAAGCGAACGCCCACGTTCTACCGGGTCATAAACGAAGTGCCGGCGCTGGCACTCCTGGCCATCGTTACCCTTGTCGTGGTCAAACCCTCCTTCTAAAAGCGGTTCTCGCGTAAATCGGATACACTTTAGGTCGAGATTTGACCTATGGTGGATTGGAATTGCCTATTTATTAGTATTTAATTATTATCTAATATACTAGCTGTGCCGACGATCTGAAGGAACCTGCATGAGGCGGTTTTGGGTCTCATTTATGATTGCACTGATAGGTGTGGGCCCACCCCTCGCCGCGGCCCGGGTCTTCACCCTCCGCCAGGCTGTGCGGTTTGCGCTCACTCACAATAGCGCAACGTCCGTGGCACGCGCCAAAGAAGGGATCGCGCGAGATGAAGGCCGGCTGGCCCGCGCCGAGGGAGAGCCGCAGGCCAATGTCAGTTATGGTTATCTTGTCAGCGATAATCCCCTCGAAGCCCTGTCCGCCGAACTCGAACGCCGGCAAGTCACGGCCCAAGACTTCGTACCCAGCACCCTAAACCACCCGGGGACCACACGCCTTGGCACAACGTCCCTCTCCTTATCGTGGCCGATCTATACAGGCGGCGCCATCGACGAGGGGATTCAGGCCGGGAATTGGGGCCAAAAGGCGGCGCGGGAATTTGCGCAGCGAACTCGACAGCACATCATAGCGGGCGTGGTAGAAGCTTATGAAGGCCTTGCTATGGCACAAGCGGCTCGGCGCATAGCGCGCGCGGCGGTCGCGGCCGCCTCTCGCCACGCGCACACGACGAGCGTCTTATTCGCTCAGGGCCGCATCGTGCGTTCGGATGCCCTGACAGCATCGGTAAATCTCGGCGCAAACAAAGAGCTGCTTGCCGAAGCCGCAAGCGACGTGGAGACAGCGCAAGAGAATCTCGCGCTGGCCATGGGGGCCCCGGCCGGGGTTCGCGTTCATATATCCCACGGCACCTTGAAGATCCCGGCCCTGCCTCGGCAATCGCTAGAACACTATCTCCATACCGCTTTCGTTCAACGTCCCGATGTGCAGGCCCTGCGGGCCGAGCTGCATATGATGCAAGCGCGCGTGCGAGCAGCGCGCGCCCAATCCTCAGTCCATATATCCCTCATGGCTCAATCCCAGTGGTTCAGCCAAACACCGGCTCTGCGTCACAACGCCTGGACCGTCGGCGCGGTTATCAGTAAATCCCTATATGACGGCGACCGCGCGCGTGACCATGCGGATGTCCTACAAGAACGGATGGCAGAGGTCAACGGGAAGCTTGCCGGCCTCAAGTCCCGGATCGATTACGAAGTAGCGACCGCCTACGACACCATGCACAACGCCGCGCGGCGTTACCGAATAGCCCACGCCAATGTAGCGCGGGCGCGGCGCACGGTGGTCCTTGTCGATAGGCGTTATGGCGAAGGCCGCGCGATCCTCCTCGAACTTTTGAACGCCGAGGAAGCGCTGGTCCAGGCTCGCGAACAAGAACTTGGCGCGCTTTATGCCTTTGCCAGCCATCACGTAGGTCTTGCCAGCGCTTGCGGGACCTTGTCCATGAGATCGCTCCCGGCATGGCGCGCGCATTCATGAGACGGAGGCTTGGGATAGTCGGTTTTGCCATTCTGGCGCTATGCGCTTGTGCTCGCCATCAGCCCACGCCAACGGCACGGAACAAACTGCCCGTCCTCACGAGGAGGGTTTTCGTCTTAAGAAAAGCACAAGATCACGACACGCGCGGTGACATCGTCATCCCACGCGCGGCCATCACGACCTGGGGAGGCGTTCCTGGCGTTTTTGTTTTAAGCCGCCATGGCAGGGCACGATTTCGCATGCTGAAGATCGGGACCACGAGCACCACTACAGCCGAGATTCTGAGCGGGCTTAGCGGCACGGAAACGCTCGTTCTGCCGCCTTTTCGCCATCTTTATGACGGCAGCCCTATCCGGGCTCGGGCCCTGCCGCCATAACCCCATACGATCAAGAGGAAGCCATGGCCGCTCGCGATCCGCACCCAGAAGAGCCGCTCAATGCAGCGGGGCAACTGACGCGCTATTTCATCGATAGCAAGATCACGGTATTAATCATTATCGTGGCCCTGCTAGCGGGAATTTTGGCCTTACACCTGACGCCACGCACCGAAAACCCGCAAATCGTGGTCCCGGCCGCCAACATTATTGTTTACAAACCCGGCGCCAGCCCCCGCGAGGTCAAAAATCTTGTCGTCGACCCGCTTGAGGCCATTTTGCGTGGCATGCGCGGGGTACACCACACCTACGGTCTTGCCATGGACTCGATGGGCGTGGTCACCGTGAAGTTTCAGGTCGGGCAAAATCGGGTCGCGTCCCTCGTGCGGCTTTACAACAAGATCATGAGCAACATGGATCGGATGCCGCCGGGAACCGAACAGCCGATCATACAGCCGCTCGATGTGAACCAGGTTCCCATCGTGACCATTTCGCTTTCGAGCGCGCGCCTTACAGGCGTACAACTGCGGACCGTTGCAACGAGCGTTTTGCATCATCTGCGAAGAGTACCCGGGACCGCGCGCGCGTACCTTATTGGCGGCCAACGGCGAAAAATCAATATCGTTCTGCATCCGAGCCTCATGCGCCGCTATGATGTCACGCTGGTGGATATTCGAGGCATCGTTCAGGCGACCAACGTCGACGTTCCATCCGGGCATTTCACTAACCATAATCGCCGCGCCACTATCCATGCCGGCGATATGTTGCGTTCGGCTCGAGCCGTGGGCGGTATTGTCGTGAGCCTCTATAACCACAGGCCGGTCTATCTCCATGATGTCGCAACCGTCACCGATGGCGGCGGCGCGATCAAGACCGTGCACAGCATCGGCTTTGGTCGCGCCTATGCTCGTACCCGGCCACGCAACCTTGAATTACCGGAGGTGACGATCGCTATTGCGAAGCGTGCCGGCACCAACGCGGTAACGGTCGCGAATAAAGTTTTGCGGAGGTTGGGTGCGCTGCGCAAAACGGTGATCCCGCCCTACGTCCACGTGAATGTCACACGCGACGATGGCCAACGCGCCAATAGCGCAGTCAACCTATTGATTAAGCACCTGTTCATCGCTGTGGGAACCGTAGTCGTTTTGCTGGTCGTCTTCTTGGGTTGGCGAGCCGCCGCTATCGTGACGGTCACGATTCCGCTGGTTTTGTTTGTGACTTTAGGGGTCGATTACCTAGCGGGCCAAACCATCAACCGAATTACCTTATTTGCGCTGATTCTTTCTTTGGGTCTTCTTGTCGATGATTCTATTGTTGTCATAGAGAACATTTTTCGGCACTACGCAAAGCCGGGTATAGACCGAGCCCGGGAGGCGGTGCGCGCCGTGAACGAGATTGGGCGCCCGACCAACCTGGCGACCCTTGCCGTCATCGTGGCTTTCCTTCCCATGCTGTCGGTGACAGGGATGATGGGGCCGTACATGGCACCCATTCCCAAAAACGTTCCAATTGCGATGCTTGCTTCACTTTTTGTCGCCTACACCGTCGCTCCCTGGGCTGCCCGATTGTGGCTTCGACCCCACCAAGGATCAGACCACTCGCGTCCAGGCATGTTACAGCGTGGCTATGAGCGCATCATGCGCGCGCTGCTGTCACGTCCCTCCACGCGCCGTTTGTTTTTGTTAGGCATTACGCTACTCTTTGGGGCAGTGTTGGCGATGCCGATAGTGCGTTTAGTGAATTTCAAGATGCTTCCCCGTAACAATAACAACAGCTTCGATATCACCGTGCGCACCCATGCCGGAAGCACACTTGAAGATACCGATCAAGTTGTCGAGTCCTTAGGAAATATTGTGCGGCGCAATCGGTTTGTCACAACCTACGAGCTATCAGCCGGGGCAATGGGGGCTGTGAATTTTAGTGGACTTTTACGTGGCGAGACCTTAAAAAAAGGACCCACCGTAGGCGAAGTTCAAGTGCACTTGGTCCGGAAAAGCGAGCGCGCGGTATCTTCGATTACCATCGTTCGCGAACTACGTCCGGCGATCACAGCACTGGCGGCCAAAACAGGCGCCATGATCAAAATCGTTCAACATCCGCCGGGGCCACCGGTACGGGCCACGGTGATGGCGGAGATCTTTGGGCCCCATTACCGCAAGCTGGAAACGATCGCAAATCACCTACGCGACGGCCTTTTTCATCGTACGCGCCACTTGGTCGGTGTGGATAGCACCGTGCCGCATCGGTCGATCCAATACACTATCAGGGTAAACAATCGGCAAGCGGCACTGGATGGCATAAACCCAGCGCAGGTTGCGCAGACCCTGAAGGGCTACTTGGCCGGCATCAACGACGGCGCGGCACATATTCCTGGAGCCAAGGAACCAGTCCCTATACGCTTTCGGATACCCATTGCCGATCGGATCGGGCCCTATGATCTTGGGAAGATATTTTTCACCAACCCACAAGGGAAAGAGGTTCCGCTGTCGGCCATCGCGCACGTCGTGAAACGTGACGCACCGCGACCGATCTACCAAAAGGACGGGCGCGAGGTCGTGTACGTCACCGCGGGCTTAAGCCCAGGGAGCCCCGTCTATGCCGTGCTTCATATGTGGGAATACTTAAAGTATCACAAAGTCGATGGGGTACACCTGAAGCAGGATTTTGTGAAAAATCCGAGCAGCCGGCACTACGGACTGCGTTGGAGCGGCGAGATGCGTCTTACACTCAATGTGTTTCGGGACTTGGGCTCGGCCTTTGCCGTGGCCATCGTACTTATTTACATCATTTTAGTCGGCTATTACCGATCGTTCGTGATCCCTGTCATCGTGATGGGAGCCATCCCCTTGACGATCATTGGCGTTTTTCCTGGGCACGCCCTGATGCATCAATACTTTACTGCCACGTCGATGATTGGGGTCATAGCGCTTGCGGGTGTGGTCGTGCGCAATTCCCTGCTGCTCATCGACTTTATTCTGGACTATCGTCGTGCTGGACATGATCTTCCAGAGGCCGTGGTGCAAGCGGGGATGGTACGGCTGCGGCCTATCATGCTGACCGCCCTCGCCATTATGTTGGGAACGGCCATCATGGTACTTGATCCGGTGTTTGGAGGACTTGCCATCTCACTTATCTTTGGGACACTGGCATCGACAGTGCTTACGCTCTTTGTGATCCCGCTTGGCTATTTCGCTTATGCCCAGTTCTCAGAACGACAGCGAGGTTAAGGGGCGAAACACCCTCGCTCCCGACCCGGTTACCTCAGTGAAAAAACGGTTCCGGCACTCGTTTCTAAAACCGGGGCGAGGCCGCCAAACCGGGGCAACATCCGGCGAGCCGTTCCCATCTTAGAGCGCCCTGACTTGTCGTAAAGCTGCGGGGGAGACCCGAAAGTCCTTTGGTGGCGAAGCCGCGTTTTGGCCAACACTAAGAGCCTCCCATCGCACTTTGCCTGACGTATAGGGGGCGCGAAGAACGGGAAGATTCAAATCAACGTCCCGCCATGAAAGACTGGCCTGTAACCGATACCGATCAAGGCCAAGACCGCGCGCCCTTCTTAACCTGATTCCACGTACCCCTTGACTCCGTACCCCGATACGGCCTTTACACTCTTGGCATGAACGCACGAGGCCGAATTCCATGACGCATACTGATCCCCCTCATACCTCAGATACTCCCACTACCGTGCGCGGGAGGCTCGCGGCCGCGGTAGTGACTGGTTTTCTCGCATCGATCTGCTGCCTCGGTCCCCTTTTGTTGGTCATCCTGGGAATTGGGGGCGCTTGGGTTGCAGATTTGACGCTTCTCGATCCCATTCGGCCGTGGCTGACAGGGGCCACCATCGCAATCTTGGGTCTTGCCCATTATCGTTATTGGAAACAGCGGCGAGCGCTCGCCTGCGACTGCCCGCCACCGCGTCACCAAGCGCTATGGCTGTGGCTTACGACAGGTACTGTCGCACTTTTACTCGCCGCACCCTATATCCTGCCGGCCCTCATTCTTCCTTCGCTACCTCGTCATCCTTAAGGAGACATCATGAAAAATGCCACGCGCTTTGTGACGATTACCGTCCTTCCGTTTCTAGTCGCTATCACAACCCCGGCCCTGGCCGCCCCGGTCATGGGGCGCCCGGAAGCCACGGCCATGAAATTATCGGTGGCCCGTATCCACGTTCCCGGCATGACTTGCACCAACCATTCCTGCGCGACCGCAATCTACATGGCCTTGGTTCGCCTACCAGGAGTGATGGGGGTCGGTGTCAACGAGTCGAACCAAGATGTGGCCGTCAAATACATCCCCGCAAAAACCGGCCCGGCGGCATTTTTGCGCGCCATCCGCAATGCCGGCTATCCCGGTGTCTTAATTTCGAAGAGGGGCCGTTAACATCTTGGGCCCGCTGCGCCTCGACATCGCCGGCATGACCTGTGCGCATTGTGCGACCACAGTCGCAGAGGCGTTAAAAAACTGCCGGGCGTCAAGGCGTGCGTGTCCTACCCCGATCGGGCCACCTATATCGAGGCTTTCGGTTCACGCTCCGTTCCGACCATACTCAAGGCCATAGAAGCGGTCGGCTATCGGGCCCAGGTCGGCACGGGCCCCGCGCGCGCCCAAAGCCCCTCGCACAAAACCGGGGGCGAGAGTCCGCATATCGCGATCATAGTAAGCGGTTCTGCGGCTTTCGCCGCGGCTATCAGGGCAACCGAATCCGGGGCCCATGTGACCATGGTTGAGTCGGGAGTGATCGGTGGCACTTGTGTGGACGTGGGGTACATACCCTCAAAGATTTTGATCCGCACGACCCAAACGGCACATGAACAAGGCTCCCCGAGATGTAAGGGAGTCAAACCGCAATCGCCCATCATTGATTGGTCTCTTTTGGCGGAACAGTACAAGGGCGGGTCGAGGAATTGCGTCGCGCGAAGTATCAGGACATTCTGGACGGTAACCCGAATATTCAGCTGGTGCGCGGGCATGCGCGATCTCTGGACGCCCAGTCGCTGCTCGTGACCCACCAGGAGACAGGATCGGTACTTGTGAGGGCCGATCGCTTCCTCGTCGCCACCCGAGCAAGCGCCCATATACCCGCGATTTCCGGCTTATCCGCTACCCCCTACTGAACCTCAACCGAAGCACTGGCCAGTCCAGAACGACCTCATCACCTCATTGTCATCGGTGGTTCGGTCGTCGCGCTCGAGTTGGCCCAGGCTTTCCTACGTCTGGGGTCTCAGACGACTTTGCTCGCGCGCACGTCGCTTTTGGCACGCGAAGAGCCTGACATTGAGACCACCGCTACAAGCGGGACTGGAAGCCGAGGGCATGAAGATTCGCACACGCGCGCAAGCCTGCGCCGTAACTTACGATCATGAGACCTTCACCGTCACCACAACAAACGGTGAGGTCCGAGGCGACCGCCTGCTGATGGCAAGCGGTCGGCAGCCGAACACCGAATCTTTAGGGCTAGAAGCGGCCGGTGTCCAACGGGATCCGGGGGCATATTATAGTAGACGACCATCTCCGCACCAGCGTGGCGCACATCTTCGCCGCTGGCGACTGTACGACTTTGCCACAGTTTGTTTATGTCGCAGCGAGCGCCGAAACGCGCGCCGGCGCAAACATGAGCGGAGGAAACGAGGCCCTTGATCTCACGGCGATGCCTGCGGTGGTATTTACAGACCACCAGGTCGCCACTGTTGAGCTTTCCGTCGCTACCGCCAAGGATCGCGGAATCGACGCTTGGGCCCGGACGCTCACGCTTGACTACGTATCGCGCGCCTTGGTGAACCTCGATACCCACGGCTTTAACCGCCTGGTCGCCGAAAAAACGTCCGGACGGTTGGGGCGGTCAGAGGCGCCTACGCAAAAGAACGGGCGCCAGGAGTGGCTAGGTCGTGCGACGATGTTCTTGAAAGAAACGGAGGGCCGCATCAGTAAAACGGGGGGCTGGCTGACTTTGTGCACCAAGACGAGACGGGCGCGGCTGACACTTTTTTGATTCGAATTTATACGGGCGAAAGGGTTGTCCGTGGACACGTCTTGTCTTGCGGCTTTGGTCTCCCTATCAGAATCTGCGACGATCCCGCCTCAATGTAAGGTGAGCCGTCCTTGGCTCACAGCTTCTTCCCAAACCGCATCAAGAAAATGACGGCGGCGTTAAAATGTCAGACCGGTTTCGATCATGCCTCGCACTTGGTTCTGGTAGTTACCGGTGGTTCCGAACATGGAGCCAGCAGTGCCACTTGTCACACGAACATAGGACAACTCTACGCGGGTAAAAAAGCCCTTGTCTTGGTAGGTCGGCGTGACCGTAAGCGACCAGGCCTTACTTCCCGGACCATAACCCAAAAGGTTGTTGTTGCCGCCATTGGGATCGGCTGGATTGCCGGTGCTCGTTTCATACTCCGCGCGTTCCGCCATAGACCACATCGGTGTGAAGTGGTAATTCGCAAGAACCGCGGCCCCAAACACGTGATCGGAATGACCATATCCCAAACCGAGCTTTGCCGAACTCGGAGCGTAGATATATTGGAGATAAGGAGAGAGCGTAAAGGCCCCGATCTTGGTCGTGTAAAGCAGATTGTAGATATCGCTATTATCAAGGTTTTCAGGGGTCGCGGCGACGTATCTGGCGCCAGGCTGGATCACGGTCGAGCCAAAATGATGGTAGAAAAACACCGAGGCCGTGCTCGCACTGTTGACGGTGTAACTTACAAGGCCCGTCAGGACATCGTAGTGGTTCGAATAATAGCCGTCATTCACCGACAAGGACACCGCGACCGGCCCCATGGTGTAATTTGCCTGCACACCGCGATTGACGGCGCTCTCGCTATTCCACAAAAGGCCGCGCTCGATATTTTGATTCATCCAGCTCCACGTGGATTCACCGCCCATAAGGGTCGGCAGCTTTCCGACCTCAAGCGAGAAAGTGCTGGTCGGGGCTAGGGTGACGTAGGCCTCGGGAACGGCGCCGTAATAGTCGTTAGGCACGGCCGGGGTCGGAAGAATCGGCTCGCCTAGCGTCGGGAAATTATAGGATCCCGCCATGGCGAAGAACTGTACGAGACCTGAAGTCTTCTGGAGAACCATCTCCGCATTCGTCACGTCGAACCGGGTGTGACGATCCGTTCCATAAGTACCGGGCGCTGCGCCCAGAAGAGCAGGGTTGCTTTGCCAAGTCCCCGCGGCGCTGAATACGCCCTCGGCCGACAGCGTGCCCAATGGTCCGCCGGAAAAATTTATCGGCGCGGGCGCCGTCAGTGTCGCTTGTGCCTGGGGCAGTAGGCCAAGGCCCAAGCCACATAGCACTACAGGTATGCCTAGTGCATATTTACGCATATTTTCCTTCCTCTCTGTGAAATACGATGTGTTGACGAAATACGCCATGGCCCTTCGAGAATCCTTTAACGTGACGGATCGTGCCCGAAAGGCCCCAACGGCTTTTTTGCCAGTCGCGTCCGTCACAAGTCGTCGATTGGGCAAAGCCCCCTAAAGTCGGTGCCTCAAGATGAGCCTAGAGCAAGATCTGTTCCACATGCGCATTTAAGCCGGAAATGGCGGATGGACACGCCTTTTACCTCAGTCAGAGGAAACCGCAGCCGGTGCGCCTGCCCCGTTATAGTGCGAGTCGCGGTCCCTTGGGTGAAATCGGTGCACGGCGGAACACGCGAGAAAAAATTCTGTCCGACAGACGGACTCACCATCCGCGACCCAAGCGATGCCGTCAAGAATCCGTCTATCACGTATCAGTGCGCGGCAAATCGGCATCACAATCCCACCGGAGATACTTTTAGCAAACTCCGTACCGGGAAAGGATAATTATTTTTATCAATGGATTAGGGTACTCATACCGCGTCTTCGCGCGGTTTGCTGAGCGCTCTCGGGGCACACCTAAAAGAGCGAATGCGGATCTACGTCAATTGACCAGCGTACCCCCGAAGCCGGAATGGTGGCGAGACGCTCGAGCCACGTCGTGAGCCAAGACTGGAGCGCGCTGCGTTTGAGGCTCGTCGCCAAAAGTTGGGCGCGATAGTAGCCAGCACGGCGCGACAGGGTCGCTGGCAACACGCTTCCCAAAAGGATGTGAGGCGACCCCTGGCCCAAGCCTTTAGCGGCCTCCAAAAAACGGCCGGGCAAATCGGGTTTCAAGGCCTCGGCGCGCAACAGGGCGCAGTGGCTATAAGGCGGGAAACCGGTGTCTTTGCGGTCCTGAAGGGCCAGCTTGGCGAAAGCCTCATAGTCCAGACGCGCCAAGGGATCCCAAAGCCGGTGGTCGGGATGGTAGGTTTGGATAATCACCTCGCCTGGCTTCCCGGCCCGCCCCGCGCGCCCGGCCACCTGCACCATTTGCGCAAACAAGAGTTCATCGGCACGGAAGTCCGTGCCATGTAGTCCTTGATCGGCGTTAATCACCCCCACGAGCGTGAGTTCCGGGAAATCGTGGCCCTTGGCCAGCATCTGGGTACCGACTAAGACATCGATCTCATGGCTTCGGACTTGATGCAACAGCTTCTCGAAAGCTAAGCGGCTGGTGACCGTATCCCGATCAATACGAGCGATGCGAGCCTCGGGGAGTCGGTGCCGGAGCGCCTCCTCGATGCGTTGCGTCCCCTCCCCGACCCGCAGGAGTCGGGGGTGCTGACACTGGGGACACATGCTCGGCAGCGGGCGCTCGTGCCCGCAGTGGTGACAACGAAGAACATGCTTCGCGAGGTGCACGGTAAGCCGCGCATCGCACCGATCACAAGGGGCGTGCCATCGGCACTCCGGACACAAAAGCACCGGGGCGTAGCCCCTGCGGTTCAAAAACAACAGAACCTGCTCGCGCCGGGAAAGTCGGTCGCGCACGGCCTGAAAGAGACTCGCCGTAAGCCCCCCTTGAACCCCCTCGCGCCCCAAATCCACGATCCGCATGCGCGGTAAGGCGCGGTCGGGCCCGCGCTGAGGCAGGCGTAGGAGGTCATAACGACCTTCAATCGCATGGCGGTACGTCTCCAGGGAGGGGGTAGCCGACCCTAAAACGATGGGAATACCGGCCTTCTGGGCGCGAAGAACCGCAATGTCGCGCGCGTGATAACGAAACCCGTCCTGCTGCTTAAACGAGCCATCATGTTCCTCATCAACTACGATAAGGCCCGGGTTTTTGAGAGGCACGAACACCGCTGACCGGGTCCCCACGACGACCCCGATATGTCCCGCGGCCGCCTGCGACCAGACCCGCACGCGCTCGCCTTCGCTGCAACCCGAATGCAAGACGCCGATCGTGACGCCGAGACGCGCCTGAAAGCGGGCGACGAGCTGCGGCGTAAGCCCAATCTCCGGCACCAAAACCAAGACTTGCTGCTGGCGCGCAAGTAGGTCGGCAATCAGTTGCAGATACACCTCGGTCTTGCCGCTCCCGGTCACGCCAAACAACAGAAACGGCTGAAACTGCCCGAGCATCGCCTGGACCGCTTCGTAGGCCGCGTGCTGATCCATCCGCAGAATCACGGGATCAAAGGGGGTCGCTTGGCAAGGAACGGGACTACATTCCTCCGCCAAGCCCTGTGCCAAAAGGGTTTTGAGCAAGGCCTTCGTGCCCCGTCCGAGCATCTTGACGTCGGTATCGGACAGGATTTGAGCCTCTTTCAGGCGCTCCCAGAACGACCGTAAGCGCTGCGCCCGCCCAAAGGTGCCGGTCTCTTGGGCCAAGCCCTTTTCGGTCAGGCGGTATGCTTTGGGCCAATGCGGTAACTGACCCTTTTTCAAACCGGCGGGGAGAGCGCCGAACAAGACCTCGCCGAGCGGGTGGTGGTAGTAATCGGCGACGAACCGCAGCAAATCGAGCTGCTCTAGACTCAGAAGAGGCTCCTTGTCGACCACCGCGGTGATAGCGCGAAGCACAAGGCCGGCGGGCGGCTCGACCGGGGCCTCGACTACGAGGCCGGTGAGTGCTCGGGCCCCAAAAGGGACACGTACACGCACCCCTGGGGCGAGAATGTCCGGGTGCTGATAGTCAAAAGTGCCCCGTAAGGGAACGGGCAAACTGACACGGATCGCGACTATAAGAAGCTCCTCTGGGGGTCCCGATCACGACCCTTGTTCGACAGCACTCCGTGACACCTCAGGCTAAATAGCTGGTTCAAAAAGCAATTATGCGTTACCCACAAACTTTGTGGATAAGTGTGTTGAAAAACCCCGGGAAGACCTCAGCCTTTGGCCTGATTGCTTGCTTTCCCTTAAACTGATGAAAAAATAGGCTACCAAACTTTATCATTAATATACAAGTAGTTACGTAACACCAGTCGGCCCATGCTCGGACCATAACAAGCGCACCGGCGGGGGGCTTGACAAAGCCTCGGCGTGTTAATAACCATCGCAGTACATGAGCAAAAACTGAAATAGTAGTGCACCTTAAAGGGGCACCGCCGGCCCGTGCGGGCCGGTGTCGGCCGACCCTTAAGCTAGTTCGAGGGCGGGGGGCGGACACTGGCCGCGTGCACGGTCTCAACACACAAGGCCACGCGCTCGGGGTCCACGTCAGGAAGGACACCATGACCCAGATTGAAGACATGGCCGACCCCGGGACCGAAATCGCGCAACACGGCCTTCACTTCCTCCCGCAAACGATCAGGCGGGGCATAAAGGGCCATGGGGTCGAGGTTACCTTGTAAAGCCACGCGACCGCCGACCTCGGCGCGGGCCTTTTGTAAGGAACACGTCCAATCGACGCCCAGGGCATCGCAAGCGATGTCGGCCAGGGCCGGAAGCCAAGCGCCGCCGCCTTTGGTAAAGACTATGACCGGCACCGCTTGGCCGTCGCGCCGACGCGTAAGGCCCGCCACCACGGCGCTCATGGGATCCCGCGAGTAACGAAGAAAATGATCGGCGGCGAGACTTCCGCCCCAGGTATCAAAAATCATCACCGCTTGGGCCCCAGCCTCAATCTGGGCATTGAGGTAAGCGATCACAGCCTGCACCAAAACCGCAAGCAGGCGGCCTAAGAGGGCCGGGTCGGCAAAGAGTAGGGTCTTAATGCGTCGGAAATTGCTGCTCCCCTGGCCCTCCACCATATAAGTCGCAAGCGTCCAAGGAGACCCCGAGAAACCGATGAGCGGACAGGCCCCTTTGAGTTCCCGGCGCACGCGCCCCACAGTATCCAAGACATACACCAAATCCTGATGGGGATCGGGGACCGTAAGACGGGCGACATCATGGGCATCGCGGATAGGACGTTCGAACCGCGGCCCCTCGCCTTCCACGAACTGGAGCCCCAGCCCCATGGCGTCGGGGACGGTCAAGATGTCGGAAAACAAGATTGCCGCATCCAGAGGAAACCGACGCACCGGCTGTAAGGTCACTTCACAGGCCAACTCCGGGGACTGGCAAAGGGCCATAAAGGAACCGGCCTGGGCACGCAGGGCGCGGTACTCCGGTAGATATCGCCCCGCCTGTCGCATCAACCAGACTGGCGTCATATCGACCGGTTCGCGCATCAAGGCCCGCAGTAGGCGATTACTCCGATCGGAAAGTGGCCCGGTCATCATACCTCAAGAAAATCCAAGATGCCTTCGGCTGCCTGACGGCCTTCATAGACCGCCGTCACGACGAGGTCGGAGCCGCGTACCGCGTCCCCTCCCGCGAAGACGTGCGGGTGGGTCGTTTGGTGACGATAGCGGCCGGCCTCAGGGGCCTTGATACGCCCGGCGGTATCGGTCTCGATGCCAGCCTTGGCAAGCCAAGCGGGGGGGCTCGGTCGGAAACCGAAAGCCACTATAACATCGTCTGCGGGGATCAGCTGTTCGGTACCCGGCACCGGCTCTGGGCGCCGACGTCCGCGGTCGTCCGGGGCCCCTAACACCGTCTCGACGACCCGGACCGCCTCGACACGGTCTTTCCCCAAGATTTCGATCGGGGCTCGATTCCACACAAACTGGACCCCCTCCTCCTTCGCATTCGCAACCTCGCGGCGGGAGCCTGGCATATTGGTTTCGTCGCGTCGATAGACACAGGTGACAGAGGCCGCCCCTTGCCGTAAGGCCGTGCGATTGCAATCCATACCCGTATCCCCGCCGCCCAGGACTACCACCCGCCGACCCTTTAAGTCCACGTAAGGGACCTCGCCTTCGGGTAGGCCGAGCTGTTCGCGAATCACAGCCGTCAGATAAGGAAGGGCCTTGTGCACACCTGGCAGCCCTTCGCCAGCAAACCCACCCTCGAGATAGGTGTAAGTGCCAACTCCGACAAACACGGCGTCATAGTCCTTAAGAAGGTCGGCAAACGCCACATCGTCCCCGACCGAGGTGTTCAGCACAAAGCGAATGCCCATTTCCTCGAAAAGTCGACGACGCACTCGCACCACCTCCTTCTCGAGCTTGAATCCCGGAATCCCGAACGTGAGCAGGCCGCCGATCTCCGGGTTACGGTCGTACACGACCGCTTCGACCCCGTTACGAATGAGAACGTCGGCGCAACCGAGTCCGGCAGGTCCAGCACCGACTACGGCCACCCGCCGCCCGGTCGCCTTGACCCCGCTCATATCGGGACGCCAGCCACGGGCATACGCCTCGGTGAAAATATATTTCTCCAGCGAGCCGATCGTAACCGCACCAAAGCCCGCGTTCAAAGTACACGCTCCCTCGCACAGGCGATCCTGCGGACACACACGTCCACAGATCTCCGGCAAGCTATTCGTGCGGTGCGAAAGCTCGGCGGCCTCAAAAAGATTGCCTTCCTCTATGAGCTTCAGCCAGTTGGGGATGTAGTTGTGGACCGGGCATCGCCACTCGCAGTAGGGATTACCACAGCCAAGACAACGCCCGGCTTGATGTGCCGCCTTTTCGGAATCGAAGCTGCCGTAAATCTCCCGGTAGTCGTGAATCCGGACAACTACATCCTTCTTTATCGGGTCGCTACGCGGCTCGTCCAAAAACCGAAAAACATCGGCCATCAGTTACTCTCCACGAGCAGCGTTTCCATGCGGACCGCCTTGGGCTTCACAAGCCACATATGGGCCGCCGCCTGAGACCAATCCGCCAAAATTTCACGGGCATGCGCGCTTTTCGTCAACTCAAGGTACTCCGTAACTTGTGCCCGCAAAAAGACCTGGTAGGCCTCCATGGGTTCCGAGACGATCCTATGGATGTCGATGAGTTCATGATTATAGCGATCGACGAAATCCCCTTGCCGGTCGTACACGAAGGCAAAACCGCCGGTCATGCCCGCGCCGAAATTGAGGCCAGTTGCGCCTAGGACGATGACGCAACCGCCGGTCATATATTCGCAGCCATGGTCGCCTATGCCTTCTACCACCGCGAAGGCGCCGCCGTTGCGGACCGCGAATCGCTCGCCTGCGAGCCCTGCGGCATAAAGCCGACCACCCGTGGCACCATATAAACAGGTGTTGCCTATGATCGCGGTCTTATGACTTGCAAAGACCGAGTCACGGGGCGGATAGATGACGATGCGCCCACCGGCCATGCCCTTGCCCACGTAGTCGTTGGCATCGCCTTCAAGCTCAATATGTAGCCCTGGGGCATTGAAGGCGCCGAGACTCTGTCCCGCCGAACCCTGGAGTCGTAAAGTGATGGTACCTAACGGAAGCCCGGGGGCACCGAACCGCCGAGCGATCTCCCCGGACAGTCTTGCTCCGATCGAGCGGTGCACGTTGCGAACCGGGTAGGACAAGACCACCGGGTCCTTGGTGGCGAGGACGTGAAACGCGTCTTTGATGATCCGTTCGGCGAGCTCGCCCTTATCATAGGGCGTGTTGCGTTCGGTCAGACACCGCTGGGGCAGACGCCTCTCGACGTCCGCATCCGACACGATATCCTGAAGTCGCAAGGCGCGTTGCCGCTTTGTCTGGCCGGGCAACAGCACGAGGAGATCTGTGCGCCCGATCAGCTCATCCATGCTGCGTACGCCGAGGAAGGCCAGCCATTCGCGGACCTCCTCGGCGATGAATCGAAAGTAATTCATCACCATCTCCGGCAAGCCCTGAAAATGGGCCTTACGCAGCCGGCCGTCTTGGGTGGCTATTCCGGTCGCGCAATTGTTGAGATGGCATATGCGTAAATACTTACAGCCGAGAGCCACCATAGGTCCGGTCCCGAACCCGAAGCTCTCCGCCCCCAAGATCGCCGCCTTCACCACGTCAAGACCGGTCTTCAAGCCGCCATCTGTCTGAAGGACGACTTTGTCGCGCAGCCCATTGGCGCGCAGGGTTTGGTGGGCCTCACTCAAACCCAACTCCCAAGGGGTGCCCGCGTATTTGACCGAGGTCAGGGGGCTTGCCCCGGTGCCGCCGTCGTAGCCCGAGATAGTGATGTGATCGGCATAAGCCTTGGCGACGCCCGCGGCGATCGTCCCGACCCCGGGGCCCGAAACCAATTTGACGGACACGCGCGCGGTCGGGTTGACCTGCTTTAAATCGAAAATGAGCTGCGCCAAATCCTCGATCGAATAGATATCGTGGTGCGGTGGCGGCGATATCAAGGCAATGCCTGGCTTTGAGCAGCGCAGACGGGCGATCATCTCGTTGACCTTGTGGCCAGGCAGCTGGCCGCCCTCTCCGGGTTTGGCGCCCTGCGCGATCTTGATTTGCAGCATGTCGGCATGGACCAGATAGTGCGGCGTAACCCCGAAGCGACCGGACGCGACCTGCTTGATCTTGGAGGTCTTGATCGTGCCGTAGCGAGCCGGATCCTCGCCGCCCTCGCCGGAATTTGACCGGCCGCCTAGGGTATTCATGGCGATCGCCAGGGCCTCATGGGCCTCGGGCGACAAGGCCCCCAAGCTCATGCCCGCGGAATCAAAGCGCCTGTAAAGGGCGCTCGCCGGCTCGACCTCTTTCAGGGCGATAGGGGTCTGGTCGGAACGCAACCCGATCAGATCCCGGATCATGGCCGGCTTCCGGCCATTTACGAGCGAGGCATAGACCTTATAGTTCTCGTAGTCCCCCGAGCGCACGGCGTCTTGCAGCGTTTGCACGACATCCGGGTTATAGGCATGGTATTCCCCACCGTGGATATACTTGAGGAGACCGCCCTGGCGTATCGGTTTGCGGGCGCTAAAGGCCTCACGGCCGAGCACCTCGGCATCAGCCGCGAAATCCTCGAACGTGCTACCTCCGACGCGGCTGACCGTGCCCTTGAAACAGAGCTCCATGACCTCCTCATCCAATCCGATAGCCTCGAATAACTGGGCCCCGCGATAGCTCGCGATGGTGGAAATGCCCATCTTCGAAATAATCTTGAGCAAACCCTTATTGATCCCTTTGCGATAGTTCTTTACCGCGTGGGACTCATCTGCCGAAGTGATGTGGCCGTTCGAAACAAGATCGGCCACGATCTCGTAGGCCAAGTACGGGAAGATGGCGGTGGCCCCATAACCAATCAGACAGGCATAATGATGGGGGTCACGGGCGGTTGCGGTCTCGACTAGGATATTGGCATTACACCGCAAACCTCCGCGAACGAGAGCGTGGTGGACCGCGCCAACAGCTAGAAGCGCGTGCACCGGCAGCCGCCCTTCGGCAATTCCTCGATCAGTCAGCAAAATAATCACGCGACCTTGGCGCACCGCCGCCACCGCCTGCTCGGCGATCCGGCGTATGGCGTCCTGAAGCGTGCTAGCCTTGGGGTCGTACTGCAGACTCAAGCGGGTCAGCGCATACTCAGGGTCCTTTTGCGACACAAGACGCGCGAACTTGCAGCGGCTCAAGACCGGCGACCGCACCTCGAGTCTTCGGGCGTGAAGGTCGGTCTCTTCGAAGAGGTTGCGCTCCGGCCCGAAGCTCGTGTTGAGCGACATCACGATGGCCTCGCGCAGAGGGTCTATCGGGGGATTGGTGACTTGGGCAAACTGCTGTCGAAAGTAGTCGTAGAGCGAACGCACTCCCGTCGACATGACCGCCATTGGCGTATCGTCGCCCATGGATCCCGTCGCCTCCTGGCCGTCTTCAGCCAGCACCCGAATAATCTGGTCGCGCTCTTCGAAGGTGACCTGGAACATTTTCTGATAGACCGAAAGACTCGGCTCTTCGGGGCTCAAGCGGCAAAGATCGGGAGCGTTCAGGTCATCACTTTCGAGGTGTCTGGTGTGAGCCGCCAGCCACTTTCGGTAGGGATGGCGGTGGGCGAGACGCTTATCAACATCAGCCGGCAACAGAAATTCCCCGGTCTCGGTATCGATCGAAAGAAGCTCGCCGGGCTTCAGACGACCCTTGGCGACGACGTCCTTGCTTGCATAAGCATGGACGCCGGTTTCCGAGGCAATAGTGATATGCCGGTCCTTGGTGACGACCCAGCGGGCAGGACGCAAGCCATTACGATCCATCACACAAGATGCGTAGCGACCATCGGTAAAGACGATGCCAGCCGGTCCGTCCCACGGCTCCATGTGCATGGAATGGAATTCATAAAAGGCCCTGAGATCGTCGTCCATGGTCGGCACGTTCTGCCAAGCCGGCGGAATGAGGAGCCGCATGGCGCGAAAATAATCCGCGCCACCTGCCAAGAGCGCTTCCAGCATATTATCAAGGCTTAGGGAGTCCGAACCCGACTGGGATACCAGCGGACGCACCTCCTCAAGCGGTATACGCGGAGAAGCGAGCGTATGGCTGCGCGCCAGCGCCCAGGACCGGTTCCCCTGAATGGTATTGATTTCACCGTTATGCGCCAAATGGCGGAACGGTTGCGCCAATCGCCACTGCGGCCAGGTATTGGTCGAGAATCGCTGGTGGAAAAGGCAAATAGAGGACGCGAAATCCGGGGCCTTTAAATCGGGGTAAAAGACCGAAAGATAGGCTGGCATCATCAGTCCCTTGTAGGACAGGAGGCGAGTCGAGAGCGTTGCTACGTAGAAATCGGGATCGCCGTCCTCGAGCCTCTTCTCGGCCCGACGATGAACCATATACAGCTTGGCCTCTGCCAAGCCCGAGTCGCGCTCAACATTCGCGACAAAAATTTGTTCAATGCGCGGCTTCGTCGCGCGCGCCTCTTCTCCCAGCGCCGCGACGTCGACCGGGACCGGGCGAAAACCCAGAACCGCAAACCCCTCACGCGCGCACTCCTCGCGGAGCACGCGCCGGGCCGTCTCCGCCAACGATTCGTCGGGCGACAAAAACAACATGCCAACGGCATAAGAAGGAGGGAGCGTGATACCGGCTTCGGCCGCGACGCAGATCGGAAAGGCGTCCGGGATCCGGAGTAACAAACCACACCCGTCTCCGCTCTTGCCATCAGCGGCCACCGCCCCACGATGAGTCAAGCAGGCGAGCGAGCCCATGGCTGTTTGCACAAGCCACGGGCTCGGCACGCCATCGAGATGGGCTATGAGGCCAAACCCGCAGGCATCCTTCTCAAACTGAGGACGGTATAAGCCCGTCGGCTGTCGCAATCGCGTCACTGGTTAGGAACGGTCAAAGCCGCCACAAAAGGGCCACCGAGTATACTGCCTGGGCATAGGGGATTCAACGAACGCACCGGGGACTTCGGCGCGCGCCCGGTTCCGCTGCTGGAACGGCCGCAACAGGAGGGCTTGGAGCCGTTCAAGAGTTCAACATATCGGTCAGTACATCAAACGGGACGTCCTTGGTGATAAAGGCGACACCCAACCCCCGAAGTAAAACGAAGCGGAGCTCTCCTCCAAGCACCTTCTTGTCAACAGCCATTAGCTCCAAAAACCGCTTGGCATCCATAGCCGGGGGGTCGGTGGGAAGATGGGCGGCGGCGACCAAGTTCCGCAAACGCGTCACATCGGCTGCCGTAAGCCAGCCCAGGCGCTCCGAAAGACGGGCGGCCATGACCATGCCTACCGCGACCGCTTCGCCGTGTAACCACTGCCCGTAACCCATTCCGGCCTCGATCGCATGCCCGAAGGTATGGCCTAAATTGAGCAAGGCCCTAAGCCCCGCTTCTTTTTCGTCGGCCTCGACCACCCGCGCCTTGTCGCGACACGAGGTCTCGATGGCAAACGTCAAGGCCTCGGGGTCGCGGGAAAGCAAGGCCTCCATATGATCCTCAAGCCACACGAAAAACTCGTAATTCCCCAAGACGCCATACTTTATAACCTCGGCAAGACCGGCGGACAGTTCCCGATCGGGCAGGGTCGCGAGCGTCGTTGTGTCTATGATCACGGCACGCGGCTGATAAAAACTGCCGATCATGTTCTTCCCCAGGGCATGATTCACGCCGGTCTTGCCTCCGACCGAGGAGTCGACCTGCGACAACAAGGTCGTGGGGACTTGAACAAACGGAACACCGCGCTGATACACCGAGGCCACAAAACCGGTGATATCCCCGATCACTCCGCCACCGAGCGCGAACAGCGTGGCTTGGCGATCGCACCGCGCCTTCAAAAGCTCGCCTACGACGTAATCGATCGTCGACAGCGCCTTTTGCGGCTCACCGTCCGGGAGGACGATGACGACCGGCTGAAACGGGGCCAGGGCCTCCGACAGCCAATGCATATATAGGGGTTTTACAACGGTATTCGTGATGATGGCCGCCCTATGTCCCGTCACAAGCGACGACAAGAGCCCAGCCTCCTGTAAGAGTCTCGGACCGATATGGATCGGATAACTCCCTTGCGGGAGATCAAGCATCATGGTCGGCACGGTTCAGTTTCCTTAATCCACAGGCGATGAGCCGGGCCGCCGACTGCGGGGAACGCCCCTGGGTGTCGACGATAAGATCCGCGACTTCGCGATACATGGCCTCGCGTTCATGATACAGAGTCTCAAGGCGGAGGCGAGGATTGTCGGTCTGGAGCAGGGGTCGATTTCGGTCCTTGCGCACCCGTTCCCACAAAGTCGCGCAATCGGCATGGAGGTAGACAGTCTTCCCGCGGGTCTTCAGAAGGGTACGATTCGCGTCCGCGAGAATCGCGCCCCCGCCGGTCGCCAGCACGAGATTCGGGCGGCTCGTGAGATCCTCGAGCACCGCAGTCTCCCACCGCCGAAAACCGGCCTCCCCCTCAATCGCGAAAATCAGAGAAACGCTCGCCCCGGTACGTGACTCGATCTCGTGATCAGAGTCGCGGAATTCGCGTCCCAGATAGTCCGCGAGTTGGTGTCCGATGGTCGACTTCCCGACCCCCATCGGTCCTACTAGGAAAATACCCCATGGCGCCCTCATGCGGCTCTTATGCCAGCATGAGGGCGACAAATCAACCCGATTGCAGGGAGAGTGAGGGCGCTAGTATCCGTGGCGTCAGGAAAATCAACAACTCGGAACGCGTATTGTTGACGGCCGTGTTCCGGAACAGATAGCCAAGGATGGGGATATTACCCAAGAATGGCACCTTGGTTACGGTCCGCAAACGGCTGTTCTGGTAGATGCCGCCGATCACGACCGTCTGGCCGTTGTTGACCAAGACCTGGGTCTTCAAACTCTTTTCGTCCAAGGTACCGGCCACGGCGTTAGCAAAGCTGTTATCGGTGATCTTAACCGACATGATAATGCGGTTGTCAGGCGTGATCTGCGGCGTGACCGAAAGACCAAGCACCGCCTGCTGGAGCATGCTTTGGCCAAAACCGAGGTTAAAGAACTGCTCCTCGCCCTGCTTAATATCGGCCTTGCGATCATTCGCGGTGATAAGGCGCGGGCTCGAGATGATCTTCCCCTTATTCTCTGCCTGCAGCGCCGACAACTCCAAGTTTAAGAGGTTATTGTTGGCCAACTTGGCGATCGTAAGAGCAAAGGTGGCCGGCAAGCTACTCCCCACGCCCACCGAGGGCAGGTTCACATTGAAGGCACCGAGACTCGTACTCGAGAGCGCCCCCGCGGTCGTCGGCGGAAGACCGGGGGCGGCAGAACCGCCGGAACCGGCGCACTGGGCGGCCGGACATGTCGAGATTCCCGTCGAGGGCGTACTGTAGGAATAATTGAGGCCAAGCTGAGCGCCTAGGCTCCTATTAAAGCCATCGTTGGCCTCGACCAGGCGCGCCTCGATCAAGACTTGGCGCACGGGCCGATCGAGCTTCGCTATCAAACGACGAATAGCGCGGATGCGTTGCGGCGTATCCTGAATGATGAGCGAATTGGTACGCTTATCGACCGTCACTTGACCACGCTTCGACAACAAGGAGGTCGACTCGGTGGTGGCCTTGCTGTAGTTCACCGAGCTAAACGGCATCGGGTGCGATCCCTGGCCTACGGTCCGAGTCGACTTGAGAAGCCTAGCGATATCCGAGGCCTTCGCATAATTCATGCGAATCAACACGGTCTCAAGCGGCTCCAGTCTCCGCGCCTGGGCCTGGGCCTTGAGGCTGGCCTGCTCCTCCTTGGCCATTTGGGCCGCCGGGGCCACCAGAATGATATTGCCGGTCTGCTCCATGCCGAGATTTTTCGTCTTCAGGATCAGGTTCAAGGCCTGCTTCCACGGCACATCATGGAGTTGCAACGTCAAGGTGCCGTGAACCGCGTTGCTGGTCACGAAATTCAATCCACTAAAGTTGGCCAACACCTGAAGCGCGGCGCGCACGCTGATGTGCTGAAAGTTCAGAGTGATCTTCCGGCTCGCGAACTGGTGTTTGCGACGCTCGATCGCCTTGTAGGCACGCCGGGAAATCGGCGTCACACGTAGCATGAACTGGCGTTGCGCCTGGTAGCCCATCTGGGTGTAGTGGCCAAAGGCGCGCAAGACCATGCGGGTATTGCGGCCGTCCTGAAAGGTCTGAATCGTGTCCACGGGCGTCGCAAAGTCCGTAACTACCAACTTGCGCTGCTGACTACGGCGCAGTCGGGTGTTATGGAAGGTGAGTACGATTTGGTGGCCGCGATTATGAACGCTCACCGCCACGTTCGAGCTCGACAGACGCACCTGCACCTTGGCCGCGCCATTGCGTCCGCGATGGAACTTGATTGCCCGAATGGCGTAGCGACCTTGCGCCGAGGGCGGCAGGGGCAACACCGGTGCCCTCGGTACGGCCACTGCGGCCTGCGCTATGGTGGCGTTCGGGCTTGCGATAATGACGTTGATCGCGTGCGGGCGGACAAATGCGCGATAGGCCGCCGGATTCACCAGTCGAATGACGACGCGGGTCATTTTATTGGCTTCGACGGCGGTGACGTCCTGAACATCGCCGGCGCCGACCTTGAGGCGATCCTTCGGCGCCGTCAGCACAGTATTAGGGATATCCAGCACCACCATGGCCGGATGCACCAACACGAAGGCCGAAGGGGCCGCAGCACGGCGCTTGGTCACGAGATGGAGTTCGATCTTATTGCCCGGAAAAGCGAAATAACTCAGCTTCGTCAGAGCATTCGGGCCCTGTGCGGTCGTTGTGGCCGACATAGGCTTCGAGCGCGCACGAGCAACCCCTGCCTGCGGTGTGACCATGGCCACCGCGATACCACCCAACTGGGCGTCATAACCGTAAGTCGTGCGCATCAAGCGCAAAGATCCGGCCTTGGTGAGCAGGATGTCGACGTTGACACTGCGGCCTCGATCGGCCAAGTAGGGATACACCCCCTTCACCGCCCCGATGCCCGGCAAATCCTTTACCTGAACACCCATCTTGGTTCGCGTCAGTCGGATGCGCAACAACCGGCCACGATGAAGGGTCTCGACACGTCCGCGGCGGGCCCCTTTTATAGCGAGCCTGAGCGTGGGTTTGCCGGCAACGGAGGTCCAGGAAAGCCCGGTGAGTGTCGCGGCGTGCGCTATGGCGATCGCCGACACGGCCAGCGCAATGGCCACAAGCTTGGTTCTAATCATGGTGGGGCTCCCTTATCACTTAATTTCTAGAGTCACAGGCTGCTTGACCCAGCCGGTTGGACCCGCAACAGTTTCGACGATAAAGATCTTTTTCGACGTTATGCGCGTGATGGTCCCGTACTGTTCGCCCACATCCGTCCCGACTTGGGCCCGATAGGTCGCACCGCTGGGGGTCGTAATCAGGGCCCAGAGTTTATGCCCCGCCGACAGCGTTCCCACCACCCTCAGGGCATCCAAAGGATAGTGCTGGAGCGGCCCTTTAGGGGTATGGAGGTTTGGATTCGGACCGCGCGCGGACAAGCGCATAGAAAAGGGCTCGAACGGGTCTATCAAATGGTGCATATTGAAGGCTACCACGCGCGGCGCTACGATCTTCGGCACTGGCTTTACGGGTGGATGATAGCCGGCATCGGCGGTCGCCACGAACTGTTGAAGGCTCGCCATGCCCCCGCCGCCCGAACACCCTGCCAACAGTGTACAGAGGACCCCTATCGTCACTAGGCGCGCGTTCATTTCTTGATAACCCGGTGTTTTAGATAACGATAGGTCTTAGCGGTCATGGACATGGAGAGCAAAACCCCTTTCTTGGCCGCCACCTTGACGGTGCCAAGCGTTACGATGCGCGGTAAAGCCGCTATATCGCCTACGAAATGTCCGAGTTGGGCATACGTGCCGTCGACCGTGAGTTTAATGGGTAACTCCGCATAGAAGTTTTTCGGGACCTCGCCCTCCGGCTTCAGTAGTACAAACTGCAAACCGCTGCTCTTCCCGGCCTTCGTCACCTCGGTCACAAACTCGGGCATGTGGGTTGTATTGGGTAGCTCTTGAAGAAGACCCCCAAACAGCACCTTCATTTTTTTCATCTGCTGCTGGTAGGCAGGCAAGTCCTCGGCCTCCATTTTCTGGCTAACGAACTGCTGCTTGAGCGCAACCTCCTGGGCCAGAAGGGTTTCGTTGGTATGAATCTGCCCGCTTATAAAAAGCCAATATCCAAGGCCCAGGAGCAATACACACGACAGGCCAACACCCACCATTTTGGCCGAATAGGGAGCTGCGGTCAGGTTGTTGAGCTCAACAGTCTTCAGATCTTCAATGGTCTGCAGCCAATCCACGGCTATCCCCTTCCCGTTATAGGCTTTTTGGTGGGTATCGCGGCCCTGCTCTGGACTGTGAGCGTAAAGAAGCTCAAGTGTCTACCGCCGCTTTTGACCACGGTGATCACATCAAGAATCGGGTTTGTGAACGATCGCGAGCGCGCGAGATTGCGCATAAATTGCGACACACGCTCGTTAGATTGAGCTACCCCCGAAATCGTAAAAGTGGCCTTTGCCTGCCCGAACGACGTGAGATAGATGCCGGCGGGCACGGCGCTCGCGAGATTGTTGAAAATATGGACGATTTGCATGCGGTCCATTTGCAGGGTCTGAATAACGCGCATACGGGCGAGCAGCGCGGCCCGCGCTTTCTTTATGGCCGCAATCTTTTGGATCTTGGTGTTCATGAGCGCGATCTGCTGTTGCAGATAACTGTTTTGCGCCCGCTGGTGAGAAATGATGCTCGCCAATTGCAGATGGGCATAAAGAAGCACGACGAGCACGCCAATCCAGGCTATCCCGGCCCGGCGCATCAAGCGTTGGTCGAGCTCCTTGCGCCGTTGCTCGCGCCACGGCAGGAGATTGAGGCGCATCATAGATTGAAGCTCCGTAGCGCCAGACCGCAGGCGACCATAAGCGAGGGCGTCTCATTGACAAAGAGCTGCGGTTTGACCCGCCCGGCCAGAGTCATGCCCGAAAAGGGGTTGGCAACAGCCGCTGGCACACCGATACGGCTCGCCAGCAGTTTGTCGATTCCGGCAATTTGGGCACATCCCCCGGCAAGCAGCACGAGATCGACCTTGTTGAAAGGGCTGGACGAATAGAAGAACTGCAGGGCGCGCATAACCTCCTGACAGAGAGCCTCCATAAACGGCCGCAAAACCTCCGCCTGATAGTTGTCCGGCAAACCCCCCTGTTTTTTGGCGAGCCCCGCCTCCTCGTAGGACAAGCTGTAACGACGCTGAATTTCCTCCGTCAGCTGGCGGCCGCCGAAACTATGCGAGCGACTGTAGACCGAGCGATTACTGTGCATCACGTTCAAGGTCATGCTGGTCGCACCGATATCGTAGATCGCAACCGTCTTTTCCATCCCGCCGCCCGCCATATGCTCGGCAATCAGGGTGTAGGCGTTTTCCATGGCGTAGGTCTCGAGGTCGACGATCAGGGCGTGGTAGCCATGGGTCTGGATGACCGCGAGATAATCGTCGACGACCTCTTTGCGACAGGCGGCGATAAGGACTTCAACCTCTTCGGCATTGTCTTCCGCCGGTCCTATCACCTGGAAATCCAGATTCACCTCGTTCAGTGGGTACGGGATGTAGTGCTCAGCCTCCATCTCGATCTGGGTCTGCAGCTCCGCCTCGGTCAGTGCTGCCGGCATGCGCACCGATTTGCAGATCGCCTGACTCGCCGGAATCGAAACCGCGACGTGTCGCAGCCGGGTCCCAGACCGCTTCATCGCGCGATCCACGGTGGCCCCTACCTGTTCGATATCGGCTACGGCACGCTCAACCATGGCGTTTTGCGGCAAGGGCTCGACGGCGTAACGTTCCACACGATACTGGTTCTGGCTCGAGCTCAATTCCAGGACCTTGATCGATGACGTACTGATGTCTAAACCGACTAGCGGTTGTTTTTTACGGCTCGGCAGATCCAAATTCCTCCCTTTTTCCGGAACTTATGTCCGGTAGATCGCTCTTTAGATGAGCTTCCTTGAACTATAGATCAGAAAACGGCGCAATGACAAATGGTTTGGGGCTCACGACGTTTCCCCTTATACTCACCACAACCCTGCGGATTGAGAAACTATGGACTCTTCAAACACGCCCGGCGTCCCCTTAAAGCGCCGGATCGGATTCCGGTTGCTGCTCGTTTTCTTTGGTCTTTTCGCGGCCGGC
This sequence comes from Pseudomonadota bacterium, assembly GCA_021785035.1. Classification (GTDB taxonomy): domain Bacteria; phylum Pseudomonadota; class Gammaproteobacteria; order Acidiferrobacterales; family Acidiferrobacteraceae; genus Acidiferrobacter. The sequence goes on from JAJYGP010000077.1 coordinate 33,448, forward strand.
GTCCTTGTGGCAGGCGTCACAGCACTGGTTGTCGCGCCCACCTTGCCCTCGGTCCACAACATCATGCAAAAGCGGCTTAAAGCGCCGCTCCAGGTCCTGACCCGACACGGCAAGCTCATTGCCGAATTCGGCAATGAGGAGCGCATGCCGGTCACCCTCCGCCAGGTCCCCCCGACTTTGATCCACGCGGTCCTTGCGGCCGAAGACAGCTCGTTTTATACCAATCCGGGGATCGATCCCCTCGGAATTGCGCGGGCCGCCTGGGTCGATATTCTGACCGGGCGCAAGGCCCAAGGTGCCAGCACCATCACCATGCAAGTCGCGCGCAACTACTTCTTAAGCCCCCACAAGACCTTTACGCGCAAGATTCGCGAGGTCTTGCTTGCCTTTAAGATCGCCCGCGAGCTCAGTAAAAATCAGATCCTCCAGCTGTACTTGAACAAGATCTTCCTCGGTAACCATGCCTATGGATTCGAGGCCGCGGCCCACATCTATTATGGGAAGTCGCTGAAACGGCTCACACTGCCCCAAATAGCCATGCTAGCGGGACTGCCCCAGGCGCCGTCGCTCGACAACCCCATCGATCACCCGAAGAATGCCCGCGCGCGCCGGCAGTACGTGCTCGGACGCCTGCGGACCCTTGGTTATATCAGCACATCCCAGTACCAGGCCGCAAACGCCTCCCCCGTGGCCACCCGGGCCCATATGATTCATTACCATGTCCACGCGGGCTATGTCGCGGAAATGGTTCGCGAGTATATGGTCAAGCACTTCGGCCGCAAGAAGACCTACGATAGCGGCTACCGGGTTTACACCACCTTGGGTGCGCACGAGCAAATCGCGGCCGACCGCGCGGTCCGAGACGGGCTCCTCGCCTACAATAGGCGCCATGGTTACTACGGCCCCACCGCGGTACTTACGATCAACAAGCAAACAACTAAACATCGCCTCGACCGCGATTTGCGACATTACACAACCGTGGGGGGGCTCGTCCCGGCTATCGTTCTTCGCGTGGGCTACCGCTCCGCTGAAGCCTATGACTTGGACCGTCAGCAGGTCCATGTGGGCTGGGCGGGCTTGTCATGGGCGGCCCCCTTTATCAATGTAAACGCCGAAGGCCCCGCACCTCAGCAGGCCAGCAATATTCTCGCGGTGGGCGACGTCGTCTACCTCCAACACGAGGGTCCAAAGAAATGGGCCTTGGCCGAGATCCCGCGCCCCTACGCGGCGCTCGTGTCGCTGCGGCCCGCGGACGGTTCGGTCGCGGCTCTGGTTGGAGGCTTCGATTTCTATCACGACAACTTCAACTGCGTGACTCAGGCCCACCGTCAGCCTGGATCGAGCTTCAAGCCCTTCGTTTATTCAGCGGCCATTGCCAAGGGTTTCACCGCTGCGAGCCTCTTTAGCGGCGCGCCCATCGTGGCTTTAAGCGGGGCGCACGGCGAGTTGTGGCGGCCACATAATTATTCCGAGCATTTCCGCGGGCTTACGCGCATGCGCGTCGGTTTAGCCCAATCCATCAATCTGGTGTCGATTCGGATTCTGCGCGCGATCGGCATCCGTTACGCCATTCATTACGCCCGGCGTTTTGGGTTTCGGGCCTCCCAATTGCCCGATAGCCTGTCTTTGGTCCTGGGGAGCGCGACGCTTACCCCCTTGGAAATGGCCCGCGGCTATACCGTATTTGCCAATGGGGGCTACCGGATACGCCCGTATTTCATCCGAAAGATCGTCAACGAGACGGGTAAGGTGGTCTGGCACGCGCACCCGGTGACGGTCCCGCCCGCAGGGGGCATCCCGACGGCGAGCATCGGCGATCCGCATTATGCCCTCCAAGCCATAAGCCCACAGAATGCGTTCATCATGACCAGCATGATGGAGAGCGTGATCCAGTCCGGAACTGGTCAACTCGCCCTGTCCTTAAAGCGTGTGGATATCGCGGGCAAGACGGGCACGTCGAACCACGAGCGCAACGCGTGGTTCTCGGGCTTCAGCCCATATCTTGAAACTACCACCTGGATGGGGTTCCCGGTACCCAAGTCACTTGGACACTACGAGGTCGGCGCCCACGCCGCCTTACCGATCTGGGTCCAATACATGGGCGCAGTCTTGGCAGGCCGCCCTGATACGCCCTTCCCGGTCCCGAAAGGGATCGTGACCGCTACCATTAACCGCCACACGGGGCTGCTCTGTCATCCCTCCAACCCGGAGGCCATGCGCGAATACTTCATCAAGGGGACCGTGCCCGGCAAAACGGCGGCCAGCGGAGGGCCGCTCGTACCACTTCCCGCCCAAAACGTGCGTAGCAGCGGGCTTTTCTAAATGGCGCGACATACCCGCAGGGCGTCGACCGGTCGCAAGTCCGAGGCCGTAGTCCGCCAAAAGATCATCGTGGAGGCGGCCCGCCTCATGGCCGAGGAGGGGGTGCGCGACTACCAAAGCGCCAAACGCAAGGCCGCCCATCGCTTGAGCCTTCCAGAGGATAAAAATTGGCCTGCGAATAGCGAGATCGAGGCGGCCCTAAAGCAGCATCTCGCGCTTTTCCACCACGAGTGGCCCCAGACCGTACGCGCGCTTCGGGAAAATGCCCTTGAGGCCATGACTTTGCTTCACGACTTTGCCCCCAAGCTTGTAGGCGAGGTCTTGAGCGGGACCGCGACGCGGTTTTCTGAGGTTCAGCTCCATCTCACAGCGACGCCCGAAGAAATGAGCCTGTTTCTCGCCGGGCACGACATCCCTTTTGACATCGAAGACCGCCGACTCCGTTACAATGGCGATCGGGTGGCGCAGGTCCCGGTATTTCGGTTTGTGGCTGGGGACACGCCCTTTGCCTTGTATGTGTTAAGCCCCGAGGCCATACGCGAACTCCCGCTTTCACCGATCGACGGACACCCCATGCGTCGCGCCGGCGCGCGTGAAGTCGCAGCCCTCGTGGACACCCCGCCTTCCGACCCCCGGGCGCCCGGTTAAGAGACCGGAAACCCAACGCGCGGCGGCGACAGTATTTTCCAATCCTTAAATGAGTCTGAAGAGGGAGAGTAAGAGGCCACCCTCAGCCGGATTTGAGATCCTGTTCGCGTATGGTGTGAAAGAGTTTCTGACGGGCCTTCTGAAGACGGTCCGCCGCCTGGTTGTCGCTGATGGCATAAGCGACCTTATCGAGTATCGCAAAGCTTAAAGCCGGCTTCAAATAGGCCTCCGCCCCGGGGAGGGATTTCAGCTTCTCATACGGGGTCATCATCGCCTCATAGCGATAGCGCTTACGCTCGCGGCCTTTAGCATCCGTGTGGGTCTCCGGAAAGAAGCAAGGACGGTGATAATTTACATAGGGATTTAAGATCTGCTGATTGAAGAGCTGGATCCGTTGGGCGAAGCGATTGGGGATGTGGGTATAGCCGAAGACCTTGCGCACCACGGACCCATTCTTGCTCTCGGCCAAGGCATTGTCGTTGGACTGCCGGGAGCGGGATTTCGTGAACGCGATAAGCAACTTCTCCAGCAGTTCGGCCACCCGTTTGTTGATGTATTCGGAGCCATTGTCGGAGTGGAACCCCCGCACCTGAAAAGGGAAGGCTTCCAGCAAGTGTTCGAGGATCGGGATCAGATACGATTCGCTGATCTTCTCGACTGTGCACACTACCTCGAACTGCGTGACCTCGTCGACTGCGTTGACGTGATATACGCCTTTTTTCCCGTCCAAATCCCCCTGGTGGACCGTATCCACACGGATATATCCGGGGCGTCCGTGGGGGGCGGGTTTGCGGCGTTCGCCGATTGGGATCTGCCGGGGTTTGGTCTTCTCGAAGTGACGCCGCTGTCTCGTGTACGGGAGGGACTTGCGGAGGTTATAGAGGTGGCTCACCGAGATCGATGCGAGGCGCTCGTATTCGGTCTGCCCGAAGACCCGTAAAGCGCGCTCACAGAGCTTCTTGACCGCCGGTCCACACGGCGTGTCATGGCGCTCGTCCATTGCCGCCAGTAGTCCGATATCGACGGGCGTGTATTTCTGGGTAAAGCCCGCCACGGTCCGCTGGCGACGCTTGAGAGTGCCAGTCGTGCGGTACTGGGCAATCAAGCGCGTGATCTGCTGCCGGGAGTATCCGCTGACCTTGATCAGCACCCCGATCACGATCCCTTGATGCCGTCTTGAGAGGGTCAGATACCGGAATCGGACGAGGGTCTTGTGCACCCATTCATAACGGGCTGTAGGGCTACTTAATACCGAAAAGGCCACCGTCTGGGTGCCGGACAAAAAGTCTGCGAGCTGATCAATGGAGGTCAGGTTATCGAGGTTCATAAGGGTTTGCATCTCCCTATCATGAACAAAACCCGATCCGGCTTCAGACTCATTTCATATTAGAAACACAGCCCGTCCTTCAGACTCATTTCATATTGGACAAGGCTGCGAGTTGCTTTGACTGGGGCTTCCGGTCATAATGGCCGCCCAGGATGGCTAATGTCTGTAGCGTCGTCGATACCTAGACGGTATCCAATTTTCTCCGACCCCTGTCAGTCGTTACCCTTATCCCATAATGACCGCGATGGCGTTCGCTCTTTGGCGCGCGTACTAGCGGTGTGCGGCTTTTTAGCTGCTTCTCTCGAGTATTGCCCCAGGAGTATACATGTCTTTTGCGTCGCTGAATTTGATTCCGCCCTTATTGCAAGCCTTGACCGATGCCGGATACGAGCACCCGACCGCCATTCAAACGAGTGCGATTCCTCTCGTTTTGGCTGGCCACGATCTTATGGCCTCAGCTCAGACCGGGACCGGTAAGACCGCTGCGTTCCTTTTACCAGCCCTGCAGCGTCTGCAGACCCCGAGTACCGTTTCCGGTCGCGGTCCGCGGGTTTTGGTTTTAACGCCGACTCGCGAACTCGCAGCGCAAGTCAAGGACGCGGCAAGTACCTATGCGCGCCATCTGGCCCATATGCGCCTTGGCGTGATCGTAGGTGGCGTCCCGTATCCGGCGCAACAGAAGCTTCTGATGCGTCCGCTTGACGTCTTGGTGGCTACTCCCGGACGTTTCTTAGATCACGTCGAGCGCGGGCGCGTCGATTTTTCGCGTCTTGAGATCGTGATCTTGGACGAGGCCGACCGCATGCTCGATATGGGCTTCTTACAGGACGTCGAGCGTATTATCGCAGCGACCCCGGCCACCCGTCAGACCGTGATGTTTTCGGCGACCTTCGAGGGCACTATTGCGACCTTTGCCCAACGGTTATTGAAGAACCCGCAGCGCATTCGAATCGCGCCCGGCGAGGCTCAGAGCGTACAGATTGCGCAGCATGTGCACTATGTAAACGATGTCTCGCAAAAGAAGGCCATGCTATTGGCGCTTTTAAAGGAGACCGCGGTCGGTCAAGCCATCGTATTTACCGGCACCAAGCATGGCGCCGATAAGTTGGCTTTGGCTATTGGGGGGTCTGGGCATGCGGCCGCTGCCTTGCATGGAGATATGCGTCAAGGCGTACGTAACCGTACCTTGGCGCAATTTCGTGCGGGCACGGTGCGGGTGTTGGTCGCAACCGACATCGCCGCACGCGGCATTGATGTGGCGTCGATTTCCCATGTTTTCAATTACGATCTGCCTCGTTCCGTGGAGGATTATGTCCACCGTATCGGTCGCACGGGTCGCGCCGGGCAGACCGGCGCTGCGGTGTCGTTTGCGACCCGCGCCGAGCGGGGAACGTTAAAGCGTATTGAGCGTTTTATCGGTCAACCGATACCGACAGCTGCGGTTCCGGGGTTTACGGTCAGTGAGGCCCAGGGCCACACGGCTGAGGAGGCGCCGTCTCGGCCCATGCGTCCGCGGACTGCTACGACTCGGCGCCCCGCGGCGCGTCCAGGCGCCGCTCGTGCGGGTTCGGAACGTCACGGTGCCGGGCGACCGGCGTCTGGGCGTCCCGCCTCCGGGGCCCCTCGCGAAGGAGTACGCCGGGGTCGTCCGGTGAACGGGAATGACCGAGGGCCGCGTTCGGCGAGCGCCGGCGGTGAGGCTACGCGGGCGGTAGCGCGTACCGGCCACGAACCGAGCCGCAGAAAGAAGGTGATGTCGTTCTTGTTCGGTTAGTCCGATGGGAATACCAGGGGGCCCGCAAGGGCCCTTTTTTTGCGTGCGGCTTGGCAACGGCCGAACCCGTTAAGTGACTCAAAGTCCTTTTATTGGTTGTCCTTCGGACAAGGCAGCGAAGCGGGTGATGTCCACGTCGATGCCGGCGATGCTGGTGGACGGATGCACCGGCTGTTCGATTTCTCGCTGAGTCGGGATCGACACGACCATTGACCGCCCGACTGGCTCACCGTGACATTGCGCAACGCGCCCAGCACGTCTTGGCTGTTGCGGTAGCGCAGCCAGCCCAACTTGGGCAGGAAGATTCAGTTGTTGGCCTGATCGAGTTTGATCTGCCGCAGGCGTTGAATCACTTGCCGGATCTCGTACATCTCGATCCTCCTGTTGCTTATGGCGTCTTCTCTCGACAAAGTGCGAGAGGGTAACGCACCAAGGGGTCCGAAACGGGAACTGGCGACTGGGTGTGGCTTCTTTAGACCGCGAACGAAATGGCTTCATAGGGGCGCGAGTTAACATCCCGCACCTGGCACGCTCTATGCACCCTCTATTGCTCAGACGGGATGCAGAGGGACTCGCCATGAACGAGATCCGAGGGGGAGAAAAATTGATCGTGGCCTTGGGCGAAGTGCCGGCCTCGAGTCTTGTGCGGCTGTCCGCCATGGCGGTGATCGGGGTGTTGGCCGTGGTCACGCTTTTGATCGTTCCGATCGCCAATGAGCCGGTTGCCATTATGGGCGGCTTTGTCCCGGCCTTTGCCGCGGTTGTGGTCGTCGCGGATCTTCTCACAGCCTATCTCCTGTGGGGTCAGGCGCGCGCCGGGCGGGATTCGGCGGTTGCTGCGCTCTCGCTTACGTACAGCGGCTCCGGTTTTTTGATCGCCGCTAGCACCTGGCTCTTTCCCGCCGCGTTTCTCGTTTCACCTGCGCGGGTGGGCAATGTATCCGGCTGGTTCTGGATTTTCGGGCACCTGTTTTTCTCCGTCGGGGCCTTGCTTTACGCCTTCTACCCGCGCGCCATGGCGCAAGACGATTCGGGGTTTCTGCGTTCTCGCCGACGCATGCGCATGGTTGCCGTGGTCTTGCTGCTCGGGCTCTATGGGCTGTGCGAGTCGCGCGTCTTGGCGCCTATCGTGGGTTATGGGGCGCGCTTTCACTCTCCGGCTTGGCTGACGGCTGGCAGCCTCGGAACCACAGTCCTTGCGGTCGTGTGTCTGGCATGGCGTCGGCGGGGGCGTACGGTGCTTGACGCCTGGCTGCTCGTTGCGGTGTCCGCGGCGTTGTTTGAGGAGGGGCTTGTTTGGCTCGGCGGTTCGCGCTTTTGTGTCTCCTGGTATATGTCGCGCCTTATGAGTTTCACCGGGGCGCTGGCGGTGCTCGGTGCCTGCCTTTTTGAGATCAATCGCCTCTACAGCGGGCTTGTGCGTAACCGCGAGCAAATGACTGGCGTAAACGCCAACCTGCGGGCGGCCAATAGCGAACTTGCGGTGAGGGCTGAGCGTGATGACCTGACCGGTATTCCGAATAGGCGTGCCATATTGGGCCGGCTTGCGCAGGCCCTCAAGGATCATCGCAGGGAAGGGTCGGGTCTTAGTGTCTTGATGGTCGACTTGGATCACTTTAAGGCCATCAACGATCAACTCGGGCACCTGGGGGGCGATCACATATTGGCTCAGGTAGCGGTCCGTCTCAAAGATGCCGTGCGAAGCTCGGACGCGGTCGGGCGCTACGGCGGCGAGGAATTTCTGGTGCTCCTGCAAAGCGCTAGGGCGGCTCACGCCCGGATCGTCGCCAACAAGCTCTTGCAAGTGATACGCGCTCAACCCTTTTTCTACCAAGGCCGCGCGGTCCCTGTGACCGTCAGTATCGGTGTGGCGACCATACACGCCGTGGACCAGACACTCGAGGAACTGGTGGGGCGCGCCGATCAGGCCCTTTACCAGGCGAAGCGCCAGGGACGCGATCGCCAAGTGGTCGCCGAAAGGCCGAACGAAGGTCCTTGATTTTTACTGCTATCCTTCCAAAAAATGCGCAGCCAAGGTCGTAATGGGTGTCGGGCCTTTGGCACAGGGCCCCATTGGCCGCCGATGTCATGATGCGCTCGACAGAGAAAGCCGCGGCCCGAAGCGTTCAATGGACCTTTTGCGAGCGCCCCGACAAGACGCGAAGACCGAGGGTGGCGACCATAAATAGCGGAGACCCGATGCGTGGCTGAAGCCGATGCGGTGCTTGCCCTGCACGCGCTCTATGTGGTTTTTGTGGCCACAGGCTTTGTGATGATTCCACTCGGGGCCTGGCGTCACTGGCGTTGGACGCAGACCGTCTCTTATCGTCTGCTACACACCGCGGCCATCGCCTATGTCGCAGGCGAGCAATTGTTCTCCCTCCCTTGTCCCTTGACGGTCTGGGAGTATCGTTTGCGCGGGGGGCGGGGATCGCCTCGCGCACTGATACCTCATCTCCTCCATATCTTACTTTTTCATCGCTGGCCCGGGTTCGTTTTCACGGGGCTCTACGTCAGCCTAACCGCGCTGGTTCTGCTATTTTGGTGGGTATTCCCCCCGGGCCCCCGGCCCGGCAAGACTCAGGCGCCCACAGAGACGGCGGCCCGCAAGCGCCGCGGTCGCTTATGAGAAATCGTCGCGAGATGATCGTGAGGGACGCTTTTGCCTCTGCTGAATCGCGCCCGTGCGATCCGCTTGCGCCTCAGTGGGTCTGTCGAACGGCCGAGTTGCCTTGGCGGCCTCGTGCTCATCCTTGTATACTCGGCCGACGATATCAAGGAGGGCGGAATGCGGCTTGGGCAGATGTTGGTGTTGGCGGTATTGCAGGGTGTTACCGAGCTTTTTCCTATTAGCAGCCTCGGCCATAGCGTTCTTGTACGCACCATCCTCGCGTGGCACATTCCCAAGGCAAGCCCCGATTTTTTGCCTTTTCTTGTGGTCTTGCATGTCGGTACCGCAAGTGCGCTTCTTCTGTATTTTTGGCGCGACTGGAGGGATATTTTTGCGGGTCTCTGGAGGGCCCGTGGGCGCGCGAACAACCCTGAGGCGCGTCTCTTCTGGCTGCTGGTGGTGGCCTCCATCCCCGCCGGCCTGATAGGCCTTCTGTTCGAAAAAAAGATCAAGCTTTTGTTTGCCAATCTCCTGGTGGCGGCCACATTCTTGATTGTAAACGGCGTGGTGTTGCTGATCGGTGATCGGCTGAAGAAGCGCCGCTCGGAACATAGCTTGCAGCAAATGACGTGGGGCAGGGCTTTAATCGTAGGTGTCGCCCAAGCCTTTGCGCTGATACCCGGCATGTCGCGGTCTGGAGTCACAGTGGTAGCCGGGCTTGGGCAGGGGCTCGATTATGCCGCTGCCGCGCGCTTCTCGTTTTTGATGGCTACCCCGATTATTGGGGCGGCCGCGGTGCTTGAGATTCCGAAGCTCTTTTTTATCCGGGGTCATGTAGATTTGGGGGCCATTTTCTTATCCGGGGTGGTAGCTGGCGTCTTTGCCTATCTGAGCGCCTGGATTCTGATGCGCTATTTCAATAAGCAGGAGGTCCAGGCCTTGCGGCCCTTCGGCTACTATTGCCTCGCCGCCGGCGGCTCGGCACTTTTGTGGTATTTTCTCTAAGGGTCATGAGCCGCTGGCATTGCCGGACGGTTCTTGATGTCGTGTCCGATCGGAGCTGGCTTACCCCCAAGACCCGCCCGGAGTTTCGAGTGCTGCTGCATAATAAGGAGGAGTGAGGACGGTATCGCGGACGGCATGGACCGTGTCCAGTTCTGGATAGTCACGCGAGTAATGGAGGCCGCGGCTCTCGGTACGAAGTTGCGCCGAGCGGATGATGAGTTCCGCTACCTGGACCAAGTTCCGCAGTTCGATCAGGTCATTTGAGACCCGGAAGTGGGCGTAGTATTCGAAAATCTCCTCGCGCAATAGCTTTACGCGGTGGCGGGCCCGCTCCAGGCGCTTATTGGTGCGCACGATGCCCACGTAGTCCCACATGAAGCGGCGTAGCTCTTCCCAGTTGTGCGATACCACCACCCTTTCGTCAGCGTCTGTGACCCGACTCTCATCCCACGGCGGCAGCGGCGCGGGGCAAGGCGCGCCGGCGAGCCTTTGGGCAGCATCGTCGGCCGCGGCTTGGCCCAAAACGAGGCACTCAAGGAGCGAATTGCTGGCCAAGCGATTGGCGCCATGAAGCCCGGTGAAGGCGCATTCGCCGACCGCATAGAGACCGCTCAGATCGGTGCGCCCTTTGAGGTCGGTCATAATGCCCCCGCAGGTGTAATGAGCGGCCGGCACGACCGGGATCGGGGCTTTCGCCATGTCGTAACCAAAACCTAGGCAGCGCTCGTAGATATTGGGGAAGTGCTCCTCGATGAAGCCCCGTCCCTTGTGACTGATGTCAAGGCCTACGGCGTCCAAGCCATGGCGTTTCATCTCGTTGTCGATGGCGCGAGCCACGATGTCGCGTGGGGCGAGTTCAGCGCGCGGGTCGTAGTGCGGCATAAACCGGGTGCCATCGGGGAGCAGCAAGTGGCCGCCCTCCCCACGGACCGCCTCAGAGATCAGAAACGATTTCGCTTGCGGATGGTAGAGGCAAGTCGGATGAAATTGCACAAATTCCAGATTAGCCACGCGGCAGCCAGCGCGCCAGGCCATGGCGATACCGTCGCCCGTGGAGGTATCGGGATTACTGCTGTAGAGGTAAGCCTTGGAGGCGCCGCCGGTCGCAAGCGCGGTCAGGCGGGCGGGATAGGGGACGACATGGCCCGTGGTTTTGCTGTAGACGTAGAGGCCGAGGCAGCGGTTTGGGCCGGTGCGCCCAAGCTTATGGGCCGTGACGAGGTCGACGGCGATGTGGTCCTCCAAGATCTCGATGCGAGGATGCGCCCGGGCCAAGGCCGCAAGCGTGGTCTCCACGGCTCGCCCAGTCGCGTCAGCGGCGTGGATCACTCGCCTATGGCTGTGCCCGCCCTCGCGTGTCAGGTGGTAGTGGCCGTTTTCGGCGGTAAACGGTACACCCCGTTCGACGAGCCACCGGATGGCGCTCGGGGCTCGTTCGACCACGAACTGGACCGCGTCCTCGTGGCATAAGCCAGCGCCCGCTGCCAAGGTGTCGTGGATATGCGCCGCAAAGGAATCCTCGCCCTCGAGTACGGCGGCAATCCCGCCCTGGGCATAAAAGCTCGAGCCGTGCGTTAAGGGGCCCTTGGCAAAGAGTGCGACCCGGCCGTGCTCGGCCAGCCGTAACGCCAAGGTAAGACCCGCAAGGCCAGCACCGATGATCGCGAAATCGACGACAGGTAGGTGAGAGGAATGGGTTTTTATCATAGCGTGGGGCGCGGCCGCATGTTTTGCGCTATCATAGTGGCTTTGTTCTCAATTGCAAAACCATTGCCCATGCCCGCCTATGTCAACAGCCGATAATTCGCAGCATTTTTTGCGCGGCAGCGAACCTTTTTCCATTGCCGTGGTCACTTACCGGTGGTAGGAGATCCTGTGGGCGGTGGCGTCGATCAGAACCTAGACCAGGATCTCGTGGCGCGCGTGAAGCGCGGCGACCGTGGTGCTTTTGATCTTTTGGTGCTGAAGTATCAGCATAAGATCGCGAAGCTCGTGACCCGTTACGTCTATGATCGCGCCGAGGTAGAGGATGTCACGCAGGAAGTCTTTATCAAAGCCTACCGCGCCTTGGCAGGGTTTCGCGGCGAGAGCGCCTTTTATACATGGCTTTATCGCATCGCCATCAATACCGCCAAGAACCACCTCGTCTTTCAGGGACGACGCTTACCATCCACAGACATGGAGGTCGAGGAGGTCGAGTTGACCGAAGAAGGTGCGGCGCTGCGCGAGGTTTCGACGCCGGAACATAGCGTCCTTACGGACGAAATTGCCAGAACCGTTACTCGGGCGCTGAACGCCCTGCCAGAGGATCTGCGCATCGCTATTACATTAAGGGAGATAGAGGGGTTAAGCTACGAGGAGATTGCGGCGATTATGGAGTGTCCTATTGGCACCGTGCGGTCCCGGATATTTAGGGCCCGCGAGGCGATTGACAAAGAACTGAAGCCGTTGCTAGAGCTATAGGCCTTCGTGGGCGGAGAGCGAGTATGAAAGAAGCACTATCGGCGTTAGTGGATGCGGAACTGAAGGCGAAGGAGCGTGAAAAGGTCCTTGACACGGTCTTACAAGACGTTGAGATGCGGGCGGCGTGGGGCCGCTATCATATCACCAGAGCGGTGTTGCGTAAGGAGTGGGAAGGGGACATCGGCACCCGCTTAAGCGCACGGATCGTGGCGGCCATTGCCGAGGAGCCAATCGTCGGCGTGCTCCCCGCGGCGCGATTTTTTAAGATAAAAGGCCGCTCCGGGACGCGCCAGGCACTGGGTTTTGCCTTGGCGGCGTCGTTGACGGCGGTCGTGGCCCTATTCGGTCTGCGTCTGGTGGCTTCGGGAGAACCGGCCGCGGGCGCGCCACTGAAGACCGCCTTGACCGCTCCCCTTACTCTACCGCACCGCTACATCGAAAGGGCTCATTGGCAAGGTCCGCGCTGGCGCAATCGACTCAATGCCTTCCTACTTGAGCATGCCGCGGTGGCGCCGCTTGCCGGTATGAACGGGCTTTCTTATGTTCATCTCGCGGCCTATAACGGCCCCAGCCGGGGGGCGCGGAACACACCATGATGAGGCGGCCGCTCCTGACGGCGACCCTTGTTCTGGTAAGCGGTGTGGCATACGCGGCTACAGCTCGCGGGTGGCTGCAGCGCATGGAGCGGGCCGCGCGCACCCTGAACTATACGGGCACCTTCGTCTACCGACACGGGGCCACGCTCGCAACCATGCGCATCGTCCATCGTGTCGCAGATGGCCGGGTCACCGAGCGTTTGATGGCTCTTGATGGCCGCCGCCAAGTGATCATACGCGGCCAAGGACGGGTCGCCTGCTATTTGCCCCATGAGCATGTGGTATTTATTGAGCGACGTGTCATGGTTTTAAAAACCTTTCCGGCGCTGGTTCCGACCCATCTGCGGCCATTGCGCCGTTTTTACGCGATTAGTCTAGGCGGGCTTACTCGTATCGCCGGTTTTAGCGCGCGGGCCGTGGTCATAAAACCGCGCGATGCCTACCGTTACGGTTATCGTCTCTGGGCGGCGCGTAAGACTGGCCTTTTACTCAAGGCTTCAGTGATCAACGAGAGCGGCCGCACCATCGAGCAATTCTTATTTACTCGTTTGCGGGTAAAGCCCTACATTCCTGCCTCGGCCGTTGGACCTATTGGCGTCGGCCGCATTACAACCTATAAAGAGGAGCGAGGCGAGCTGTTTCCTGACCCGAAGCCGACCTGGACTGTGCAAGACAAGCCTGCGGGTTTTCGTTTGGCCATGCATCTTATGCGGCGCATAGCGGGCCATAAGGGCGTGGTTCAGCACCTCGTGTATTCTGATGGCTTGGCCGGTGTATCGGTATTTATCGGCCGGCGGCCGGCGGCCCGCGGAATCCAGGCCCAACTGTTTCGGCTTGGGGCCTTGCACGTATTTCGATCAGTGGTCGATCACCGGATGGTCACGGTGCTAGGTAATGTCCCAACCCTGACCGTAGAGACCATGGCGCTTTCGGTGCGCCCCTTGTCGCCACGGTCGGCGGCTCGCGTGCCCACAATACATAAATAAAAACGAACGGGATTTCCCGCAAAGGACGATTTATGAGCGCGCAAAGGATTCTGTTGATGGTCTGGCTTCTGATGGTGTCGGCCATCGCCTACGCAGATAGCCCCCAATTACCGGACTTTGCCCGCATTGTGAGCGCGAATCGCCGTGCAGTCGTTAATATCAGTAGTACGGAAGTCATAAAGCGGGTGAGACCGAATTTTGGGTTTGGATCTCCGAGCGTCCCTGGAAACCCACTCAATAAGTTTTTCCAAAAATTGCCGGGCGAACGCGAGAGCGCTCCCCAAAGGTTCGTCAGTAAGTCGCTGGGGTCTGGATTTATCATCGCGTCCGACGGTTATATCTTGACTTGTGCGCACGTAATTAACCATGCCAAACGCGTGATCGTGAAGCTGACTAACCATCACGATTATGTCGCCCACGTTGTGGGACTCGATACCAAAAGCGACGTCGCGCTTTTAAAGATCGATGCGCGTGGCTTACCAATCGTAAAGATCGGGCACCCATCCGACATCCACGTGGGGGATTGGGTATTGGCGATCGGCGCGCCCTTCGGTTTCGAGAACTCGGCCACGGCCGGCATTGTATCGGCGGTCGGGCGCAACCTTCCGGGCTCCGATTACGTCCCCTTCATTCAGACCGATGTCCCGATCAATCCGGGTAACTCGGGCGGCCCACTCTTTAATATTTCTGGCCAGGTGATCGGTATTAACTCGCAGATCTACAGCCGTACCGGGGGGTTCATGGGGCTCTCGTTCGCCATTCCGATCAATTTGGCGATGCGGATCGGCCACGAGTTGCGTACCACAGGTCGCGTTCAGTGGGCGTGGCTGGGCGTCACCATCCAAGACGTGTCGCGCAAGCTTGCTGAGTCCTTCCAGTTGCGTAAGCCGTATGGCGCCCTGGTGTCCGAGGTCCTCCCCAATAGTCCGGCGGCTCACTCGACCCTTGAGGCCGGGGACGTCATTGTGCGCTACGACGGTCATCCTATAGTCCACTCTTCAGACCTCCCGCCGCTTGTGGGTCTGACGCCGGTTGGCACCCAGGCACGCCTTAAGGTGATGCGTGACGGTCGTGCGCACACGGTGTTTGTGACCGTGGGGGCTCTCCCCCAGGTCCTACCTACGACTTTCTCTAAGGCTCCCTCCAAGCCGCGGAACGCGGCGAGCCTAGGACTCGCCTTACGTAATCTGAGCGCTCGGCAAAAAAGCGAGCTCGGTGTGTCGGCCGGGGTCTTTGTCGAGGACGTAAATGCGGGTCCGGGCGCGAAGGCCGGCATAAGCCCGGGCGACGTCATCCTAGAGCTTGCCGGCCACCCGGTCGATAGCGTGCATTCCTTCATGACCATTTTGGCGAAGCTTCCGACGACGCCGGTGCCGGTACTTATCCACAGAGGTGGAGCGGCGGTCTTTTTGGCCTTAACCAAATAGTTGGTCCGCCTTCGGAAACCCGGTATGATGCCGCCTCACCTATCGGACCGGTTTTCGGGGGAAGCGTCAGCGCTCTAAGGCCCAGCTTGCAAGATCGCATTCGGAATTTCTCAATCATTGCTCATATTGACCACGGGAAGTCGACGCTGGCCGATCGGTTCATCGAGTTTTGCGGGGGGCTGACCGCCCGCGAGATGGAGAGCCAGGTTCTTGATTCCATGGATCTCGAGCGCGAGCGCGGTATCACCATCAAGGCGCAAAGCGTCACCCTGCAATACTTGGCCTTGAATGGCCTTACCTATGAGCTCAATCTCATCGACACCCCCGGACACGTCGATTTTTCCTACGAGGTTTCGCGATCGCTTACGGCTTGCGAGGGGGCGCTTTTAGTCGTCGATGCAGCGCAAGGCGTCCAGGCGCAAAGCGTGGCCAATTGCTATACCGCGGCCGAACTCAATTTGGAGATCGTACCGGTCCTCAACAAGATCGATTTGCCGGCCGCCGATCCGGAGCGGGTGGCGCGTGAGATAGAGGACATCATCGGTGTCCCCGCGACCGATGCGATTCGGGTCAGCGCGAAGACCGGAGAAGGCATCCGCGACATACTCGAGGCGCTTGTGGCGCTTGTTCCTCCGCCGCAGGGCCAGAGCGATGGACCGCTGAAGGCGCTCATCGTCGATTCCTGGTTTGATACCTATCTTGGTACGGTGGCCCTGGTGCGGATCGTCGATGGCGTGTTGCGCCGCGGTAGCCGGGTGCGCATGATGGCGACTGGCCGCGATTATGATGTTGAGCAGGTGGGTATTTTTACCCCGAAGCGCCACCCCGTCGAAGAGCTGAAGACCGGGGAAGTCGGTTACGTCGTAGCCGGCGTCAAGGACGTCAAAGGGGCCCGTGTCGGAGACACGATAACCGAGGCCCGCCGCCCCGCCGCCTTGGCGCTGCCGGGCTTTAAGGAGATTAAGCCACGCGTCTTTGCCGGGCTTTATCCCATCGAGGCTGGGGACTACGACAGTTTTCGGGAGGCCTTGGAAAAACTCAAACTCAATGATGCCTCGCTGCATTTCGAGCCGGAGACCTCGGAGGCCCTGGGTTTTGGGTTTCGTTGTGGGTTCCTTGGCATGCTGCATATGGAAATCGTGCAAGAGCGGCTCGAACGGGAATACGGCCTTAGTCTTATCACCACAGCGCCCACCGTCATTTACGAGGTCGAAACCACGAAGGGTGAGCGCCTGCGGGTCGATAATCCGGCGCGGCTTCCCGATCCCGGCCAGATCCGCGAGGTTCGCGAACCGATCATTTTGTGTAATATTCTGGTGCCCCAGGAGTATCTGGGCCCGGTGATCCAGCTTTGTGTCGAGAAGCGTGGCACCCAAAAGGATCTACGCTTTCTTGGTCGCCAGGCGATGCTGTCTTACGAGATTCCGTTAAACGAGGTCGTGATCGATTTCTTTGATAGACTGAAGTCGTTGAGCCGAGGCTATGCGTCCTTCGATTATGAGTTTCATGAGTTTCGGCCGGCCGATCTGGTGCGGGTCGATATTTTGATCAACGGCGACCGGGTAGATGCCCTTTCGGTGATCACCCACCGAACGCAGAGCCAATACCGGGGCCGCGAACTGATACGGCGATTGCGGGAATTGATACCGCGTCAGATGTTCGATGTCGCGATTCAGGCCGCGATTGGGGTGCATGTCATTTCGCGCGAGACGGTGAAGGCCTTGCGCAAGAACGTCACGGCCAAGTGCTATGGCGGGGACGTGAGCCGAAAACGCAAGCTTCTTGAACGTCAAAAGGAAGGAAAGAAACGTATGAAACAGTTGGGATCTGTCGAAATTCCCCAAGAGGCCTTCCTGGCCGTTCTGCGAGTTGAGAAATAATTATGTCCTTGAACGATTTTTCCGCGTGGCTTGTTGGCCTCTTACTGCTGACCGGGGTGCTTTGGTTGATCGATGCCGTGGTGCGTCGCAACAAAAAAGACCGCAAGCCGCCGCTCTACGCCGAATACGCGCGCTCGTTCTTCCCCGTCATCTTGGTCGTGCTCTTGATCCGTTCGTTTGTAGTCGAGCCATTTCGCATTCCGTCTGGCTCGATGATCCCCACGCTCCACGTCGGCGACTTCATTTTGGTGAACAAATTTGCCTATGGCCTGCGCCTGCCAATCCTGCACACCAAGATATTGTCGGTAGGCGAGCCCAAACGCGGCCAGGTGGTGGTCTTCCGCTATCCACGCGATCCCGCTGTGGACTATATCAAGCGCATCGTGGGGCTGCCGGGCGATCATATCGCCTACATCAATAAGCAGCTTTATATCAACGGCAAGCTGATCCCCCATGACCATAAGCGCCCCTATCTGTATGCGGAACAGAGTGGCCGTTTCCTCGAGGCCTACCGGTACACTGAGAAGCTCGGCAAGATCAGGCACCACATTATTTTGATACCCGGCATCACCCAGCCCCCGATGCATTTCGTGGTGCCGCCTCATGAGTACTTCGTGCTCGGGGATAACCGCGATTTGAGTGACGATAGCCGTTACTGGGGCTATGTGCCACAGAAGAATCTGGTTGGGCGCGCGTTCCTGATCTGGTTTAGCTGGAATACGGCCCATGGCGGGGGTGTGGATTTCAAACGAATAGGGCGGGTTATCCCCTAAAGCGAAACGGAGGGAGGTCGTATGTCTGGGAATCGTGAGCGTGGAGCGTCGTTTTGGAGCGTACTTTTCGTCGTCATTTTAGTCGGATTTTTCGTGTTTTTGGCGTTCGAGATTTTTCCGCCCTATCTCGATAATTGGCAGATCGCGCACGTCCTGGGGAGCGTAGCGAAGCAGCCCGAGATTAATAAGGCGAGCAATAGCGAGATCCGGTCGATGGTGCGCCAGGAGTTCAATGTTGGCTACGTGAGTCGCGTGAGTGTCGCGAACGATTTGCAGATCCTGCCGATTCGTACAGGAGGGAGGATCTTGGTGTTTACCTACAACGTCCGCGTCCCAATCATTTACAATATTACCGCCGTCATCCACTTTGTGGATCGTCGTAAGGTGACTGGTTCTTGACCAGTAAGGAAGTCGCGCTGCTGCGGCGCTTGGGGCTTGCCTTTCGCGATCCCGATTTATTGACGCAGGCCCTAACCCATAGGAGCTGTGGGGCTCGCAACAACGAGCGGCTTGAGTTTTTGGGCGATGCGGTCGTGAATCTTGTCATGGCCGATGCGCTTTATCTGCGGTTTCCTCAGCTGTCGGAGGGCGAGCTCACCCGGCTCAGGGTACGGCTGGTGCGCGCCGAGACTTTAGCCGATGTCGCGCGCGAAATCGGACTAGGCGAGGTCTTGCGGCTTGGTCCGGGGGAGTTAAAGAGCGGCGGTTTCGACCGCGACTCGATCCTGGCCGATGGCTTCGAGGCGGTGGTTGGCGCGTTGTACCAGGACGGCGGCTATCACGAGGTGCACCGAATTTTGATGGAACTCTTTGCATCGCGGCTTGCCGGCATCGATGCCCATGCCCAAGCGAAGGACGCGAAGACCCTTTTGCAGGAGTTCCTGCAAGGTCGCGGGCTGGAATTGCCTCAGTACGAACTTCTTGGCATCACAGGACAGGATCATGAACAACACTTCAAGGTCGCCTGCCGGGTGTCCGGTTTGAAGGAGGCGACGCACGGCGAGGGGTCGACGCGCCGCTACGCCGAGCAAGAGGCGGCGCGCTTGGCTTTGCGCCGCTTAAGCCAGTCATGAGCGACTTTCGGAGCGGTTCTATCGCGATCTTCGGCCGCCCTAACGTCGGGAAGTCGACTTTGATCAATCGCCTTCTCGGGCACAAGCTTGTTATCACCTCACCCAAGCCCCAGACGACACGCCACCGCATCCTCGGGATCAAGACCACGGAGGACGCCCAGTTTCTCTACCTCGATACCCCAGGGCTCGTTTGGGGTGGCAAAGGGGCTCTGGCTCAGCACATGGACCGCGCGGCGGCGCAAGGGGTGGAGGAGGCGGATTGCCTGGTGTTCGTGGCCGCCTGTCCGCGCTTTCAGGAAGACGACGAGCGAGTCCTTAGGTTTATCGGTGATCATCTCCACGGCCGGCCCGTGATCCTGGCTCTCAATAAGGTCGATCGCCTCGCACAAAAAGATGCCTTGCTACCGCTGATAGCAACGCTCGCCGCCCGCGGCGTGTTTGCCGAGATCGTGCCTTTATCGGCGCGTGACGGCACGAACGTTGAGGCGTTGGAGGGGGTTATCGCAAGTCGGCTTCCGGTGCGCGAAGCCCTTTACCCGAGCGATCAGTTGAGCGACCGCAGTGATCGGTTTCTGGCTGCTGAGTTTGTCCGAGAGCAAGTCTGCCGGCGGTTTTCGCAGGAGATCCCCTATGTGACGACTGTCGATATCGAGACCTTCAAGGTCGACAAGAAGGTTATTCGGATCGAAGGTGTCATTTACGTGGAGAAGGAGGGCCAGAAGGCCATTCTGGTGGGTCAAGGCGGAGCGGGGCTGAAGGCGGTTGGGACTGCCGCGCGGCGTGAGATCGAGCGCCACCTAGGCCAGAAGATCTATCTCGGGTTGTGGGTTAAGGTGCGTAGCGGATGGTCTGATGACCTGCGGGCCTTGCGGAGCTTGGGGTACGCGGGCGACAATTAGTCGATGCGTACCGAAGACGAGCGCGGATTTGTTCTGCATCGTTACCCCTACGGCGAGACCAGTGTTTTGCTCGAGGTCTTCTCGTTCGCTTTTGGGCGCGTGGGCCTCGTCGCTCGCGGCGTCCGTTCCCCCGGCAAGGGTTTCGCGGGTGCCCATCTGCGACCGTTTCAGCCCTTGCGTCTGGGGTGGTCTTCGCGGGGCGAGCTCGGCACTCTGACGCAGGCCGAGGCCCTCGAGGGCGCGATCGACCTTCGGGGTGATGCGGTGTGGTGCGGGTTTTATGTGAACGAGCTGGTGTTGCGGCTTCTCCATCGCCACGAGGCCCATGCGGAACTTTATGAGGCCTATGAGTCGGTGTTGCGCGCGCTCTCAGTGGGCGGTTGCCAAGAGGCACCGCTGCGGATATTCGAAAAGCGGCTGCTTGCGTCCCTGGGTTACGGTTTGGGACTGAGTCATGACGCGCAAAGCGGGGAGCCGATACGGCCGATGGGCCGCTATCGCTACGTGCTGGAAGAAGGCGCGATCGAGAGCGCGACGCGCAATGAGGGTCTCGGCGTGATGGGAGGTACCTTGATAGCGCTTGCCAAAGAAGACCTGAGCGATCCCGATCAGTTGCGCGAGGCGAAGGGGCTTTTGCGGAGCGTTCTGGCGCGACTCCTGGGCGGCAAGCCCCTCCACACCCGCACGCTGTTTCGCAGTATGCGCGAGATCGCATGAAACTCGGCGTCAACATCGATCATGTGGCGACTTTGCGGGCCGCCCGCGGTACCCGCTATCCCGATCCTATTCAAGCGGCCTTGGTGGCTGAACAAGCCGGGGCGGACGCCATTACCCTCCATCTGCGTGAAGACAGGCGACACATAAAAGAGCGGGATGTGGCCTTATTGCGCGATATTCTGACGACCCGCATGAACCTTGAAATGGCGATCACAGACGAGATGATCGCGATCGCCGTCCGCTACCAGCCGGCCGATTCCTGCCTTGTGCCCGAGCGTCGTCAGGAACTTACGACGGAGGGAGGGCTCGACGTCGTAGCCCACGAGGCGCAGGTGGCGGCGGCGTGCCGGGCGCTCGCTAAGGCCTCGGTGCGGGTATCGCTTTTTATCGATCCCGATCTGCGCCAAATAGAGGCGGCATGCCGGACCGGTGCGCCGGTCGTTGAGCTTCATACTGGGACTTATGCCGATGCCCAGGGTCTGGCGCAGGAGCGCGAGTATGCCCGGATCGTCGACGGCGTAAAGCACGCCCAGGCGCTGGGTTTGCGGGTTCACGCGGGCCACGGCCTCCATTATCACAATGTCTCAAGGATCGCCGCGATTCCGGGCCTGTGCGAACTGAATATTGGGCACGCGATCATCGCGCGCGCGGTGTTTACCGGGCTTGGCCCGGCGGTCACCGAGATGAAGCGCCTGATCTTGGCGGCGGATCGCTCGTGATTGTTGGTATCGGGACGGATATCGTGCGCGTTGCCCGTCTCAGCGCCGGTCTGCACCGGTTCGGCAGCCGCTATGCTGCGCGGATCTTGAGTGTAGAGGAGTACCAGGAGTTCACGACCACGGCCCGCGCCGCACATTTTCTGGCCAAACGCTTTGCCGTCAAAGAGGCCGCTGCCAAGGCCTTAGGCACGGGTTTTCGCGGCGCCTTCGCCCTGCGCGACATCACGGTTGCCCACACGTCCTTGGGTCAGCCGCAGCTGGTGCTGACAGGCGGCGCTGAGGCCTACGCCCGCACACTCAAGGTCGGGGCGATGCATGTCACGCTCAGCGATGAAGAGGACTATGCCGTGGCCTTTGTCGTGCTTGAGCGGGCCTAGCTCGTCGCGAACGCCGCCACAGGGCCCGGTGGCGGCGCTTTTCTCGGGTACCCAAGGAAGGCGGTTCCACGGGATCTCTGTGGCGCCTTGATAAGAGGCGCTGAGGCCGACGACCTCGTTCAGCCTTTACTTCTTGCTCC
>JAJYGP010000013.1 GCA_021785035.1 Pseudomonadota bacterium
CCGTTCGGAGATCGCCATGCCCACGGCGTTCGCCAGACCCTGGCCCAACGGCCCGGTAGTTGTTTCGACCCCCGGAGTATAGCCGTATTCCGGGTGCCCCGGGGTCATGGAGCCCATCTGGCGAAAGCGCTTTAGTTCTTCGATCGGCAAGGCATAACCGGTCAGGTGAAGTAGGCTATACAAAAGCATCGACCCGTGGCCATTCGACAGCACGAAGCGATCACGGTCGGCCCAGGAGGGATTGGCCGGATTGTGCTTTAAATAGTCGTTCCAAAGAACCTCGGCGATATCGGCCATACCCATGGGGGCGCCGGGGTGACCACAGGTGGCCTTCTGTACGGCGTCCATGCTGAGAGCCCGGATGGCGTTGGCGAGTTCGCGACGACGGGGATCGACGTTACCGCCCCCTTGGGAATGGCTTTCGGGCTTTGCTGACATGATTAATCCTCAAAAAAAGCAGTGCAGTCCTTATTGGTAATGGCCAGATGCCGCTTTCAGCAAATGGTAAGCAACCAACAACTGCGTTAGGGCTAAGGGGTGAGACTTCAGTTTCTCGCCCGTCGTGCCGGTGATCTCGCCTATACCATCATGACGCAGATGGTGATGTTCTCCAGGGATATGCTTCCACAGCAAATCCTCGAGGCGCTTGGCCTTGCCGTCCGATATCTTTCCATCAATCTCAAGGCGGTCGACCGGAAGACCCATGTCGCGATCGAGTTCCATATGGACACCGTTACCGCCGCCTTGCTCGAGCACATCCGATAAATCCGGATGCGGCAGCGTCGGACGCAACACCAAAGAGGCGTTCAGGTGGCTACCGGTCTCCTCCTTGTCGGTCTCGGGCGGCCAAAAACATATGACCATGTCGGCCCATTTCCGTTGCGGACGAATGAATGCATCCGAATCGGGCTCGCGCAGCTTCATTTCCTTGATAACGGCCTCGGCGGTATGCCCGCGCTTTTGGGTATCGCGCTTCATTTTCCAACGAAACCGAAGGTCCTCTGGCGGCGCCAGATACAATTTTACATCATACGCGTCGCGCATAGCCTTGGTCGAAAATCCCAACAACCCCTCGACCACGATAAAATCCTTAGGCTCGATGTACGAGGGTGGATCAAAATCGCCCGTGCTGTGATTGTAGTGGGGCTTCAGGATCGGTTTACCATCTTTCAGCAGATTCAGGTGCTGCTCGATGATATCCATGTAATTACAGTCAGGATGAAGGGCCGTCAGATTCCGTTTCGCCCGATCTACCCGGTTGTATTTATGGTAGTCGTCCGTGCAAATGATAGTGCATCTGTCTTCCCCGATGACTTGCGCGATACCGCGCGTAATCGTGGTCTTCCCGGCCGCCGAATCACCGACGATCCCCAGTAGGATCGGTCTCTTTTGCATCTCACTGCTCCTCGATCAGGCCCGACGGACCCGGCCACTTGCCGCCGCCGTCTGCCCCACCCATCGTTTGCGTTAAGTCGTGCTACCCAAAAAGCCGCCGTGCGCCCAACAAAAAACCCCCTTGGCGGTCCTAAAGTCTCACCAAAGGGGATACGGGACCTTTCGTTGCCGACACCGGCAACGAACCCAACCACAATTTAGAGTCGGCTATTTTCTCTCACCTGCACCCCATTCGGCAATAGGCGTCTTCAAAACGCGCCTAGGCGTTATGGTTTATCCACGCCTGCCAAGCCTCGTGGAGATGAGCGGTTCTCGCCGCCACGGCCGAGGAACCGCCCAGGCTCTCGTATGTCAAGGGGGCCCCCTCCAAGGTCGTCGCCACCCCGTCCACTTCCCGTAAGATAAGACTTCCGGCCGCATAGTCCCAGAGTTTTTGGCCCCCATGGAGATACAGCTGAGCACGTCCGGCCGCGAGCCAGCACCAGTCGAGCGCGCAGGCCCCCAGGCTACGTTGTGAGCTATAAGGGGGGTCAATCCCCACGCGACCAGCGAGCCGTGGCGAGAGCCGCTTAAAATCGACGAGCGCGACACAGCGCCTCAGCGCCGGGGCGTCGATCGCCTTAGGTAAGGGCACGCCGTTCAGCCGCGCCCCAGCGCCCCGAACGGCCGTGAAACACTCCTGGCGGGAGGGATCATAGACTAAGCCGATAGTCGGTTGACCATTCTGCAAAAGCGCCAGCGACACGGCAAAAAACGGGAGGCCGTTGACGAAGTTCGTAGTGCCATCGAGGGGATCCAGGCACCAGGCGCCGCCTGCGGCCGACAGCGCGATCCGTTGATCGCTCTCGTTCATCTCTTCGCCGACCAGCGGGAACTCAGGCCACGAATCATGCAAACCCTGGGCGAGCCGCAACTGCATGCCGGTATCAGCGGCGGTCACCACGCTCCCGTCGTCCTTAATCCGGGCCCCGCTCAGCCCAAACCGGGGCAACAACTCCTTCTCAGCCGCCGCACGCACAAGCCCTACCAAAACCTGAAGGCCAGCCTCACTCGCGGGATGCGGGACGTCGTTTGTGGTCAAGAGCCCCCGTGTTCCTTCCACTTGATCGAACAGCCGATACTCGGGATTTGCTCGCGGGGGCCACGGCCGGTGGTGGCGACAAGCTTCATGGCTTCGAAAAGATCGCGCTTGGCGCCCGCCGCCGGCTCTTTGCGACTCGCATCGAGACGGCCTCGATACTGCAGCCCGAGATCGGCGTTATAACCGAAAAAATCGGGGGTACACACCGCCCCGTAGCGGCGCGCGACATCCTGACTCTCGTCATAGAGGTAGGGAAAGGAGAACTGATACTCCTCTGCCACACGCTTCATCTGATCGAAAGAGTCCTCCGGATAATCCTTGGGATCGTTCGACATGATCGCGCAACTTCCAATACCGAACGCACGCAGTTCAGTCACGTCGCGCACCAGCCGGTCGCGTATGGCCTTCACATAGGGGCAATGATTGCAGATAAACATCACCAAAAGGCCGCGCTCGCCGCGTACGTCCGCCAGGGTCATTATCCGACCATCGGTAGACGGCAGCCGAAAATCGGGCGGGGCTTGCCCGAAGTCGCAAACCGGTGTTTCCGTGCTCACCATAACCGCCTCACAAACCAAGCCTGTCCATAAGTTGGATTATGTCACACCTTGGCCAATCGCTGTCTATACTGGAGGCAGGACGTAGGTCGCAGGATGCGCTCACGCTTGGAGACCGTTCATGCACCGGGGACAAAACTGCATTGGCCGCCTCGCTTCTATTATCGCCTTCGCATTGTTGAGCGCAGCCCATTGCGAAGCCCAGGTCTTAAAGCTTGCGGTTCAACCCATCTTAAGCGAACGCGTGACTAAGGGGGCCTTCACGCCGCTCGCCCACTACATAGGGCAGACGTTGGGGCGCCCTTGCCAAGTCGCCACCAACCCCAACTTCCTCGCCTATTGGCAAATGATGCGCAAGCCGCATGAGTACGCTTTTATGTTGAATGCAGCGCATTTCACAGACTACAGCCTGAAGCACTTAGGCTACCATGTGTTGGTGAAAGAGCCGGGCACCGTATCCTATAGTCTTGTAGCCCGGAGTTCGGAAATGATTTTCGGGCCGTCCGACCTCATCGGCCAACGAATCGCTACCCTGGGCATACCTAGCATGGGTGCTGCCCTCTTAAGCCGGATGTTCCCCCATGCCACTCGCCAGCCTCTGATCGTGGCCGTGAGTGACGCCGCTGATGGGCTGAGGCTCCTTAAAGAACACAAGGTCGCCGCGGCCATGATCCCGACCCCACTCGTTGGCTTGCAAATGTCCCAAGGGGGGGCGCTTACGGTGGTGGCCACCTCACGGTCGGTCCCCAACGTCGCGATCTCGGCCGCACCGTGGGTACCCGCTGCCGAACGCGCGCGGGTCCGCTATGCGCTGCTACGCGCCCCCTCTTCGCTGTTTCGCGCGATCGGACTGCCGCGGTTCGTGGCTGCGCGCGCTAACCAGTACAAGGGCCAAGAGCAGATCTTGAAGCAATACTGGGGCTACTAAGACCCTGATATACTGAGGGCATGCCTAATGCTCCACTCGTCGAACGCGACCTCAAAGTCCTTTGGCATCCCTGCACGCAGATGCATGACCACGAGACGATCCCGCTTGTTCCCATTCGCCGGGCGCGCGGGGTGTGGCTGGAAGATTTCGAGGGACGGCGCTATCTGGATGCCATCAGCTCCTGGTGGGTCAATATATTCGGCCACGGCCACCCAGCCATTGACGAGGCCTTAAGGCGCCAACTCGGGAACCTCGAGCATGTGTTGCTAGCGGGCTTTACCCACGAGCCTGCTATTCAACTCGCCGAATCCCTGGTGACGCTCGCCCCGCTGGGCCTCACGCGTTGCTTTTTTGGCGATAACGGCTCGTCAGCGGTCGAAATCGCGCTAAAAATGAGCCTTCATTACTGGCGCAACGAGGGCTGTCCCCGTAAGACCGCGTTTGTGACCTTAGCCCACTCCTATCATGGCGAGACGGTGGGCGCCCTCTCAGTAAGCGATGTCGCTCTCTACAAAGAGACCTACGCGCCGCTGCTCTTTTCGGCCCACATCGCGCCCTCCCCCGATTGTTCGTTACGCGAACCGGAGGCCAGCTGTGAAGATCAGATCCGTCAGGCCTTGAGCGGCATGAACGAGATACTAGAACAGCACGGGGACACGATTTGCGGCGTAATCATAGAGCCCCTGGTCCAGTGCGCAGGCGGCATGCGTATGTATGACCCGAGCTACCTTAGAGGCCTGCGGGAGCTGTGCGACCGATACGGAGTCCACCTCATTGCCGATGAAATCGCGGTCGGCTTCGGACGCACCGGAACACTTTTCGCCTGCGAACAAGGGCCGATTCAACCGGATTTCCTACTAGTGGGCAAGGGCCTCACCGGCGGCTACCTCCCGCTATCCGCCTGTCTGGTCCCGGAAAATATTTACCAAGCGTTCTTTGCTGAATACGAGTCCGGCAAAGCCTTTCTTCATTCCCATAGCTATACCGGCAACCCCCTGGCGTGCACGGCGGCGCTCGCGACCCTCGATATCTTCGCCAAAACTGACGTCATCGCAAAAAATCGAGTCCTGAGCGCTGTGATCGCGGAGGCCTTGGCACCGCTTCGAGAGCACCCGCATGTGGCATCGGTCCGCCAAACCGGCATGATAGCGGCCCTGAACTTGGTGGCCGACAAAGGTCGCGGCCAGGCGTACCCGGCCCTGGAGCGACGCGGGCTGCGGGTCTACCGGTATGGGCTCGATCACGAAGCACTCCTGCGCCCCCTCGGGGATGTCCTCTATGTTATGCCCCCCTACGTGATTGAACCCGACGAGATCAAGCAGCTTGTACGCACCCTCGCCGCCGGGATTGACGCCGCCACCGAGGCCTAATGGCCGCGGCCCGCGTGCGTCAGGGGCGTGAGGATGTCACCACGGCTTGAACGATGGATCGGGAACGCAGACTTAGAAGAGCACCGGCGGCGCCGCCGAGTCGTCATAAAAGAGGTCTTTGAGGGCCTCCAGGTCCGGAATTCCCACTCGCCTTGAATCGAGATCAAGAGACACCGCGAGGTAGGGATGGACGGCATCGTCGTCTGTCAGCAAGACCGCTGGGGTATCAATGATCCGCGATTGCGGCTCGGCACTTGTGATCAGCGCAAAAAATTCGCTTGGCTGCCGCCCCGGCAAGGGATAGAACACGACCACGCGGGATTTTTCCCCCGGCACCACGGGTGCCCCCCAAAACCTTGCCAAATCGCATACCGGAACCGGTCGCGAACGCCAGCTCATCACCCCCAACAACCAGTTCGGGGCGAGCGGGAGGCGGGTCAACGTCGTGAACACGCTGATCTCGGCGACAAGTGCGCTCGGCACGAGCAAAAACCGGTCTCCGACTGGCAGGAGCAGGCCGTGAATCCGATTATCGGCCAAAGCCATCGGCACCCTCCTGAGCTTGCAAATAGGCGGTGAGCGCTGTCGGCGCAAACACCAAAGTGAGGGTCGATGCCTGCATCGCCGCCGCGTGAAATAGGTGCTGGCCACTCACGGGGGCGGGTCCAAGCGGCGTAAAGGCCTCGATCCGCAAGCTGTCGGCCGGTAGTAGCCTCAAGTCATCGACGAGCAAACCGACCGGACTCTTCGCACGCGCGTTCAAAAACACGGCACGAGTCCAGACCCCATCGGTCACAGGCCGGAGATCCCCGTCTAGGATGTAGGCTTGCCACAATACGCCCTGCAAGCTCCGAATAGCGGCCGCGCGCCCCCGTCGCTCGATTTGCATATTCTCGCGTGGTTCTATCGAGACGTCTGGCGTATTGGGCATAAGAAAGGTGTGGCCCGCGAACTTGAGCTCGAGATAGTGACGGGCGCCGCTACTCATGGGCGTCCTCGGCGCAACAGGGTTTCAATCTCCTTACGCAAATCATCCTCTTGGTAGGGCTTCCCGAGATAAACGTCCACCCCGAGGCTCATGGCCCGCTCGCGATGTTTCATTCCCGAGCGCGAAGTGATCATGATGATCGGGATCCGGTTCAACCGAGGCTCATCGCGGATACGTGAGGTAAGCTCATAACCATCCATGCGCGGCATTTCGATGTCGACCAGCATGACGTCCGGAATCCGGTCCCGAAGTTGCTCCAGGGCCTCGATACCATCCTTGGCGGTCTCCACATCATAACCCTGCTTTTGCAAGAAGCGACTTGTGACCTTGCGCACCGTCAATGAGTCATCGACCACCAACACGTAGGGGCGGGCGGCCACCGGGACCTCGACAGGCGCTGCGGCGAGGCGCAAACCATCGCCTTCGGTCCACAGGGCGGGGATATCGAGAATCAGCAAAACTCGTCCATCGCCGAGAATGGTCGCGCCAAAAAGCCCGCGAATCTCTGCCAGCTGCGGACCTAAAGGCTTCACCACAACTTCACGCGTCCCTGAAAGATCATCGACCGCAACCGCTATCTCACGGGCATCAAGACGCAACAGCAACACCGGCAACTTGCGCGGCAGATCTGGCCCTCGCACCAAGCCAAGACGTGTAGTGAGATCCATGAATGGGTAATCCCGACCCCCGTATCGCAAGGTCGGGTGCTCCTGCAGCAAGGCGTCTTGGATGGCACCGCCAGGGGCCTCGACGATATTAATGATAGCAGCCAGCGGCACGGCAAACAGCTGATCGGCGCAACTGACCACGAGCGCCTGCGTAATCGACAAGGTAAGCGGGAGACGGATAATGAAGGTCGTCCCGCGACCGGCCTTGGTGTCGACCGTTATGGCCCCGCCGAGCTTCTTGACCTCGCTATGCACGACGTCCATGCCGACCCCGCGTCCGGAAAGGTGGGTAATCTGCGAGGCGGTGGAAAACCCGGGCAATAGGATGAACTGCATGACCTGTTCGTCGCTGACGACAACATTCGGAGGCACGAGCTTGCGCTCTATGGCCTTGCTGCGGATGCGCTCGATATTGAGGCCAGCACCATCGTCGGAGAATCGAATCACGATTTCCCCGCTCTCTTGCATGGCGTGAATAGCGATGGTCCCTACCGCGGGCTTTCCTAAACGTTGACGCTCGGCCGCCGACTCAAGTCCGTGGTCCAGGGCGTTACGGATCATGTGCTCAAAAGGCGCGATCATGCGCTCGAGAAGGTGCCTATCCAGCTCCACGTCGACACCCGACAACACCAGCTCGGCGCGCTTATTGATCTCGCGCGATGTCTGACGAACGATTTGCCGCAAGCGATGGCCCTGGGTCGCGAACCCCACCATCCGGGTACGCATCAGACCTTCTTGCAGTTCGGTATTCACGCGCGCCTGTTGCTGCAACACGGCCTCGGCTTGGCTCGCCACGCTATCTAGCGTCCCATGCAGGGTGATCAAGTCGTGAAGATTTTCGGTAAGACCGCGCGAGAGTTGCTGGAGCCGGGAGAACCTATCGAACTCCAACGGATCGAAATCTTGCGCGGCATTGCCTTCCCCGACCTGGGTACGAAAGACAATCTGCGATTCCGCCTGAATCTCGAGTTCACGCACTTGGTCGCGAAAGCGTTTCACGTTGCCATTCAACTCGGCCAGATGTTCTCTCAGGCTAAAGACCTGCTGCTCCATACGCGAGCGCGCGATACTCACCTCACCCGCGTAGTTCACCAGCCGATCCAACAGCGCCGTACGAACACGCACCTGGGTCGCGACCTCGGGCTTAAAGGCCTCGTCCTCCAACGTCGTGGGCTCGGAAACCGTGGTCGAAGGGGGGTCCGCGGAGACCTCCCGTTCTTTGGCCGCGACCGGTTCCAGCACAGCACTCTCGACAACCTCGACACTGTCCGGGGCGGGCGAGGATTCACCGCTCAAACGGGCGAGCAGGTCGCGATCGGCCGGGGCGAGCGGTGGCGAACGCCCCGCTAGAAAATCGTCATAAAGACCGCCCAAACGCTCAGCCGCCGTATCCAGCAAGGCAAAGAGCTGATCGTCGCGGGCACAGCTTCCGTCTTCAACGCGACGCAAGAGTTCTTCGGTGGCGTGGGCAAAATCCCCCATGCGGAACACACCGCACATGCGCGCACCCCCCTTCAAGGTGTGGAGAGCGCGCTTCAGGGACTGGAGCAGGGTCTCATTTTGGCGCTGGGCACGCCAATCACCGAGCGCCGTCTCGAAGGTGGATAGGAGCTCATGGGCCTCATCACGGAAAATCTCGCGCAGTTCGGGATCAATGGCCTCTGTCGGCGCCTCCGCCGGGGGGGCGGCATAGGAGGGCGCCCGGGCCGACTCTTGTCGGTGCGGGGCGGGCGACTCAGTGACATTGAGTTGCGGGGACGGGGGAACCGTCGAAAGATCCGTGGTGACAGGTACCGTCTCCTCTTTGGTCTCCTGGAGTTCGAGATTCTTCTGCCACCAGGTCAGCGCCGACGTCGGCTGCGCGCTCTTAAAAAGATTCGTCAGACGCGTCGTCACCGCGGCAAAGTCCGGGCTCGCGGTCCGGTTCACCGCGAGTGCGGCCAAAAAGGTTTCGCTCGCCTCCACGAGATCGGCCAGTAATTCCGTGCCTTCGGTGCCCAGGGGCTCCTGTCGGAGCTCGAGAGCCTGGAGGTAACGCTCAAGTCCGGCGCAAGCCTCAGCCATGGAACCAAGCGCCACGGAGCGCGCACTCCCTTGCATGGTATGAACGACGCGCAATAACACCGCCGACACCAGCGCCTCAGGGCCGCTCGTGGCAGCCTCGCGCAACACAGCGAGGTGGTCCTGGGTCTCTGCCACAAAGATATCGTAGAGTACGACGTCATCCGCAAGCGGCGAAGCGCCTGCGGGCTCCAGGGCCGCTGCCCGGTCCGGTAGACTATCGGGCTCCGATTGGTATTCAGGCGGCGTGAACTCAGCGGGCCCTGGATCTAGTGTGCCCGAGAACACGGGGGGTGCGGTCTCTTGATTGGGCGCTGTGAGCCCACCCGTCGCCCAAGCCTCAGTATCGACAGTAGGGGCGAGGGCGAAGGTCTCACTCGGCACGCTGGCCTCAGCCCGCGCCTCGGCTACCGAGTCCTCACACCCATCGACCAAGGCCTGCAGGGCCGCGCGGGTAGCGGCCATATAAGGCAAAGAGCCGCCCTTTTCGAGCGCTACCACCCAATCGCGCACAATCTCATAGGCCGCGCGAATCCAGTGGCGACAACCCACGCTCGCCTCTCGCTGGCGGCCACGAATCTTATTGAAAAGCATTTCGGCGTCGTAGGCGAGCTCGGCGATTTCTCCGGCCTCAACCATGCGCCCGCTCCCCTTCAAGGTATGGAAGGCGCGGCGCGCCAACCCTATCGCTTCCTCGTCCGCTGCGTTGGCGTCCCAGGCCGGCAAGGCCTCTTCCAGTTGCCGCAGCGCTTGATGCGCATCCTCGAGAAAGACGGGGAGGATTTCGGGATCGATGGCAGGATGGTCGGCGGTCCCTGATGGGGCCGGGGCAACCGAGGCCGCGCGCGCACCCGAAGCGATCACCGGGGCTGACTCGGACCCCTCTGTGACACGCAAGCCCTGCTCGCCCACCACAGCATATAAAGCCTCGGTCAGCGCCGTGAGTTGGGCCTCTGGCAACGGTCGGCCGCGCTCTAAGCCAACGACCTCGGCCTCAAGTCCGGCGACGGCAGCCGCCAAGGCCTCAAGGGAAGCCGCCTTGGGAGTGAGCTGTCCGGATGAGAAACAGAGTAAAAGGGCATGCAGGCCGCGGGCCAACTCAGCGGCTCGACTCTCCTCCACGACCTGAAAAGCCGCCTCCACTTGGGCCGCCAAGGCCGGTAGACCAGCAAGCAACTCGCGATCACCGGCGGCCGCCACGAACGCCAAAAACCGTTCTTCAATCTGTTTTAAGTTCGCGCATATCTCGCCCCCGACCGCACCGATCAGCTGGCGCCGATCCTGCTCGGAAAGCGGCACTTCGGAGACCTCTACACCACTGGTATCAACGACCCCGAGCAAGCTCGCCAGGGCTTGACGCCGCTCCTTAATACCAAGCTCCCAGCCGCCACGGCCAGAGGGAACCTCGCGCGTCGCACTTTCTATCTGCAGTAGGGTCTGGGCTAGTGCCATAGCCACTGCGCCGCTCTTCTCAAGTCGACCCTCCGAGACCGCACGGCAGACCCCAACGGCATCCTGGAGCAGACCTTCTAAAGGCGCAATCCCCAATACCGAGAACGTCTTGGCCATCTTCTCGAGCAGCTGTACGAGTTCCCCATCACGGGTGGCGCCCGTTTTTTGGCCCGGATCGAAACAGGTCGAAAGCAAGCTCTGCCCCAGGGCCAACTCTTGGCTAAGCGCGCTCGCCATCGAGCGCAAGGCGGCCCCCGATGGTATCGACAGATCGGCGGCCTCGCCGCCTAAGGCGAACGCGGCGCGAATAAGAAGGACCGCGCTCTCTTCGGACGGGCCCTCGCGCAGAACGAAGAGCATGTCGCGGGTCAAACGCTCACACCCGGCGCGCACTCCGCCCTTGTCTTGGCCATCGGCAAAGCGCCGCAAAAGCTGGTCCAAGCGACCGAGCAATTTCTTACTCTCAAGGCTTGGTTCCGCTTGCGCCGTCACAAAGCGAACGAAAGCGCTCGCCACCCAGAGACATTGAGCAAGTGGCGCGAAGGCCACCGCCGCGCGCCATGTCTCAAGAGTCTCAGACATGGCTCGGCCATCGGCGACCGAGCCTAAGCCCTTTAACCACTTTAAGAGCATCCCCTGGAAACGCGAGCGCTGCTTTCGAAAGATAGCGGCGAACCCGCTATCGTCGGCCACCGGGGAGACCGGCGGGCGCACCGACAGATCGGGCGTGAAAAACGCCTGGGGTTTCAAAGGCTCGATTCCGCGCGCGCCCCGCAATTCATTCGCGAGCGGCAACAAGAAGAGCCCGTCGCCTAAGCCTTGCGCCTGCACCCTGTCGAGCATGTCTGGTAGCGACAGGATGACTCGAGCAAGCGGCTCGAGAACCGCTTCGCTGGGGGCCTCGACGCCCTGGAGCAAGGCCTGCACTGCGGCCTCGGCCTCCTCCACGAGCAGGGCCAGGACATCGAGCTCCACCATCTTTAACGTCCCGCCGACCTGGTGGAGATAGGTGGCGCAAAGCCTCAGTTTCGCCTCGTCTGTACGCTGCTCGGAAAACGCTTCGAGCGCGAGCCTCGCTTGCTTTAGGGTCTCATCAATCTCATCCTTGACCCATCCGAGCGTTCCGAGGTCCGTACTGCTTGTAGTGACCATCTTACCCCCGGGCCGGCATGCCGACGTTAAGCCGGCAATTTAAAGCCGGCAACCGATGCCTGCAGCTCTCCTACGAGATCAGAAAGCTTGGCGATAGATTCCGCGGTCTGCTGAGTCCCCGCAGACGTCAAAGCCGTTGCTTCCTGAATTTCACCCATACTGCTCGAGACCGTGGTCGCCGTTTCCGACTGGGTGTGCGCGTCTTTCGCGATACGCACGATAAGTCCCGAAAGCTGTTCGGAGACCGACTCGATCTGGCCTAAGGCCTGACCGGCCGCATCGGCAAGCCGCGTCCCTTCTACCACCCCATTGGTCGCCTTCTCCATCGACGACACCGCCTCGTTGGTGTCGGCCTGAATCGTCTTCACGAGGTCTGCGATCTGCTTAGTCGCCGCGCCGGAGCGCTCGGCTAACCTCTGGACCTCGTCCGCCACCACCGCGAACCCGCGGCCCGCGTCGCCAGCCATGGCCGCCTGAATGGCCGCGTTCAAGGACAAAATGTTGGTTTGCTCGGCGATGTCGTTAATCAGTTCCACGATTTCACCGATTTGCTGTGAGCTTTCCCCGAGCCGCTTGATGCGCTTTGCGGTCTCCTGGATCTGCTCGCGCATTTCATCCATACCCTTAATGGTATTTTGCACAGCCTCCGAGCCACGCTTGGCGGTCAAGACCGAGCCACGCGCCACCTCCACCGACTTCCCGGCGCTCTGCGACATCTCTTCCATGGACTTCGCCATGGCGCGGATCCTCTCCGTGGTCGCGAGAATCTGGGCGGCCTGACGGCTCGCCGCGTCGTTCAACTCCGCCGCGGTCCGCCGGCTTCGATCCGAAGCGGTAGCCACCTCTTGCGCCGTCGTGTTGATGCGGTACACAACGTTACGCATCTCCTTTACGGCATAGTTGATAGAGTCGGCGATAGCACCCGTGATTTGTTCCGTCACCTGAGGCTGAATGGTCAAATCGCCATCGGCCAAGTCACCCATCTCGTCTAGGAGCTTCAAGATCGCGTCTTGGGTCTCGCGGTTTTGATTAGCGCTTTGGCGTGCCCGAACCCGCTCATCGGCGACGAGCTTGCGGCCTAGCAATAGAAGGAAGAACAGGGACAATATCCCCATACCGTAGCCAGCATACTTCTCGAGCAGGCGGTGGTGAGCCAAAGCAACGTAGGCGTTGACCAAGGCCCGGCTTTGCGCCAAGAGTCGATTACTTTGACGGAAGATCAAGGTCCCGGCACGCTGGGCTACGAACAGGGGCGCGGCGTCTGCCAAGATGCCCTGAACGCTTTCGTTCAAGGCCTTGAAGGCCTTTTTGGCCTGCTTAAACTTGCCTTGAGTCGCTGGGGGCAGCTGGGAGGCGAGTTGATCTTGGGTCTGACGAAAGAGCTTGGTGTCTTCGCCGAACTCGGCCGCCGCCACGGCTGCCGAGCTCCCGCCCTCGGCAAACAGGTTCACCTCCATCGTAATCCGCTGACTCAACATGCCCTGGCGAGCGGCCAAATAGATGAGCTGGCGGGACATATGGGCCCGTATTCCCCTGGTGACAATCTCATCCCACAGCGCAAGCAGCATAGGCGCCGTCTGGTTCACCGTGGCCACATAGTCGTGCATCATCAGCGCCGGCTCTTCCTGCTTCACGATCTCGTCGACGTGATGGCGCACCTTAACCCAGCTTCCATTCAGCTTGACGAGCGCCGGGCGGACCGCGACCGGACTGGCCGGAATACCCAGGTGGCGGCTGCCGTTTTGCAAACGGTCTATGATTTTTTGGTATTCGAGGCGCGAGTGCCGCAAGTCACTAAACGCACTTTCCTCACCCAAGGTCGCCGCCGCGGCGTCTTTCGCGATACGCTGCGAAAGCATCAAGAGCTGGTCGGACTGCTCTATATATGTTGAGTCGCGGTTCGCCTGTTCGGCATCGGACCCGAAAAGGAAGGCCACCGCGACGAGCGACGCCACCATAAGCAACAGAAGCATCGACACGCTGGTCATGCTTCGGCCGCCGCGTGACTCCTTTTTGGCCTTTTTGGTCTTGGCGCCCTTAGCGGGCTGCGCCTGTACCTCAATATATTGCTCACCGCTGCCCGTGGCCATCGATGCCACTTCTTCGGTCGGCTGATCCAAAACGACCCCCTTCTTTTTGGACAGTCTCGCCACCATAAATAAAGTTCCTCGTAAACGTGCCCCTGCGCCCAATGACTTTCTCGCCGCTTTCTTTAGGCTGCGACGTGCTTGAAAGTCAAACTCTCAGTAAGTGAACGCAGATCAAATACGCCCCACAACGTGTTGTCTTGCATGAACGCTGTTTGCACATGCATAAGAACAGCATTGTCGAGCCCCGCGATGTCGCGCCGATCCCGCTCGGCATCGAAATGCTTCAAACCTAGGACTTCATTAACCAGCAAACCCGTACTGAATTCACCAACATGCATAACCAGCATGCGCACTTTATCGTCGACCGCAACCGAAGGCTTACCGAAATATTCGGCGAGATCAATGACCGTGAGCAGCGTACCGCGAACATTGGCGATGCCCCTTACCCAACGCTTGGTGCCGGGAACCCGCGTCATCTCGGGTCGCACCAAAACTTCTGCTATCTGATCGAGGGACACCAGAAGCGATAAGCCCGAAAGACGAAAACCGAGACCACTCCAAAGCGGCGCGGCCTCGGTTTGCTCAGGTAGCCCCGGCGCGCTCTTACGCGCCCCTTCCTGCATCTTAAGAAGGAGAGCGAAGGCATTGTCTTGGGCGATATCGCTCACAACGCCCGAATCTTCTCAAGTAACACGCTTTCCACCACCGGCTTCACGATATAATCCTTTGCCCCCTGACGTAGACCCCAGGCCTTATCGGTTTCCTGGCCTTTGGTGGTGCAAATAATGATCGGAATGCCCGCCGTAGCCGGACTCTTGGAGATAGTGCGGGTCGCCTCAAAGCCGCTCATGCCCGGCATCACGACATCCATAAGAATGAGATCGGGCCGCATACCCTTTAGTTTCTCTATTCCCTCTTCGCCGCTACGCGCAGTCGAGATAGTGAAACCGTTGCGCGTCAGCATTTCCTGCAAAAGATGCAATTCGGTGGGAGAATCGTCGACCACGAGAATGCTTTTGATAGCCATTAATTATTCTCTCCTTTACTGATGAATAGGGCCCGCGGAGACGCTCGTCCGAATACTATGCGCGCATTAATGCACATACTTACTTATAACCTCGATGAGTTCTTCCTGGGTAAAGGGCTTGTTGACATGCTCCTCCGAACCGGCGATACGGCCGCGGGCCTTGTCAAAGAGACCGTCTTTGCTCGAAAGCATAATGACCGGAATATGCTTAAAAGCTTTATTGTTTTTGATTAAAAGGCAGGTCTGATACCCATCCAGGCGGGGCATCATGATGTCGACAAAAATGATGTCGGGCTTACGGTCGGTAATAACAGACATGGCCTCAAAACCGTCCCCCGCCGTAAATACGTCGTAGCCGGCCTTCTTCAAGAGGGCCTCAGCCGTTCGTCGGATAGTATTGCTGTCATCGATTACCATGACCTTGATGCTCACAAGACCCCTCATCATCGCCCATCAGGGGGACACGCCGCTCAGGTCACTCCTGCGCTTATTCGTGCACCCTTATGATTTAGTAGCATAACCCTTAGGCAAAATCCATTTTTTAGGTCTATAGAGAAAGATTCTAACCGCTTGCGGGCCGAGATACCAACTTCACCACTGAGCGCGCCGATTAGCCGCCCAAACGGCAGGCAGTCCCCCCTCTCTTTCCTTTCGCCACCGCAAAATGTCACTATTCGCCCTTATATTGGATACGGGGTGAGCTATGGGCCTTCCGCCACTACATCAGGCCGTTCCACACCTGACGACGGCTCTGACCGGACCGCTGTTGGCGATTGAAGAACGGCTTTTGCAACGACAGACCGAAATTGAACAATGGTTCCACGAACGGTGGCTCGCCACCCAAGCCCCATTCTACGCCTCGGTCGATCTTCGGAATGCGGGCTTTAAGCTGGCGCCAGTTGATACCAATCTGTTCCCGGCCGGGTTCAACAACCTGAACCCGGCGTTCCATCCGCTTTGCGTGCAAGCCTTGCAGGCGGCCGTGGAACGTCTGTGCCCGACGGCCTCACGTATCCTTCTGGTTCCGGAAAACCACACCCGCAACACCTTTTACTGGGACAATATGGGGGCGCTCGTCGCCCTGCTTGAACGCGCTGGCTACCGGGTGCGGGTCGGATCATTGCTGCCTGGCGAAGGCGCTCGGCAGGCCATCACCTTATCCAACGGGCGTACGATCCAG
The DNA here is from genome assembly GCA_021785035.1 of Pseudomonadota bacterium. Classification (GTDB taxonomy): domain Bacteria; phylum Pseudomonadota; class Gammaproteobacteria; order Acidiferrobacterales; family Acidiferrobacteraceae; genus Acidiferrobacter. The sequence continues at coordinate 15,950 of JAJYGP010000013.1, forward strand.
CTCGAGCCCATCATTCGCGAACGGGGTCGAGTCGGGGTCGAAGGCTTCAATCCCTGCTTTGTGCTACTCAACAACGATCTTTCGGCCGGACCCCCGGAGATACTGAAGGATCTGGAACAGGCGGTCGTGCCACCACTCGCGCTCGGCTGGTGGAACCGACTGAAGTCCGACCACTTCACGCAATACCGGCGGCTCACGGTCGAGTTTGGTGAACTCACCGACATCGACCCGTGGCTTATTGACCCCCTCTTCCGCCGCTGCGGGCGTATCGATTTCCATAAGCGCGAGGGCGAGGACTGTCTGGCCGAGAACGTGGAAACCGTGCTCCAGGGAATTCGTAACAAGTACCGCGAATACGGCATCACCCAAGACCCGTTCGTGATCGTAAAGGCCGATGCCGGCACCTACGGCATGGGTATTATGACCGTCCGGGATGCCGCCGAAGTCCGCCACCTAAACCGCAAACAGCGCAATAAAATGGCAACCATCAAGGAAGGCCAGACAGTCCAGGAAGTCATGGTCCAAGAAGGCGTCTACACGTTCGAGACCCTCGGGCCCGACCAAGCTGTGGCGGAACCGGTGGTTTATATGGTCGATCGCTTTGTAGTCGGCGGGTTTTACCGCGTCCACAGCTCGCGTGGAATCGACGAAAACCTGAACGCCCCGGGCATGGAGTTTCGGTCGCTGGCGTTTGCCGATTCCTGCACCAACCCGGACGGCAACCAGGCCCCGGACGCCGGCCCGAACCGATTTTATGCCTACGGGGTGATCGGTCGACTGGCCCTGCTCGCGGCCGCTCGCGAACTCCACGACGCCCCGAAAGGCGCGATCGTATGAGCCGACGGCTGGGCGTCATCATGGACGCGGTCGAGCACATCAAAGGTTACAAGGACACGACGGTCGGCCTGCTGCGGGAGGCGCAAAAACGGGGTTATGAGATCGACTACCTGGAGATCGCCGACCTCGAGCTGCGTAACCAAGACCTCATGGCTCACGCCCGGCCGCTGGAGATCCAAGCCTCGGACCAAGCCTGGTATCGCCTGGGCACAGCCCGCGAGATCGCCGTATGCGAGCTCGACGTGATCTTGATGCGCAAAGATCCGCCCTTCAATATGAATTACATCTATACGACCTATCTTCTCGAACACGCGGAACGGGCGGGTGTTCTTGTGGTCAACAAGCCATCGAGTCTGCGCGATGCCAATGAGAAGCTGTTTGCGACCTGGTTTCCCGAGTGTACGCCCCCGACGCTTGTGACTTGTCGTCAGGCGGCCTTGCGGGCCTTCCTCGAAAAGCACGAGGACATTGTCGTAAAGCCTTTGGACGGCATGGGCGGCGCCTCGATATTTCGGGTGACGAAAGACGATCCGAACCGGAACGTCATATTCGAGACGATGACCGACTACGAACAGCGCTTTATGATGGCCCAACGGTACCTGCCGGCCATACGTGATGGGGACAAACGTATTTTGATGATAGACGGACAGCCGGTTCCTTATGCTGTGGCGCGCATCCCAGCCCCCGGAGAAACACGTGGCAATCTGGCGGCCGGCGGTCGCGCTGTTCCCCAAGCCTTAAGCGAATCCGATCGGAGAATCTGCACCGCGGTCGGACCCACCCTGCGCGACAAGGGACTGCTCTTTGTCGGACTGGATGTGATCGGAGATGCGTTGACCGAAATCAACGTGACAAGCCCGACGGGTATGCGTGAGCTCGAAACAGCCGGCCACCGAGATATTGCTGGGCGGCTTTTTGAGGCCATCGAACAAAGAATCGGACGGTGAGCAAGCGGGCATGAGCGAGGCACGCCTTAAACCTGCAGACAGGCTCGGCATTGCCCTGTTTCTGGCCGTGCTCTTCCACCTCGTCGTGATCCTCGGTCTGCGTTTTCGCCTGCCACGGGGCACTGAGAGCCATGCCCTCGACGTGACCTTGGTCCAGACGCGCAGCACAACACCTCCGCGCCACGCGTCACGCCTAGCCCAAGTTAATGTGCAAGGCGGCGGCGGAAGCCATAAGCGACGATTAGCCCACACGCCGTTTGCGGCCACCCGGAACGGCGGAGCCAATCAGCAGCGCAAGGCCGAGCGGCACCAGACCGCAACGAAGCGCAAACAGCTACGCCTACTGCATACCCTCCGGTCCCCACTCCAAGTGACCCTGACAAAGCCGACCCGGCGACTCCATGCCGCCTTGGCCCGGGAGCTCGGTCTTACCCAACAATTTGCCGCCGAAGAGGCCCGACTCAAGGCGGAAATCCGCCGCGATTGGCGCGTAGCCCAGGCCCGAGGGACCGGCCGGGGGGGGGTCAACGCCCGGAGGTTCGCGTATGCAACCTACATCGCGCGCTGGAATCACCATATGGAGCATCTCGGTAGCCGCCAATACCATCGGCTGCTCGCCGGGCGAGCGCTCACGGGATCTCTGGTGCTCGCTGTCAGCATTCGCGCCAACGGGAGCCTTGCGAGAGTCAAGGTGATCCGCGGATCCCGCCACCTGATACTCAATGCCGCAGCCATAGCGATGGTCCGACACGCGGCTCCGTTTGCACCACTCCCAGCGGTTGGAAAGACACCGCTTTCTGTTCTCCCGATTATTGAGACCTGGCATTTTCGTGGCGGACGCATGGCTCGGGCCCAACCCTCGACGACCACGGCCCCGTGACCCCGGGCCTCCCTTGAAACGACTCCGGGCATGCCGGATACTAGGACCATCGTTATCATGAGCTCCACCGAAAACGGGGACTTACTGGGGATTGCGTTAACAACCGTACCGCTCACATAAAGCCGGTTCGGCGGACCTAAAACCTCGAGCCACCCGCTCATCACTGTTTCGCTGCGAGGGACACCATGAACGCGATCACATCATTGGCCAATCAATTCTTGATCGCCATGCCCAGCCTTGGTGATCCCAACTTTTTCCGTACCGTCACCCTGATTTGTGAACACAGTGCGGAAGGGGCCATGGGTATCGTCATCAATCGGCCGCTTGACTTGACGCTCGCAGACGTCTTCCAGCAGCTCGATATAGAGAGCGACGGTTGTCTCGCCGCCCGCCAGTTCGTCTACCTGGGAGGACCGATTCAGAACAACCGCGGTTTCGTGCTGCATGAGCCACTAGGCTCTTGGGAGTCGACTTTAGCCGTGACCGAGACCCTAGGCATCTCAACTTCACGCGACATCCTCGTGGCCATGGCCCATAACGAGGGTCCGGAGCACTTTCTACTCGCCCTAGGCTACGCCGGCTGGGCGCCCGGGCAACTGGAACAGGAGATCGCCGATAACGCGTGGTTGAGTAGTCCGGCCACATCCGAGATCCTTTTTAAGACACCGCCCGAGGCGCGCTGGTCGGCGGCCGCCCACCTCTTGGGCGTCGACATGGCTCACTTGTGCGTCGACGCCGGTCATGCGTGAAGGCGGCTCTGAAACCGTAGCGCGGCGTAGGATGTGCGGTCTCGGTTGGACGCGTACAGCGGGAATCAGCTTATGTCACCGCCTCTAACGGACGACTCGAGCGCTACAGAGCTACCCGCCCGCACCTACCTTGGCTTTGACTACGGCACAAAATCGATCGGGGTCGCGGTCGGCCGACTGCCCTCGGGACGCGCCGAAGGGGCAGGAGCGATCACAGGGCTTGCCCGAGGGCCGGACTGGACGGCCATAGAACGCCTCATGCAGCTATGGGAACCTGACGGATTGGTTGTCGGACTCCCCCGCAACATGGACGGCAGCGATAATCCCATGACGGCCCGTAGTCTCCGCTTTGGCAGGCGCTTGGACGGCCGCTATCATCTGCCGGTATACTGGGTTGATGAACGGCTCACGACCGCCACGGCACGCGAGCATGTCCTAGAAACGGGCGCACGCCGCACGCGGCGCAAGGCGATGCTGGATACCCTGGCGGCGGTTGCCATACTGCAGGCCTTTTTCGACGATCCAGAGAGCCGTGGGTCGGTATACGCCACTACCGGGAGAAGTCACGGTCAATGATCGATGTTGAAGAAGCCCTCGCGCGCATGGCCGATGGCATAGCCCTCCTCAAAGATCAGCGCCCGGTGATGATCGGTATCCATACCGGAGGGGTGTGGGTGGCGGAGCGACTACACCATCGACTCGGCCTTGCCGACGCCCTAGGAACATTGGATATCTCGTTTTATCGGGACGACTTCAGCCGCGTGGGCATGAACCCCCAGGTCAAAACCTCGCAGCTTCCGGTCTCGCTCGAGGGCCGCCATATCGTACTCGTCGACGACGTCCTCCATACGGGCCGAACCATTCGCGCAGCCCTCAATGAGATATTCGATTTTGCCCGACCGGCATCGATCTCGTTGGCGGTTTTGATCGTTCGAGACGGCCGTGAATTGCCGATCCAGCCTGATGTGGTCGGGGCGGCGATCGCGCTGCGGCCTGGGGAGCACCTGAAACTGACCGGCCCGAACCCGCTCGGCATCAAAATCATGGAGAAGGCCGAGTGATCACCGACATCCAAGTCGACGACCATGGGCGCCACCGCCATTTCTTGACCACCGAAGGTCTGTCCGCCAAGGCCATAGGGGAGATTCTCGATACTGCAGAATCGTTCATCAGCGTTGGGGAACGCGAGATCAAAAAGGTCCCGTTATTGCGCGGCAAAACCATCGTCAACCTTTTTTTCGAAGCCAGTACCCGCACAAGAACGACATTTGAGATCGCAGGAAAGCGCCTATCGGCCGACATCATCAACATCAACACCAGCGTATCGGCGACCCAAAAGGGCGAAAGCCTCCTTGATACCGTCCGCAACCTCGAGGCCATGCATACCGACCTCTTTGTGGTGCGTCACCCCGTAAGCGGGGCGGCCGACCTCATCGCGCGTTCGGTCCCAAACCACGTTCATGTCGTCAACGCCGGTGACGGACGCCACGCACACCCGACCCAGGGTCTGCTCGACATGTTTACGATCCGCCGCTACAAAGGCGGCTTTGCCAATCTCAAGGTCGCAATCGTAGGGGACGTTCTCCACTCGCGCGTCGCCCGCTCCCAAATTCATGCCTTGACCGCTCTCGGCACGGGCGAGGTACGTGTGATCGGTCCGCGATCCTTACTCCCTTTCGCCGTCGAAAGCCTGGGGGCCAAATCCTATACGACCATGGCCGAAGGGCTCGCCGGAGTCGATGTCATTATCATGCTACGCCTGCAATTTGAACGTATGAGCGGGGCCTTGATCCCGAGCGCCCATGAATATTTTAGTCTGTACGGCCTGACGCCCGAACGTCTGGCGCTCGCCGATCCAGAGGCCATCGTAATGCATCCAGGGCCCATGAATCGCGGCCTCGAAATCGCTTCGGAGGTCGCCGATGGACCGCAATCGGTGATACTGCCGCAGGTCACATTCGGTATCGCGGTGCGTATGGCGATTTTGGCACGCCTCGCCGGGGCGGCGGGAACGGAGACCAAAAGTCCATGAATATCGTGATCAGCGGGGGACGCATCATCGATCCCAGCCAAGGACTGGATCAAGTTGGCTCACTCTTTATCCATGACGACCGCCTCGTCGGGTTCGAGGCGCCGCCGGGCTTTAGCGCCGAGCGCACAATAGACGCACGCGGGCTCGTGGTGTGCCCAGGCCTCATAGACTTGCGGGCACGCCTCCGGGAACCGGGGCTTGAACATAAAGCGACCCTGGAAAGCGAGACCCGGGCCGCAGCGGCAGGCGGCATCACCACTCTATGCAACCCCCCGGACACGACACCCCCCCTCGATAACCCAGCGCTCGCCGAATGGATGATAGACCGCGCAAGGCAGCTCGGTGCGGCGGCGGTGCTGCCCATAGGGGCCCTGACGCGCGGGCTTTCCGGGACCCACTTAGCCGACATGCACGCCCTCCATACGGCCGGGTGCGTAGGGGTAGGCAACGCCTACGCCGCCATCAAAGATACGGCCGTGCTGCGACACGCCCTAGAGTACGCAGCCGGCCTTGATCTTTTGGTGTTCTTGACACCAGAAGACCCATGGCTTGGCGCGCACGGCATCATGCATGAGGGCCGGGTGGCGACCCGACTGGGCTTGGCTGGGATCCCGGCCAGCGCCGAAACAGTGGCCCTGTCCCGCGATCTGATCTTGATCGAACAGACCGGGGCCCGGGTCCACTTTTGCGGACTCTCGACGGCCGCGGGCCTAGCCCTAATGGCCGCCGCCAAAGAACGTGGACTTCCGGTCACCGCCGACACCCCGATACACCAGCTCTATCTGACCGAAGACGACGTCGGGTTTTTTGATAGCCAGTGCCACGTACGTCCGCCTCTGCGTACCCTTCAAGACCGCGAGGCCCTGAGGACCGCGGTCGCAGAAGGCGTAATCGATGCCGTCTGTTCAGACCACCAGCCCCACGAAGAAGACGCGAAACGGGTACCTTTTAGTAACTCGGAACCGGGCATTGCGGGGCTTGAAACCCTCCTGCCTCTCACCTTGCAACTCGCCGATCTCGGAATCTTGACCTTGAAAGACGCGCTAGCGCGCCTGACCGCGGGCCCCGCCGCGATCCTCGGCCGACCCGAGGGGACCTTACGCAGCGGCCGGTCGGCTGACGTCTGTATCTTTGACCCGAACACGTCCTGGACACCCGAGCCTGCAAGCCTCCGGAGCCGGGGACGCAATAGCCCGTTTTTTGGTAAGCCGCTCCGCGGTCAGGTCATCCTGACCCTGAAAAACGGCCATATCTGTTACGAGAAGTCGGCCGCCAATAAAGCCACGACGCGCGATCGCGCGCCGGGTTGAAGCGCAACCCAGTCGCGCAACCTCGCGGCTCGACTTGCGCGGAGCACGGGATCCGCCATCAAGCGCGCTGTCTCGACCGTGAGCGCCGCTTCGTGATCGCATGCGATGACCGCATCCGCCAAAACCGCGGCCCCGACGAGGGGATCATGGTGCCGCGGGCCCACCACCACAGACACCCCAGCCGAGAGCGCGATCAAGGCGTCCGTTGGCCCCTCCGCGAAGGTGCCGCCCATCACGATGGCGTCGGCACAGGCATACATGGCCTGCCGCGCCGATTCCTCCTCGATGTAATAAACACGGGTTTTCGGGGGCACTTCGGAGGTCATGAGCCGCTTCTGGCGGGTCGTCAGAAGATGGTATTTGATCGACTCCCGGTACACCTCTTCGTGGCGCGCGGCGTCCGCTGGCGCGAGCGCAAGAAGACCGCCGCTGCGCGCCGAGATATTGAGGAAGGTGGCATAAGCCAGGGTCTCCTCGCCGGGCACCGTGGCGGCAAAGTACATAAGCCAACGTCCGGCCTTGCGTACGCTCTGAAAGCGACCACAAAAGGTCTCATCGACCGGTTCCAAAGGCGCCGGCCAATCGAGGCAGGGGTTGCCGGTGACAAGCCCGCCGCCGATCGCCGTGGCTTGAGCCTCGCTATCGACCAGCACCCGCCCCAGACCCAAAAGATCCGGCGATCGGGCATTGATCCATGAAACGGGGCAGACCCCATGGTGCGCGATGCCGCGCGCCATGGGGTGGTCGTCCAGGATCACGAGACCGGCCGGTTTCAGGCGCAAAGCCACCCGTTCCGGACCGAAGCGAGGCGCCAGCGCCCATGGCCAGGGTTCTTGGTAGGGGCCCTCATCCAAAAGGAGCACCGCCACAGGCCGCGTGAGACGCGCCGCCAGATCCTCGAGAAAACCGCGGGCCGCCTGCACGCTCTCGCAGGTCGCGACCACCCAGACCGCCCCCGGTAAAGGGGGCTTGGCCGACCACAGCCACTGAAATCCGCGCAGTAAAGGGGTGTCGGCCATAGGCGTTACCAATGAACCAGATGAACATCGGGCAGCGGTCGCCCGAGACACAAGGCCCCTACCGCCCGAAACCGCTGCGGAAGGTCCGTGACGAAGTACTCGTGCTCTTGAACATGGCACGGGGCAGTCCGACACAGATTCCAACTTGTCAGCAACTCCAGGACCCGCATGGCGGTGGTGTGTGCGGAATCCACCAAGGTCATATCTGGTCCCACGAGCCGTGCCAGCAAGGGCTTCAAAAGGGGGTAATGGGTACAACCCAAGACCAAGGTGTCGACGTCCTCGGCTACCACCGGCTTTAAGTATTCTTGCGCGGTCAACTCGGTCACCGGATGATCAAGCCACCCCTCTTCGACAAGCGGCGCAAACAGCGGACAGGCCTGAGAGACCACCGTAAAATCCGGGCGGTACTCGTGGATAGCGCGCTCATAAGCTCCTGAATTGACGGTCGTAAGGGTAGCCAAGACCCCGACCCGTCCAGAGCGGCTGGCGACGGCGGCGCGGGCCCCGGCGTCGAGGACGTCGACCACCGGAACCGGTGACATGGCGACGATGGCTGGTAAGGCCACGGCCGCCATCGTGTTGCAGGCCACCACCAGCATCTTCACATCGCGCCGTAAAAGAAACTCAGTGATCTGGGCCGCGTAACCCGCGACCGTCGCCGACGACTTTGTGCCGTAAGGCAATCGAGCGGTATCGCCAAAATAGAGGATGCGTTCATGAGGAAGGGCAGCCATCAGGGCATGGGCCACCGTCAGGCCCCCGATACCCGAATCGAAGACGCCGATAGGGCGATCGCGATCCACTTAAAAAAACCCCTTAAATACGATCATTGTGCAAGCCAGTACGAAAGTGGCCACGTTGGCCACCACCACCGGGGTCGAGTGAATAACGAGCCCGTAGACTATCCACAAAAAGACCCCGAAGGCGAATATCAGATACATCGCCAGCGACACGTCGGCGGCCGACCGAGAACGCCAGGTCTTCACAACTTGGGGGACAAACGCGATAACAGTCATGGTACCGGCCACATATCCGACCCATGTGGCCGCGTCCACGGACCCGAGATCAAAAAGTGATATTGCGCATCGAGTCGCCGAGCGCCCCGTCCTTCGCGTCTTTGCTCTGCAGCTTGATGCGTAGGCGTAGGTCGTTCTGGGAGTCGGCGTTGCGCATAGCCTCATCGTAACTGATAAGACCCGCATCGTATAGGCCAAAGAGCGCCTGATCGAAGGTTTGCATGCCGGCTTCCCCGGATTTGGCCATGAGCTCTTTTATGCCATGGATCTCGCCCTTCAAAATCAAGTCCGCAATCAGCGGGGTATTGATCATGACCTCCACCGCCGCCACCCGTCCGGTCGCGTCCTTCTTTGGTATAAGGCGCTGGGAAATCACCGCCTTCAGGTTCAAAGAGAGATCCATGAGCAACTGGCCGCGTCGATCCTCGGGGAAAAAATTGATAATGCGATCCAGGGCCTGGTTTGCGCTATTGGCATGAAGCGTCGTCAAACACAGGTGACCGGTCTCGGCAAACGCCACCGCGTAGTCCATGGTCTCGCGGGCCCTCACCTCGCCTATGAGAATGACGTCGGGGGCCTGACGTAGGGTGTTTTTCAGGGCCGACTCGAACGAATCGGTATCGACCCCCACCTCGCGCTGAGTAATGATGCAATTCCTATGTTCGTGCACAAATTCGATCGGGTCTTCTATGGTGATGATATGGCCATTCGAATACTGATTACGGTAGCCGACCATGGCCGCAAGCGACGTCGATTTCCCGGACCCGGTCGCGCCGACGAAAATGACGAGACCGCGCTTCGTCAGGGCAATATCCTTCAAGACAGCGGGAAGATTCAGCTGTTCGAAGTCCGGGATTTTGGTCTCGATCTTACGGAGCACCATCCCGACCCGCTGCTGTTGACGAAAGACATTGACGCGAAACCGGCCGACGTCCTGTGGGCTTATGGCAAAGTTGCACTCATTGTTCTCCTCAAACTCGCTGCGCTGCTCCTCGTTCATGATGCTATAAACGAATTGCCGGGCTTGCTCGGCACTCAAGGCTTGGCGCGTGATCGGCGTCAACTTGCCATCGACCCGCAAGCTGGGTGCTACACCGGCCGTGATGTAGAGATCGGAAGCGCCCTTTTCGACCATCAGGCGCAATAAATCAACGAAACCCACGCTACCTCCGAGCGGCGGCTGGCGCCGCCGTGCCGGCATTGGCGTTGAACGAATCCTTGTTGGCAGCCTTGCCGCGCGCCTCCTCGACCGTCACTTGACGCGCCCGAACCATCTCGAGTAAGCACTGATCGAGGGTCTGCATCCCGACCGACTGGCTCGTCTGGATCGCCGAATACATCTGAGCAATCTTGTTTTCGCGGATCAAATTGCGGATCGCCGGCGTACCTATCATGATCTCGTGGGCCGCGATCCGGCCGCCGCCCACCTTCTTCATAAGGGTCTGCGAGATCACCGCCCGCAACGATTCGGACAGCATGGACCGAACCATCTCCTTTTCGGCAGCCGGAAACACGTCGACAACGCGGTCGATGGTTTTGGCCGCCGAGCTCGTGTGCAAGGTGCCGAACACCAAATGACCGGTCTCGGCGGCGGTCAACGCCAAGCGAATGGTTTCGAGATCACGAAGCTCGCCCACCAGAATCACGTCGGGATCTTCACGCAGCGCCGAGCGTAGCGCGTTTTCAAATCCCAAGGTATCGCGGTGGACCTCGCGCTGATTGACTAGGCAATTCTTGCTGGTATGGACAAACTCGATCGGGTCTTCGATGGTCAGGATGTGTTCTCTGCGAGTTTCGTTCACGTGGTCGATCATGGCCGCGAGCGTCGTCGATTTACCGGAGCCCGTCGGTCCGGTTACCAACACGATACCGCGCGGCTGGTCTGATATCTGCTTAAAAATCGCAGGGGCGCCGAGTTGTTCTAAGGTCAGAACCTTGGACGGGATGGTCCGAAAGACCGCGGCCGGCCCCCGGTTCTGGTTAAAGGCGTTAACGCGAAAGCGAGCGATATTCGGAAGTTCGAACGAAAAATCGCACTCCAGGCGTTCTTCATACTCCTTTTGCTGCTTGTCGTTCATGATGTCGTAGACCATATTGTGGACGCCGCGATCGTCCAGGGGGTCTACGTTGATGCGTTTTACGTCGCCATCGACGCGAATCAGCGGCGGCAAACCGGACGACAAATGCAAATCGGAGGCCTTCTGTTTGAAGGCAAAAGCCAAAAGTTCTGCGATGTCCATGCTTTGGGGTACCCAGGTGAAGGCTAATTGAAGTATAACGGGCCTAAGCGCCGAGACAAGGCGCCCTTCCCCTTCAGGAAGGCACACCTTACACTGAAACCATGAAAAAACTCTCGATCGGCATCATTGGGGCAGGGAATATGGGGCTGGCGTTGGCATCCGGGCTTGCGGCCGGGTCTTTGACCGAACTTGTCGTCTCGGACCCGAATCCCGACAAACGGCGCGCCATCGAGCAACTCGGGGTCATGACCGAAACCGACAACAACGCCCTGGTCGAGCGCATCGAGATCCTGGTGTTGGCGGTAAAGCCCCAGCATCTCCCCGCTCTCTGCCGGGCCCTGGCGCCGGCCGTCGCGCGCCGCGCGCCGCTCGTGGTCTCGGTGGCGGCCGGTGCCCGCACCGCCGATATCGGCCGCTGGCTCGGCAGCGGCCTGGCAGTCGTCCGAGCCATGCCCAACACCCCGGCGCTACTGAAGGCGGGGGCGAGTGTCCTCTACGGCAACGCGCTCACCACAAGCGCCCACCGCGAAGCCGCGGAAACGGTTCTGCGCGCGGTCTCAGAGGTCTTCTGGGTCGATGATGAGGCCCTAATGGACGCCGTCACGGCGGTGTCGGGGAGCGGTCCCGCCTACCTCTTCTTGTTCCTTGAGGCCTTTATAAAGGCCGCAGCTGACGTTGGCCTCCCCGAACCGCTTTGCGCCGCGCTCGCCATCGAGACTACACTAGGGGCCGCGCGCATGGCGAAGGCGGACCCGCAAGCGGTCGCAGACTTAAGGCGTCGCGTAACATCCCCTAACGGCACCACAGAGCAGGCGGTGAAAAGCTTTATGGCTGATGGGTTCATGGACATTGTCGCCCGAGCCGTGACCGCCGCCGCCCGGCGCTCCCAGCAAATCGGCGACGAACTAGGGGCCTTATGAGCTACCTCAGCCAAGCACTGGCCTTTCTCATAGCAACCCTGTTCGGGATGTATATCATCCTTGTCCTGCTGCGATTCTTGTTGCAGCTGACTCACGCCGACTTCTACAACCCGTTCAGTCAATTCATCGTCCGCCTGACTAATAGGCCGCTCCTCCCTCTGCGACGTCTCATCCCCGGATTCTTCGGAATTGATTTTGCGTCCGCTGTACTCCTTATCGTTTTAGAAGCGATCAAGATCGCCCTGATCGCGATCGTTCAGGACGTCATCCCCCACTTCGGGGGCGTGCTGATCTTGAGTTTTGCCGACTTAATCCAACTCACGCTCTATGTTTTGATCGGCGCGATTTTCGTACGCATCATTATGAGTTGGGTCAACCCGTATGGTGAGCACCCACTCACAGACCTGGCTGTACACTTAACTGAACCCTTCATGCGGCCCGCGCGGCGGCTTCTACCGCTGATCTCGGGGATCGATCTCTCCCCGGTGCTCGTCATCATCGTCTTCGAGCTGATCGCGATCCTGGTGGTACAACCGCTACAGCAGTTGGGCATGGGTCTCTTGGTCTAGTGGGCCACCTCGCGCGGGTGCCAAGGATCGTGTTAGAGCTCCTTGTAGCCGGGCTTGTGATCGTGGCTATCAATGGCTTTCTGACCCGTCATGCCGCTTCGGGGCGCGCCCCGCGACTGCCCGCGGCACGCCTCAACGGCCCGGCGCCGCGGCTGGGGGTCGGACGCCCGGTCCTGGTCGAGTTTTTTGCGACCTGGTGCCCAATCTGTCGTCTCGACCAAGGCGTGGCCCAAGAGATCGCACGCCGCGCGCCGGTCGTCATCGTGGCGACAGAGTCCCCCGCGCAAGCGGTCCGCGCCTTCGCGCAAGCCCACCACTGGCAAACCCCAGTGATCCTGGATAGGCGCGGCGCGCTTGCCCGCCGTTACGGGGCCCGGGTGCTACCTATGGCATTTATCGTGGGTCCTCAGGGGCGCATTCGTTTCGCGGTGGCGGGCTACACAACCGAGGCGGGCCTCATGGCTCGCCTGTGGTTGGCCCAACTGCGGCTTTAAGATTCGTTTCCGTCTTTCAGTTGGTGCCGGTAATACCAACGCTGAATGAGGACCAGGACGGTAGCGGCTGCAAAGGCCCCGACCGGCACCAGGGCATAGGGCCATAAAAGGGCCTTGAAACTGAGCCACCCAGCCGCAGCATAGAGCCACGGTAATGCTTCATAAATGAGTTTTGGATACACAATACCCCCCCCTTTTTTCTGGCCCCAGCCCATGCAAGTCCTGTGCCTACACGCTTCCGCCTTGTGCGGGACTCCCTTGCCTCCTTTAGGGTATAATAGTGGCTCACAGCCCCAGGGGATATATTATGGCTACAATTGAAGCAACGAAGGCAAATTTTGAAGAGCTGATCGACGGAAATTCCTTCGTGATTGTGGACTTCTGGGCCCCCTGGTGCGCCCCTTGCCGCGCCTTCGGACCCATCTTCGAAGAGGTGTCCGAGCAACATAAAGACATCGTATTTGCAAAAATCAATACCGAGGTCGAAACTGAGCTCGCCTCGCACTTCCAAGTCCGTTCGATACCGACCCTCATGGTTTTCCGCGATCAGATCATTTTATTCGCCCAGCCTGGGAGTCTGCCGCGCAAGGCACTGGAAGAGGTCATCGATCAAGTCCGGGCGGTCGACATGGACGAGGTCCGTCGCGAAGTCGCAGAACAAACGGCCGGCCATGACCACGATTGTTGTGGCCACGATCACGGCGACGCAGACCACCACCACTAGATCATTGCGGGCTCATCGACCAGCCAGTAGACTGCGGGCTTTCTAGGATCTACAGGATTCGTGAAGGCCATTCCGCCAGACTCCGTGGGGCTGGTCACTCCGGCTCGTTTGCAGTTCAGCGAACCGCTTGCATTGAGCAGCGGGGGCGTCCTTACGGACTACGACCTCGTTTATGAGACCTACGGGGCGCTGAACGCTGAGGCAAGCAACGCCGTGCTGATATGCCACGCCTTGAGCGGTAGCCACCATGTGGCCGGCTACCACAGCCTCGAGGACAGCAAGCCCGGCTGGTGGGAACAGCATGTGGGGCCGGGCAAGAGCATCGACAGCCGGCGGTTTTTCATCGTCGCCTGCAACAATCTCGGGAGCTGCTTTGGATCGACGGGGCCGGCCTCGCAGAACCCCGCCACTGGCCGGCCCTACGGTCCGGATTTCCCCATGGTAACGGTCCGGGATTGGGTAGAAAGCCAGGCCCGCCTCGCCGATCGCCTAGGGATACGGCGTTGGGCCGCGGTCATCGGCGGGAGCCTCGGCGGCATGCAAGCCCTGCAATGGGCGATTGACTACCCAGAACGTGTCCGGCACGCCGTCATCATTGCCGCAGCCCCCAAGCTGACCGCCCAAAACATCGCCTTCAACGAGGTCGCCCGCCAAGCCATCCTGACCGACCCCGATTTCCATGAGGGCCGTTTCTATGATCACGGCACTGAGCCGCGGCGCGGTCTGCGATTGGCGCGCATGCTAGGGCATATCACCTATCTCTCGGACGACATCATGCGCGAGAAGTTCGGCCGGGACCTGCGCGGCGGCAAGCTCAACTTCGACTACCAAGTGGCCTTCGAAATCGAAAGCTATCTGCGCCACCAGGCCGATAGCTTTGTCGGCCGTTTCGATGCGAATACCTACTTGCTCATGACCAAAGCGCTTGACTATTTCGACCCCGCCGGCGCGACGGAAGGCGACTTGGCGCGCGCCTTGAGCGGCATCAAAGCCGATACCCTGGTGCTGTCCTTCACCAGCGACTGGCGATTCGCGCCGGCTCGCTCGCGCGAGATCGTAAAAGCCTTACACGACAACGACCTCAATGTGAGCTACGCTGAGATCACCGCCTCGCACGGCCATGACGCCTTTCTCATGCGTATTCCCCGTTACGTCGATATCCTAACCGCCTACATGGATCGCGTAGCCTCCGGTGCTGACGCATGACGCCGTCGCGTATTGACTTTCGCATCATCGCGGACTGGATCCGCCCGCAAAGCCGGGTACTCGACCTCGGATGCGGCGACGGATCCCTTTTGGACTATCTCGCCCGCAGCAAGGGGGTCAACGGTTACGGACTGGAGATCGACGACGCCCACGTAGGGATGTGCATCAAACGGGGAGTCAATGTCATCCAAACCGATCTCGATGCCGGCCTGTCGGAGTTCGATGAACGATCCTTCGATTTCGTGATCCTATCGCTCACACTTCAGGCCGTGAAGTACCCGGATCGCCTGCTCCGGGAAATGCTGCGGGTCGGCACCGAGGGGATCGTCACCTTCCCCAACTTCGGCCATTGGCGCACCCGCTGGCAGTTGGGGCTTCTGGGACGCATGCCGATATCACCCGCCTTGCCCCACGAATGGTACAACACACCCAATATTCACCTCTGTACGCTGCGTGACTTCGCCAAGCTCTGTCGTGACGAAAATATAGAGGTCTTGGAGTCCCAGGTCGTCGACCATGCGCACAGACAACGACTCGGCTTTCGCCTGTTTCCGAATATGCTAGGTGAGATCGCGCTCTACAGGTTCCGGCGTGCCGCCCTACCTTAAGCGCAAGGACGTACGTACGCGACTCTTTTGGGTCGCGGTCTTATATATCGCCGAGGGGCTTCCATTCGGCCTCTTTTCCGATGTTTTTCCGGTCGCCTTTCGGGAGCATCACGCCTCGCTGTCCGAGATCGGTGTCATCAGCCTCCTGGGGCTTCCTTGGACACTCAAATTTCTCTGGGCCCCAGCGGTCGACCACTTCCGCCACCATCGCCTGTGGATGCTCGGTGCCGACGCCCTCATGGCGCTGGCCTTAAGCCGCCTGGCCTGGGCCTACGGGGTCGGCCATATGGCCCTGCTCGCCATCGGCTTTTTTACCCTGCTCTCGTCGACCAACGACATCGCCATCGACGGCTATACACTCGAACTTCTGGACGTCGGCGAAATGGGTATCGGCAACGGGCTGCGTATCGGCTTCTACCGCGCCGGCATGCTCGCGGCGGGGCTTGTCCTCATTGCCAGCACCTACTGGGGTTGGCGGGCCGCCTATGTCCTGGCGGCAGCGCTCCTGGTCCTAGACGGACTCATGTGTCTACGAGCCCCCAAGGAACGGGATCGCATCCAAGTGGATCGGCAGTCGGTCGGCCACGAACTGGCCTCCCTCATGCATCGGCCGCGCGCGCTGGCCCTCGTTCTCACCTTGCTGCTCGGGGCTTTGTGGCTGGCCAATGGCGCACTCCGATTCTCCCGCTCCCTGCCCCACCTCTTTCTTTATGCCGGAGGAGCGGCGCTGGCGCTCTGGATCTCAAGCTTTATCCGCCGCGCCCCCTCAGAGACCAAGGCGGCCGACGGGCCGCTCTTTGGCGCCTTACTAGAAATGACCGCCCGCCCCGGGATTTGGCCGGTATTTGTGTTTATTTTGCTCTACAAGCTGGGCGACAGCGCGATCGGCTTTATGATCAAACCGTTTTGGGTTGATCGGGGCTTTAGTGCCGCCCAAATCGGCTTAGTCTCGGTTATGGCCGGGATTGGTCTCTCTATCCTAGGCGGCCTCTTAGGCGGCTACATCACTGACCGGATCGGCATCTATAAGGCCCTCTGGGCGCTTGGATTGGTGCAAGTGCTTCCCAATCTCGGCTACGCCTTATGCGCCCATCTCCTGCCGCGCGCAGCACCCGGCACGGCTTTGCCCCTCTCCCACGAACTTCTTCTCTATTCGGTAAGCGCCCTGGAATCGTTCGCGGGCGGTCTCGGCACAGCGGCGTTTCTCGCCTTCTTGATGGCGATCGTGCGCAAAGAACGCGCGGCCACGGAATACGCCCTTCTTTCATCGCTTTTTGCCGTAAGCTTGCGTCTTGCGGGCTTTGCAAGCGGTTTTGGGGCCCAAGACTTGGGCTACGCGGAGTACTTCTTTCTCACCTTCTTTCTCGCCTTGCCGGCCTACCTTCTTTTGCCGGCCACCGGCCGCATGCTGGCCACCATCGCCCAAATCGAGGCGAAACAAGCCGATGGATCGGGACCACAGAGCTCGGGTCCGTAACCCGAGGCCGCGCCACGGTCACGAAAACCCGGCGCATCGCCTCACATGAGAGATGTCTCAAAAACCCGTCAGGATGCTTGCCCTATGTTAAGAATCATCACCGCCAACGTAAACGGCATCCGCTCGGCGGTCGCCAAGGGATTTCTCGCCTGGATGCTCACACAAGAGGCGGACGTCGTGTGCGTACAGGAGATCAAAGCGCAGGCCGCGGACATGTCTTCAGAGATGCATGAGCCAGGACCTTACCGAGGCTATTTTCATTACGCCGAGAAGAGGGGTTACAGCGGAGTCGGGATCTACACGCGGCGGACCCCGGACCAGGTCGTCATGGGCCTTGGGCAGGCCGCGATCGATGCCGAGGGCCGCTACCTCGAACTGGTCTTTGGGAACCTCTCGGTGGTTTCCGTGTACCTCCCGTCCGGTTCCAGCGGACCAGACAGGCAGGCGGCCAAATTCGTGTTCATGGGGCATTTCTTCGAAAAACTCAGAGAGCTCGCAGCGTGTGGACGAGACGTTGTCCTGTGCGGCGACTGGAACATCGCCCACCAGGAGATCGACCTGAAAAACTGGCGGGGCAACCGCAAAAACAGCGGTTTTTTACCCGAGGAGCGCGCTTGGCTAAGCCGGGTCCTTAACGAATTGGCGTGGGTCGACGTCTATCGAGCCCTGCATCCGACAGCCGAAGGCGAGGGCTATACTTGGTGGAGCAACCGTGGCGAAGCCTATGCGAAAAACGTAGGATGGCGGATAGATTACCAGATCGCGACCAGGGCCTTGGCCGCACGCGCGAAGGCCGTTGCCATCTATAAAACAGAGCGATTCAGTGATCACGCCCCTTTAATAATCGACTATGATCTCTAGTGGCTATTCGGTAATCTCATAGTACGACCCGATATCGTCGAGGAAGCCTTGATGTCCCGCACCAAAGCCTTTGCCATCCATTTTGCCTTCACCATTGTGGTGCTTATCGCGGTGTTCGCCGTCGCACGCACCCTCTGGTATCCCCACCCGCTGTTCGTGGCCGACGGCGCTTGGCCCGCGTTCTGGTTACTCGCCGGCGTAACCCTGACGCTCGGGCCCTTGCTGACCTTGTTCGTTTTTCGTGCGGGCAAAAAGGGTCTGCCGTTCGACTTGGCGGTCATTGGCGTATTACAGCTCGCAGGCCTCGCCTTTTGTGTCCACCTCCTCTACACCCGTCGCATACAGATGGTGGTGTACTCGCAGGGCAGCTTTTACGGGCTGGATGCTCTGCGCATCGCGCGTATCGGCCCCCACGGCCAAACGCTTCTCCGAAACGCCAGCAAAACGCCTGCTTATATGTATGTGCACCTCCCGGACAGCAAAAAGGCGATGCTGGGGATCGAGATTCGCACCCTGCGCGGCGAACCGCCGATCTTTCTGCGCGGCTGGCGCTATCGACCCTACGGCGCAAAAGAACAAAACGTCGTGTTGACGCATGGCTTTCCCTTGGTGACCGTTGCCCAAACCAACCCGGTCGCAGCCCGGACCTTGGCACGGTTTCGCGCCCAGCACCCGCATCTTGGCCACTATGTCTTTGTGCCGTTTCACGGCACGTATGCGACCGTTATGCTCGCCCTGCGCCGCACCAACGGCCGGCTAGTCGAGGTGCTGGCCTTCAATCCCGGCATGAAAAGGGCGCCCTGATGGATCACACGGAAGTGGCCTTCTTTGATCTCGCGCTTCGTTGCAACGCCTTGCGCTTTGGCAGCTTTACCCTCAAATCCGGGCGCACAAGCCCCTACTTCTTCAACGCCGCCGCCTTCGCGTCCGGGCGCTCCATGGTAGAACTGGGTCGACTCTACGCGCGCGCCGTCCATGCCCAAGGCCTTGCCTACGACATGGTCTTCGGGCCCGCCTACAAGGGCATCCCGCTGGCCGTGGCGTTCACCATGGGGCTCGCCCTCGAGCACGATCGCGACCTGCCTTATAGCTTCAACCGGAAAGAGGCCAAGGACCACGGCGAAGGCGGAGTCATTATCGGGCCGCCCCTACAAGGGCGCGTTCTCGTGATCGATGACGTGATCTCGGCCGGCACCTCGGTACGCGAGTCCGCCGATCTCATTGCCCGCTCCCAGGCCACGCTGGCCGGGGTCGTGATCGCGCTCGACCGCGAGGAACGCGGCACAAGTACCCTCTCAGCGGTGTCCGAAGTCGAGACCCACTACCGGGTTCCGGTCGTGCGGCTCGGTCGTTTGTCAGGTCTTTTAACCTATCTCGGCCAGCACGAGGCTCTGCGCCATCACGCCAAGGCGCTTGCCGATTACCGAGCGCAATACGGCGCCTAGGACAATACCAGTAAGCGCAAACCGACCCCTATGGTAAGGACCTCAAAGGCCCGCTTGATCCAACGGTTAGATACCGCGAGGCCCCAGTGGGCGCCAGTGTAGCTTCCGGTCACGGCGCCGACGAGCAGCCAGGGCAACCACGTCCACCGAATATCGCCGAAGGACCCAAGCGTGGCAGCACCCGTGGCATTCCAAACAAGGCCTACCAAGATCAGGGTGTAGGCCACCGCCGCCTTGTAGTCGAAACCAAACCAACGCACGAGCCAGAGGGTGCAGAAGAGACCCGTTCCGGACGTAATCGACCCGTTGAGAAGCCCGATGACAAAGAGGCCCAGGCCACCCAGCGCAAAACCGCGCAGATCCCGGTTATGGGGGCGCGCCACTTGGCCCAGGTCGTGGGACCACAGCGAGTAGAACCCGAGCGCGGTGGTCAAGAGGCCCAAGGCAAGCCGCGCCATGTGCGGAGGTGTGGCCAGGATCCCGAGCGCCCCCAAAAACACCCCTGGCATACCGGTCAGCAACATAAAGCCCGCAAACCGCCCACTCAAGAGGCCGCTATGCCGGTAGCGGCTCGCAGCCCCCACACCCAGGGCCACGCTCGCGACCTTATGGGTGGCCAGGGCCTGGGCGTAAGGGAGGCCAAGAAACAGCAGCAGCGGGAGCTGAATCAGGCCGACACCGCCGCCGGCCATGGCGGCCATGGCATTGGCAAAAAAAGCGACCGTCACCAGTATGATGGCCCGGCTCACGTTTGACTTCCCCGGCCCCAGCGTCTTAGTTTCATACTATGATCGTGCCTCGCCTTATTCCGGTAATCGTGATCGCGCTTGCGCTCACAGCCGCCCCCATGGCACCCGCCGCAATCTACAAGTGCCGCGGTCCCCACGGTCACTGGCTATACAGCGACCACAAACCAGGTGGGTGTCGCAGCCATCTCATCGTGCTCGGGATCCGGAGTTCGAACCGGCCTGCCGCGCCCGCCCAGGCGAGAAGGCCCCCGACCCTGCGGTCCGTAACCCCGCCCCAACGCCAGTCGCCCCCTGCGCCCACCGGCCATTGGCGGCGAGCATTGAGCGCCCTCAAAAAGACCCCCGTTCCCCATAACCCCGGGGAGGCCCGTCTCCGGCAGCAAGCGGTACTGCTCCTCGAGTCCCACCTCGGGACCGGCCCTGGCGGCTAACAACCGAGGCACAAGCCTCGCGGGGCCCTCAAGAATCGCTCCTGGCCGCTTAAAAGTCAGCCCGCGAATGGGCCTTTGTCACACGGCAATCCCGCCCGTCCCAGACCAGGCCTAGCTTGCTATACCCCTAAAAAAACCGCACAATGCCACCATTTTAATGGACGCTCCGTTGGCACCCCAATTTAAGTCTTCGCTTAAATAAAGGGTATTTTATTGTGTTTCGGGTCAATCTAATGAGTTTTACGCCCAGCGACTCTATAAAGTCCCGCCAGCTGGGCGTGCCGAGTATCCGTCTTATAACCGAGGAAAATGCATAATGTCCAGACTGGTTAAACCGCACGGAAGCGCCACACTGAAGCCTCTATTGCTAGAGGGGAAGGCCGCCGCCACCGAGAAGGAGCGAGCCAAGACCCTGCCGGCCCTGCGTCTCAGTTCGCGCGAAACAGGCGACGTCATCATGCTCGGGATCGGCGGCTTTACGCCTCTCGACGGCTTTATGAACCACGCGGATTGGCGAAGCGTGTGCGACGATATGCGCCTCACAAACGGGGTCTTTTGGCCGATTCCGATCACGCTTTCGACCGACGAGGCGACCGCCGCCACACTGAAGGTCGGTTCGGAAGTGGCGCTTGTCGACCCTGAATCGAACGAAATCATGGCGACCATGAAGGTGACTGAAAAGTACACCATCGACAAGGCCCATGAATGCCAGCAGGTCTTTAAAACCACCGACCAAGCCCACCCCGGCGTCAAGATGGTTATGGAACAAGGGCCAGTCAATCTCGCGGGCCCTGTCAAAGTCCTTTCGCAAGGTGAGTTCCCGACCAAGTACGCGGGCACCTATATGACGCCCGCCGAGACCCGCGCGCTCTTTGAAAGCAAGGGCTGGTCCACGGTCGCGGCGTTTCAAACCCGTAACCCCATGCACCGCTCCCACGAATATCTGGCCAAGATCGCGGTCGAGATCTGCGACGGCGTCATGATCCACTCCCTTCTTGGCAAATTAAAGCCCGGCGACATACCGGCGGAAGTTCGCTCCAAAGCGATCGCCAAGCTGATCGAGGTCGGTTTTGTGAAGGACACCGTAGTGCAATCGGGGTATCCGCTCGATATGCGCTACGCGGGTCCCCGCGAGGCCTTACTCCACGCCCTGTTCCGCCAGAACTACGGTTGCTCCCACCTGATCGTAGGTCGCGACCACGCCGGCGTCGGTGATTACTACGGGCCTTTTGACGCCCACAAGATCTTTGACGAGATCCCCGCGGACGCACTGGAGACCAAGCCCCTAAAGATCGATTGGACATTCTGGTGCTACAAATGTGGCGGCATGGCATCCACAAGAACCTGCCCACATACGGAGAAGGACCGCCTGCTTGTTTCAGGCACAAAGCTGCGTAAGGCCTTGTCGGAGGGTCAGGAAGTGGCGGCCGAGTTTAGCCGTCCCGAGGTATTGGCTATTCTGCGAGAGTATTACGCGAACCTCAAAGACGACGAAAAGGTGGAAGTCAAACTGAGCGGCCATTCGGCCAAATAGCTCGGCCCGACATTTGCTGAGAGGCGCTCTAAGGTGAAGCATGCCAACAGAAGCGGTATTTGGTAACCAACAGGGCGTGGAATAAACGGTCGATATCCTCCTTTACCGGGGGCGGTATGGCGGCCTGCGGTGCAGCGTTTGCAATCATGCGCTGGATCGAAGGCGCCGGCCTTAAGTTGAAATTGGTCGACAAGGCCGCCCTGGACCACTCCGGCGCCGTGGTCCAGGGCTTGTCCGCCACCAATACTTGCACAGCCGGCCAGGATCCCTGTCCGGCTTTGTCCGTATGGTCACGAACGACCTTATAGGCATTACCCGCGACGATCTCCCGTACGATGTCGGCCGTCACGTCGATGATTCTGTTCACCTGGTTCTCGCTCTTTAAAGCCATAAACGCTTTTGGCGAAATCTATATGGACCGGAACAAGAAGATGCTGAAGCAGTATCCTCCCCTGATCTTGTGCATGTACCTGCCAGCCGCTTGCGCACCCACTTGATGCGGCACGAAATCAAAGAGGGCCGGGGCCCGATCTACATGGACACCCCGACCATGCTGGCGAAGCTTGCCGAAACCATGATCCTGAAAGACATCAAGCACCTCGAGTCGAGGCCTGGGAAGACTTTCTCGACATGCGTATCGGTCAGGCTGGCGTTTGGACCGACGAGAACATTGAGCGAGAGAAAAAAGGCTTTCCGAGCTGATGTGATGCCGCCCGAATCCTACCTCTTGGGCTCTCATTCGGGTCGCTCGGGCATTTGGGTCCGCGGACCGGAAGACCTTGGCGCGCCGGACGACTGGCATTGGGGTTACCGCTCGATGACCCTGGTACAGAGCCTCTTCACGGCGGTCATGGCGTGGGCGCCTCCGGCCGCAAGTTCTCCTCCGGCTCGCATGCCGAAGGTCCTTGGCCACGAAGGGCGTGGTGAAATCCACGCTCGACAATAAGGACCGCGTGCCGGAACTCGATGCCCAGGTGAACGAGCTGGTGGAAGAGATCTATTGTCCTGCGCACACTTTCCTGCAACACAAGAACTCCAGCACCGCGATCGACAGCAGCGCCAACTACATCACGCCCAAGATGTTGGATGTGGCTGAGAATAAACGTGAGATACGGAAGAAAGACGCATTGAACATGCGCGCGAAGGACCTTCACGAGTGCCCCGCGCCGGAGAACACTACCATCGCGTGCTGGCGGGCGAGGCCCATATGAAGCCTATTCGATTTTGCGACGAATCGCGCCATCCGGGCTTTTACTACCAGATGGACTTCAACGTCGTGGACGGAAAGAACGGGGGCGCTTCGTGAAATCGATCTACGGCCGCAAGGCCAAGAAGTCGAATGCTTTCAAACGACCGCACGTCGACCCCGCTTCCAA
Source organism: Pseudomonadota bacterium (assembly GCA_021785035.1). Classification (GTDB taxonomy): domain Bacteria; phylum Pseudomonadota; class Gammaproteobacteria; order Acidiferrobacterales; family Acidiferrobacteraceae; genus Acidiferrobacter. The sequence continues at coordinate 39,377 of JAJYGP010000013.1, forward strand.
ACCGACGGCGCCTAAACGCCTTACATGCGAGCGGGACAGGTGTGTGATGGGGGGGTCCTGCACGGGCCCCGTGTTTTTGTCTATCACTTCCCTATTCCGTTAGGAACCCGTGAGTTTAGACCTCTCGAACTCTTTGTCATCAAATCCCATTCGGCCCCGTTACCTTAAACCCCGACGGCGTCCTCCTGTTCTCCTGTCGTCGTAGGATCGCGTGCTCTAAGAAGTACTGTTAGGACATCGACATCCAGATCGCGCCTTATGATGTTCTGCACTTAAAAGCGCGTTTTCAGGTGAGCTCAAGAGACTTTGTTATTCCGCTACACCGTCTTTTCCGATATGGACGGTCACGGCGTCGCAGGACTTAAGCTGCGCACAAAAGACGAATCCATGGCGTGCACATTTTTGACGCCGGATGGTTGCAGTGTCTATGAGGACCGACCGATAGCCTGCCGCTACTATGCTTAAGGCCTCATGTCAATGCACGAAAAGGATTCGCCGAGCGACGAAGACTCCTACTTCTTAGTTAAGGTCGATTATTGCTTGAAGCACCAAGAACCGCAGATCCAGACCATCCATTAACAACGGCCTATGAGCTGTCGGCCGCACAAAAAGCGGCCCTTCTTCGTATTGACATCGCCCTGATGCGTTCTGGCTTTCGGTCCTTTAAGCAGTCGCTATTTCGCAAAACGACCATTCCGAAACGAAGCGAGGCCTTCGAAAACCGACTGGTGCGCTGACAGGAGCACCAGCACCAGCGCAACAAAGACGCCAGGCCCGGAGGGGTGCCGTCGACGTACATCGTTCGCTAAGGGACCGCCACCAACGGTGGTGCAGGCGGGGCGAGATAGGCCGTACAATCGACAGCCGGAAGCGGTCGTCCGCCCCATTCGCCTTGATAAGCGTCACAACCAGAGAGACGAAGGAAGGCGTACTGGCCCTCGCTATCGACCCCCGAAGCTATCACCGGAATACCAAGCTCATGAGTCATATCGATAATGACCCGGACCCACGCCCCGTCATCCGCGTTCGTGTAAGAGTCGCCGATAAACGAGGAGGCAATCTTCAGAGAATTGAGCGGAAGCCTCTTTAAGTAGCTCACACTGGAATATCCCACCCCGAATTCGTCAAGCGACACCTTGACGCCCGCCGAACTCCATCGAGCAAGGATCTCGATCGCCTCCTCGGGGCTTTCCATGACATGGTCTTCGGTTATCTCCACGCCCAGGCGTATGGGATCCGTACCGGTTTCGCGAAGCACGGTGATCAACACCTTCGCAAAACGCCGGTCGCGAAATTGCCACGCGGACAGTTTTATCAAAACGCGCGGCACAGTCAGGCCCTGCTTGCCCCAGACATCCACATCGCGACAAACCTGCCGCACCATCCACTCGCCTAGGGGCATGGCAAGGCCCGCCTCCTCAGCCAGTGACAGAAACTCGGAGGCTAACATAAGTCCGTGGACCGGATGGCGCCAGCGCATCTGCGCCTCAAGTTCTTTCACTTTTCCGTCCTGAAACTGGACGAGCGGTTGGTAGTACAACACGAACTGGTCTTCGGAAAGAGCCCGGTGTAGCTCGCTCACCAAAGCCAATCGGTCGCGCCCTATCTCGTTCTTGGATTCGGAAGAACAATAATAGGTGTTGCGTCCCGTACTTTTTGCCTGATACATCGCTCGATCGCTATGTTTTAACAGAGCGTCCACACTTCGGCCATCCCGAGGGTACAAGGCGATACCGATACTCGCCCCAATGGTCACGGAGCGATCCTCGACCATATAGGGGGCCGACAAAGCCTTAACCAGTTTATCGGCGATCAGGGAAGCATCGAGCGGGGCGACGAGATTTGCCGCGATGACGATGAATTCATCGCCGCCGAGGCGTCCGACAGTATCTTCTGCACGCACAAGGTCCATCAGTCGACGTGCGATAAGACAAAGGAGCTGATCGCCGACATCGTGACCAAGCGAGTCGTTCACAACCTTAAAGTGATCGAGGTCTACAAACATCACAGCAAAAAACTGTCCGCTACGATCCGTGCGTCGAATCAGCTGTGTTATCCTGATCTGTATAAGGGTGCGATTTGGGAGATTCGTCAGGGCATCATGGGTCGCCATATGCTGCATTCGGTTCTCAATCACCTTGCGGCCGCTCGTATCGCGGATTGTCCCGATAAACCGCCTTTGACCGTCCAAAATAAACTCGGATACTCGCAGGTCGATCGGAAACTCGCCGCCATCGCGCCTGCGCGCGACCAGTTCGCGCCCGCTCCCAATAATCCGCGCCACGCCTGTTTCCAGATAACGCTTCAGATAGCCATCGTGGTGGCTACGATGCAAATCGGGCATGAGGATTGAGATATTTTTTCCTACTATGTCGTTTTTGGAATACCCGAAAAGACGCTCGCCGGCGGGGTTTATAGTCTCGACAAGGCCCGTCTCGGAGATCGTAATAATACCATCGTCGATGTTTTGTAAGACGGCGCGCACATGGTCTTCGCTCCCACGCCACAACCGAATCGCCTCACGAGCCGCGCGCTCCGAAGATACAAGATCCGCGACGAGCGGCGCCAAACGCCAGCGCAGAGCGAAAATGGCGGCCACCAAAGCCGCGCACACCAAAAAGAGAATCACCCCCAAGCGCTGCCATATGGGGGCCTCGAGCGCGGTCATATCCATCGACAAGACCATGCCCAAACCGAGATGGGCTACGGGCGTGTAGGCGGCCGCCACTTGGCGCTTTTGATAGTTTTGTCTTACAGTAAAACCCGCGCGGCCGGCCAGAGCATAGCTCATAGGGAGGACCCGACCGGCCAAAGATCGGGCCATGATGGGGATCGGGTAATGAGGCTGAGCGGTGTTCGGGAAACAGGCCATGAGCCGTCCCTGGGGGGCGCACAAGGTGAGATTCGCCGATACGTTGAGCGCCTTTACAGCACGAAATAGGGAATCGAACGCCGGCAAGCGGATCTCCGCCGCAAGCTTCCCGATCGGCCGCCCGTGTTGCCTGACCAGCACGCGCCTTTGAAACACAAAACCCAAGCGCGGGGTCCAAAGGAGTTGCGCCCGGGAGAAGCCATGAAGACGGACGACGCGCTGCGGATGTTTCGTAAACCGTCCCGCGTACCCGATCGGCGTCCCTTGGCGGGTCCGCAGAATAATGGCGGAAAACCCCAAACGCAAAAGCGAGTGCAGGCCGGTCGTCAACAGCGGAGACACGGGCTGGCCGCGGTCCCCGGCCGCGACCTGAGACACCAGGAACGAGCGGCTTGCTATAAGCTCTACCTCGTGGTTCGCTTGCGTGAGATCGCGAGCGACTCCATGGGCACGAACGGCCAGATTGGATTCTAGGCTCCGCCGGAGCAGATTTTCGGTCACGCCGCGCATCACCCAAAAAACCGAAAGCCCGACCACGAGACCCACGGCCACGACGATGACCACCGCCAAACGGTTAATCTCGTTCTCTCTACTTCTTGTCGCCACCAACCCCTCCGAGCCGGCCCGTCATCCCGACGCTTATTCTGACGTCCGGACCCAAATTCAGCCGCAAAACATCTGAAGATTGCTGCGCCCTCGCCCCCCCTTTTTTTGGGCTCTTTTTTAGGCCCCGGGGTACCCGAACGTCGGGCCAGTCACCAATAGCCAGACGCACGGCGGATGCATGATCTAGTATAGATGCTTTTCCGGCCACCGGGCGCAAGCCTTACTGGATTCGCAACGCCGCCTTTGTTCGTCGCAAGCACGCAGGCTTAGTGCCCCCCACAGCTCCTGAGAACGCCACCTGAAAAGCGCCAGGAAGGTTCTGTTTGCCTGTCAACAGGCACGTACCGCCCTTAATGTCACTGTTTTCCGATACTGACGTTCCCTATACTCGCGCCCTATGGAGACACTGCATGGATGAGACTCCTCAGATCGTCGTCCTCGTGAACCCCAGCGACTGCGGACGCAAACTTGTGCCGTGGTTACGGGAACCCAAAGCGCGAATCATTCGCATCGGTATCTCGCCGAACGGTATCCATAGAGAGGCGGCGCTTTGCGTGGTCTCGCGTGGCCGGTATCCCCGTGTAAAGGCCCACAGACGGGCACCTAGCCGCTCCATGCCCAGTCGCGCCCGGGAACGAAGCCAAGCGCTGATACTGGCGCTAGCGGCCTTGATCACTGATCTTCTTGGTATTGAAGGACAAGACCTCGTGGCGCAGCGTGCGCAGGCCGCTCTATTACGCTTCCCGGGCGTGCTCGACGTCGCCGTGATTTTATATAACGAACACCATAGCGCTTCGCGCCAGGGGGGAGTTGCGAGCACCGAACACTTGTGGCGGGTCGGACGGACGCGTCATCAAAGGCGGGGCAAAAACGTCACCCACCACACGCAAGGTCCGCGTGCCGTCATTTCTCTCTTGGATGGCCATCGCACCATAGGCTTTATCGACCTTATGGCCACCTGGGAAGCCCTCACGCCACCGATACGGTATACCTTACTCGCGGCCGGCTGCAGCATCACAAGCGCTTTAGAAAGGGAGCGCTGGCGCGTTCGTCTCGAGCGCTTACGCTACCTACACTCGCGGCGCACCGCGGAACTTTCAGCCGAAATTGCCGAGCGCCAAAGAACGGAACAAGAGTTACGACGGTTTTCTATCGCGATCGAGCAATCGGGGGACTCGGTTTTTATTACCGATACGCGCGGCATCATACGCTATGTCAACAAGGCCTTCGAGACCACCACCGGTTACGGCCGAGACGAAGCGATAGGGCGGACGCCGCGCATTTTGCGCTCGGGCCGCCACTCACGGGCGTTTTACAGCCATTTGTGGCACACCATTCGCGAGGGGTCGGTATACCGGGAGGTGTTCACGAACCGGCGCAAGGGGGGATCGCTCTACTACGAGCAGACCACCATCACGCCGCTGCGCGACACTCACGGCAGTATCACCTATTACGTGTCGACCGGCAAAGACATTACCGAGCATCTGGCAACCGAGGAACGGATCCAGTATCTCGCCCACCATGACCCGCTTACAAACTTGCCGACCCGTACATTTTTCGCTGAAAAAATTGATCAGGCGGTCGGGGTGGCCATGCAAAACCAGCAACCTCTGGCGATCCTTATCTTCGATCTCGATCGCTTCCGACGCGTAAACGACACGTTCGGACCTCTGGTGGGTGATCAAGTGGTGCAGGAATTTTCGCACCGCCTGCGGACGATCCTTGGCAAACAAGCCCTCGTAGCGCGGATTGGGGGTGACGGGTTCGCGGCGCTTTTGGAACGCGTACAAGACGCCCAGGAAGTGAGCGTGTTCGCCGATCACATCGCAGCTTTGGTAGCTGACCCGTTCGTCGTAGACGGCCATGAATTTTTTCTGACAGTGAGCACAGGGGTCAGTCTGTTCCCAGACAACGGCCAAGATGCTCAAGCACTGATCCGCAACGCAGGAAGCGCCCTCAATAGAGCCAAACGACGCGGCGGTAATGCCCACGAGTTCTACACCACCGACATGAACTCGCGGGCTCTCGAACGACTGACACTCGAGAGTCGCCTGCGCCGGGCGCTTGAACGCGACGAGTTGCGCCTATTCTATCAACCGCAAAAGGACATCAAGACTGGCCACATCGTAGGCGCAGAAGCGCTCATGCGGTGGAAGCAAGCGGACGGAGCCATAGTGAGCCCGGCGGGCTTTATCCCGCTCATGGAGGAGACCGGCCTGATAGTGCCCGTAGGGGAGTGGGCCTTGCGCACGGCACTTGCACAAATGGACATCTGGCGAGTGGGGGGATTCAAGAACATGCGAATATCGGTCAACATTTCAGGGCGCCAGTTTCGCCATCGAGGCCTGCTCGCAACTTTGGCCGATATTCTTGAGGCGTGCCCCAACACCGAAGGACTTCTGGAACTTGAGCTGACCGAATCGGTCCTAATGGAGAACGCCCAGGGGGCCATAGACATGCTAGAAGCGCTGAGCGAGATGGGTATCCGGCTCGCGATTGATGATTTTGGGACCGGCTACTCATCTTTGAGCTACCTCAAGCGTTTTCCCTTGAACGCCCTCAAAATCGATCAATCGTTTGTGTCCGATCTCAGCCACCATAGCGATGGCGGCGCCATTACGAGCGCCATTATCACCTTGGGACACGAACTGGGTCTGGACATAGTCGCCGAGGGCGTGGAAACCGAAGAGCAGATGAGCTTTCTTAGACGCCAGCATTGCGATTTTGCCCAAGGTTATCTTGTGGGCCGGCCGCTCTCAGGCCCCGAAACCACCGAGTTTTTTCGGTCCCAGGCCTAAGCCGGGGGCCACCAGGGCGACTCCAAGCTATGCTGGGAGTATGACCGTTTTCCCCCTCTCACCCTTACGGGCAAAAGGAACGATTGCTCGAAGGCCTATACCCAGACAATCTTCCCAACTCGTAAAGCGAGCCGTTCGTCTCCGCAAACTTTCTCGTGAGCCTGAACAGGCGCATAGCCGTATGTGACGACAACGACCCCCCAAAACCCCCACCAACGACCGCGGCTGGCGGCTCTACATCGAGCTTCTTGTGTAAGCCGACCATACTGACGACCAGGCACCACGCTCAATCGATAGCCTTAGGTGCCCAATCCAACAAGATGACAGCCACCCATAGACGCTACCTGGATCTGCGCAACTATCGGCGCACACAGAGGCTGAACAGCCATCCGATCTGTATTGTGGTCAGTTCGCAGCTCAATTTCCGCGCCGAAGCCCTTAAGGGGGCGTACCCCGGCGCCATCGTGGCGATCACCACCCAAAAGGACGGGTGTTCGGTATCGTCGGCTGGCAACGCCGGCATTGAGACCATCCTAGTCGGCACCGAGTCTACCGTGACTGGTCGCGTCCTCACGGACATTTTTTGCGAACGCGGTCTGCGACGAATCTATAGGGTGGGCGGTCTGCGACCCTTTCGCGCCCTGCTCTCAGACCAAGTGGTCCATAGGCTCGGTCTCACTCTGGCCGGACGTCTGAGTGGCGGCAATGATATAGAAATTCCTGTGCATGGTCCGCTTTTTGCGACACCGCTAGCGCCTACGTCCGCCATTTACCCTTGGATCGCGACACTTCTTCGCAACCGATGTTCGCCTGTTACGGTTCCGCTGCACGTTGACTCGCAAGAACGCCGTTTCTATGATGGCGCATAAGCCTTCATCATTAAAGAGACAAAGCATGCCCCTTCGCTCGATTGTGGTCGCTGCGCTGATCACCCTCCTCGCCTCCGGCATAGCTCCCATAGCACTTGCCAAGATGCCGACCATGGCGGGTATGACACAAAGCCGCGGCGTGACACAAGGGGTCGGCGGGCAAAACGAGCTGTTATGGAGCAAGGCCCGCCAAACGCTCACCGCGTCCATCCATGAAGGGTGGGTTCATGGACGGACTGTCAGCTTTCGCGGTCGGACTATTACCCTGCGTATCGTGGCCAATGCCCCTCACCACCACGACATGAGCTTTGAGGCCGGCGGACTCACCAACCCGACGATTTCCGTAGACCAAGGAAGCCAGATTACCCTGACTTTGCTCAACATGGATTATGGCCCGGGCATGGCCCATGGCATCGTGATCACGACAAAAGGTCCGCCCTACCCACCGTTTCCGGACATCTCGCACACACAAACCCTTGCCCGCATCCCCTCGCTTGCGCCACGCTCTGAGCGGCGGTTAACTCAAGCACGCTACGCCGAGGCCTCGGTACGGTTCCGAGCTGAGACGCCGGGCACATATTACTACGTCTGTCCCACCCCGGGCCATGCGGAAGATTTCCGTATGTACGGACGGTTTATCGTGCGTAGTCGCCGATAAGATCAGCCCTTCGGGGTCAACATACGGCGACCGCAGAACAACAAGGCTTGGATCGTCCGTTGATTGTTGGCGTCCTTCAAAAGGGTCCACAGGCCGGCTACGCCCCCCTGGGGGCGGGGCAGAGCCGCGAAGTCCTCGCGCGCACTTTTAAGTCCGGCCAGAGCGTCTTGCAAAAGACCAGTTTTTCGGGCTTCCTCAATGAGGTCCAGAATCTCGGGAAGGTTTGTTGCGAGGCGCTCCATAACGCTGGGCGTCAGAATCTCGACCAAACGTCTCGACAGCTTGAGATAACAGTCGATGTCGGCCTGATGTAAACCATCGAGCAGAGTCATCCCCCCGCTTGCAAGAGCCGATAGGCGCGTGACAAGATCGTCCGTCAAAGCGTCTTCAGCGGCCCCGAGGACACGGGCAAGTCCCGCTAAGCGTGCGAGGTCTCCCGAGGCAAGCATTTGACTCAGGATAGGGATGGCTTCCCGCACGCCTGCCCGCCGTAACTCATCGAGCCAGGTCAAACCCTCGCTCGCAACTTCGCTCAAACGACCAATCATATCGTCCGTGAGCGTCGCAAGGGTCGCTTCAACAAGTCGCGTGACCGCGACATCGGGTGCGGTTTCGTGAATCCGACTATCGTCTTCTAAGGCCATGGCCATATCTCCTACAGAAGTCCGCGAACGCTATTCCAATACAAACGGTTATAAGCGAGCTTAAACCAGTGAATGGCCCGGGTTGGAGGCTCCGGTTGCGGCGGACTCTTATAGTCGAAAGAGGCATAGGTGGCACGATCTTTTCCAGCTTCTATGAAGCAAAAGACCTTGCCTTCATAAGCGCGCATAGCCCGCCCTTGGGTCGCCAAGGAGGCCAGGTTTTCGCCAAGCACCTCGGCTTCATAATGGGTCGTGGAACCGGCCTTGCTGATCGGAATATTTGTCGTATCGCCTAGCACGAACACGTTGTCGCGACCCTCCATCGCGAGGCTCGTACGGTGGGTGGGGATCCAGCCGGAGGCGCCCAGCTTGTTCTTTTCTATGACCTCCATGCCCTTGTGCGGCGGCACGGTAATCAGGAGATCGTAATCGACGACCGTCCCCTCCTCGCTATGCACTTGGCGTTTCGCGCCATCAACCTCTTTGGCGTTGAATAGCGTTTCATAATGTACGCCCATGCGATCGAACTCTTTGGCAGCCCATTTCGCGACGTTTTCCAAGGAGTGGATACGGCCTATCGGGTAGGTATAGGTAAAACTGACCTTATCCAACATCTCCCGATCCTTGAAGTAATCGTACATCATAAACGTAAGCTCGAGAGGCACCATGGGGCACTTGTGAGGCACGCCGGTCACAATGGCGATACGTCCACCAGGGAAGTCCTTCAGGGCGCTACAGGTCTTCAGGGCGGCCTCTTCCGTGTAAACGTGGTGACCGGCCTCGGCCAGTCCCGGGACCGAAGTCGGTAGGGCGCGCGAGCCCGTGCAGATGGCCAAATAGTCGTAGCCGTAGGTCACGCCGCTTTTGGTCTTGACCTCGTTATGATCAAGGTCAAAGCTCTCTACCGGGTCGACGTAAAATTGGATACCTGGGGCAAGCAAGCCGTCTTCGTCCCGATAGAGGTCGGAGGACGCCATCTTGCCAAAAGCGACATATAGAAGGCCCGGCTGATACATATGGCGCGGGCTCGCCGAAAGCAAGGTCACTAAGACCTGACCCGCCTCGATCTCCCGACGGAGCCGCCGTGCAAGGTTGTTCGCCAGAATGGTGCCGCCGGTGCCGCCGCCTACAATAACAATTCGCCTCATGTGCTCACCTCCCGCTTACGTTCGATTTTGTCTATTTGGCCTTTCGGACTCGTAAGTGATAGACACCTTGCTCTTCAAAGCTTGCGACAAGGGTATGACCCACCTTCTTAATCCACTCCGGGATATCGTCCGCCGACCCCTTATCCGTTGACAGGATCTCAAGGTCCTCGCCTATTCCTATCGTCTTAATCGCCGCGATAAGCTCCATCAGCGGACCGGGACAAAAACTTCCGCGCGCATCTATGATCTTTGCGTCACTCATGATCCCCCACTCAACTTGTCAAAATGTCAAAACGTGGCTGTCGTCCAGTTCACTCAAAAATTTAGTGAGGCCCATAGGCGCCTCCATATAAGCCACGAGATCGGGGGGGCCAACGGCAAGGACATCCAAGGCCATGGAACAAGGGTAAATATGTACCGAGCCCAGATCGACCGCCTGCCGAAAAAGATCAAGAAACGATGGCGCCTTCTTGGTCGTTAAGATCCGCCCCACCTCGCCCTCGCTACTGGGCTCTGTGGTATTGCCACGCCGAAAAAAGAGCAGCGCATTCATCGAGACAAAGACCGCAACCTCGGTTCCGCCGGCCGCCGCCACCGCCGTTATCATGGCTGCCATTTGGAGCTTTTCCCGTGTTCCCGATGTGATGATAATACGAAGATTCTGAGCCATGGTCCCTCACATACTTGAGCGCCAGTGTCGACTGGCTTCATACAAAGACGAGTACAAGCGCCTAAAGCAAAAGCCGTGCCAAAAATCATCTCAATAAAACCTAGGCTAATCCTTGACCCAATCACAAATCTGACGCCGCGAGGGGGAATTGACATGACAGTACTGACAGTGCTGTCATGTCAGTTATGTCAGAGACACCAGACCCCCTCTTGGAGCAATCGCTCCAATCGCTGATCGACATGCAGGATCACCCCGCCGTCCTTATTAACCAGGACTACCGGATTGTGGCCGCGAATCATGCCTATCGCACGGCCTACGGTGTCGAGACACACGAGCTGATTGGCCGGCCCTGTTACGCAGTTTCCCATCACCGGGATTCTCCTTGTCATTTGCATGGGGAGGACTGCCCCCATCTTCAGGTATTTTCCCAGGGGACAGCGCAACGCGTACTTCATACTCATTTCGATAATCAGGGACGCCCGGAGTATGTGGGCATAAAAGGCCATCCGGTGATCCTACCCGACGGCAAGATGTACCTTGGGGAATCCATCCAACGCCTGAGGCCGCCCGATAATATGGATTGCGATGACATGCGCATGGTCGGGCGGTCGCGGGCGCTTTTAACGGCAATCGACCAGCTGAGTCAGGCGGCGGCGAGCAGTGCGCCGGTTCTTCTTTGGGGTGAAAGTGGCGTAGGTAAGGAACTTGCGGCGCGTTATCTGCATGACCACAGCCGTCGTTGTCGCGGACCATTCGTAGCCATCGACTGCACGGCTCTTCCCGAAAACCTTTTTGAAAGCGAAATGTTCGGACATGAGGCGGGGGCCTTCACCGGCTGCGGTGGACGGAAGACTGGGCTGTTTGAGTCAGCGAAGGATGGAACGCTTTTTTTAGACGAGATCGGGGAGATTCCGCTGGCGATACAAGCCAAACTTCTACGAGTCCTGGAAACCGGAAACTTCCGACGCCTGGGTGGACGCGACACGCTCCATGCCGATGTCCGTCTGGTGACGGCCACCAATCGAAGCCTGAGGCATGCAGTCGCCGACGGGCGCTTTCGGGACGATCTTTACTACCGGATCGCCTGTATTACCGTATCCTTGCCCGCGCTACGCGAGCGCCAAAGCGACATCCTTTTGCTCGCCGAAGCCCTCTTGACTCGGATCAATGCGGCGAATGGGTCTTGCGCCCAGCTTACCGAAGATGCCCGCGCGCGCCTGCTGCGACACGATTTCCCAGGAAACGTGCGCGAACTGCGCAACATTCTCCAGCGTGCCGCGGCACTCTGTCATGACAACACCATCCGGGCCGCGGATCTGGGGCTTGCAGATGATACAAGGCTCTCACGGCCTTTCGCGACAGGAGCCATGAACGGACTTGAGCACGATTCCCTGGACAGCCTTATCAAACAGTACGCGGGAAACCGGCGCGCCATCGCCGCCGCCCTCGGTGTCAGTGAGCGCACGCTTTATCGCCGCCTTAGGCGCCATAAGACCTCTCACCCGCGCGGCGGCTAAAGCGAGACCACGGTCTCTACACCTTACTCGAATAAGGCGCCAGGAGTGAGCACAATGCGCGCGAACACCTGATACGGTCGTTGATTAGGGACAACCTCATGGTCGGCATAGGCGACACTTAAAGACCCCGACAACCACGAGCGCCATTGCCATTGGGCACCAAACCCCACATCGGTGAGCGTGAGAGCCGCCGGGTGGGGCGAGAACACTGAACCCTGATCAACAAAGGCCAGTGCCGTAAGCCATGGCGTCACCGTGCGTTGGACCTCGCCCGTCACCGTATACCCGACGTCACCCGCAACCAAGCCTTGATCGTATCCCCGCAAATTCTCGGCGCCGCCCAGCTGATAGAGGCTGACGGAAGGGAGGTTCGCTTGCGGACTCCACTGCCAACCCATACGCACAAGTGTCGACCACGGTCCGACTAGGTGCTGCAACCACGAAGTCTCGCCGGACAAGATCTCGAGATGACGCTCGGGGGCCAGCGGAACGCTTGCCAAGTCGTAGGCTAGGGCGCTTTCGAATTCTATCGACGTGCTTGGCGCATAGTACTGGAGGTTCTCGCCAAAAGAACCGCCCGGGACATCGGTCCTGCCAAGAGATACTCCGCCTATGCTAGTCACCGACTCGGTATCCGTGAGTGAGGCCACGCCGTCCAATTGCCAATGAAAGCTACTAAAAAGCGGTTGCGTATAATTGACGGCACTGGTCCATGAGTGCCCGGTGATATTGATCGCCTGATACGGGCCGCGCACTATCGCGATTTGACTGCGATCGAAGCTTACGCCCACATGGCCACCACTATTCGTGACTGGCATGTCGTAGGCCAGATACCCATAGGTACTTCCATCGGAACCAAGCGCGTAGACACTGAGGCTGTCGTTATAGCCAAAAAGACTGCGGTCGCCCAGGTAGACACCACCCTCATAGCGTCCGGTCGACGACACCCCTTCATTATCGGCAAATACTTCCGCAGCATAGCGCGGAGGCTCGTGCGTCAAAATATCGATATTGGTTAAACCAAAACTGGCTCCGGGGCGAAGCGCTGCATTCAGCTGATCCGGATTGTTACGATTGTAATTAATTAATGCCGCGCGAAGAGTCCGTACGTCGACGACCGCGCCAAGACGCAGGCCGAGGCTTTGCATGATCGTCCGGCCCTTTGTGTAGCTATTACCCGATATTGTGACGTGACCAAGCCGACCCTCGATAAGATCGACATGGACGATGCCCTTGCGAACGACCTGCGGCGGCAGCACTGCGCGTGCCGTCAAGAGACCCGCTTTGACATAGAGCCGGTCTATGCGCCGTGCGATATGACCGAGATCCCGGAAGTCGACCGAATGGCCCACATAGGGCCGGATAACCGCATCAAGCTCGGCCTTGGTCAAGAAATGCGAGGGCGTAAAAATCACTTGGCGCAACACAAAGTGGGTGCCGCCAGGGGGCGGAAGCGCCTGCTTACCCTGCGGGCTGACATGAATCACGGGCACCCAAATCTGAGACCGGGCATGCCGACGCAGGTAATGGTGAGCAATTTCATTACTCTGATGCCCCAGGGCCCCGGGGCTGACCGTCGGCGGGACACCCGTTTGAGCATACGCGACGGGTGCCATCAGAGCCAGCAGAACGGAAACCACACCACAACGATTACGCACCATCAAAATCCCCATCGATTACGCCACTCAACACCGCTACCCACAACCCGCATGCGGGGTCCGCGGCGAGGAGATAACGGCGATGCCGTAAGCTGTGCCCACGCATCGCGCCACAAGATTCCCGAGTTCGCACCGATGAGCCCTAGGGTGGCTAAACCTCCGCTATTGACGCCGCTTGAGCCGGTGAAAAATCCATTGACGCCATCATGCGCGCCCGTATAGTCGTTGACCGTTCCATTGACCGCGAAGCCGTAATTCGTGATATACGCGCTTGTCAGAGTGCGGCTGCCGATCTGGCTTAAGGTAAAGAACGTGCTTGGCTGATACAGCTGAATCCCAAAATTTTCCAGAGCGGGATCCACGTTATTCATGTAAAGGCTGCGTTGCGGCGTCCATAGAGTGAGACTATCGGTAATTTGGCCGTCGGCGATCGTCACTGAATTGGCGGCAGCCCGAATCGTAGCGTTGCGCGCAAAGAGACGATTGAAAACCACGGGGCCCACTGAATCGAGGTTGAGGGAAACGCGGCGCGCCACCCCGTTAGCGAAACCCGTCACGCCGAGAGACAAGGTATTGGCGTAGGGGTGATGGATCCCAAGCGTCATGCTATCGGCGCTAAACTGAGCGCTATTTTGTACGGTAAGAGACGAGATCGTTAAGCTACCAGGGGTCGCCAAGGCCAACTCGGGGGCCGTAATCTGCTGTAAGTCAATAACGCCCGCGGGGGCCGTAGCCGTCGCACTGAAGAGTCCTCCGGCGGTAATTGTGTTTCCGTAGATATTAGAGGCCTGCAAGGAAAGACTGCCGAGAGTCGTGGCCGTTCCGAGCGTCATATTGCCGCCAGCCTGCAGTGTGCCGTTATCGGCGCTAAACGTCCCAACGTTCAGCGCACTTGCGGCTCCCAGCGCACTGACGGTCGCATCGCCACCGGCGGTGATGCTGGTCGCGGTCAGGGGACCATCGGCCGTCACAGCAAGCGGGCCATTCTGGGCCTGTAGTTCTGGAGAATCGAATCCCATGAGATCCGAGATGACGACAGGACCATCGGTGCTAGCGGCGTCAAGCCACGGCACATCGACGATCAGCGGGCTTCCCAAAGCGCCGATACCCGTGCCGGCCGCAAGCAAAAGCTCGCTCCCCGCAGCGGTGGCCGTGATATTCGTCACGCCATTTGTATCGGTAATGATATCGCCGCCGGCCGTCAAATCGACGAGCGGCGTCGGGGTGCTGGGTGCATCCGTGGTGGTGATAGCCCCCAATACCATGTTGCCCGTGGTGGCGACGTCGACCACGCCGCCGCTCTGGAGTGTGCTACCCACGGGCATGTCGAGCGCTTGGGCCGTGATCCCGACATTCCCCTGTGCGCTCAAAGTGGAAATGGTGGCGGTTCCCCCCACCGCCAGGGTCGCAGTGCCCCCCGACGATA
>JAJYGP010000084.1 GCA_021785035.1 Pseudomonadota bacterium
CCCAACCGAACCGGCATGAAGGTCGACCTTAATGGATCAAGAGACGCAACGCTTACAGCTTAAGAAGCTTATCCTCCAAGGTAAGGAGCAGGGGTTTCTTACCTATCGGGACATCAATGATCATCTGCCCGAGGATGTGCATGACGCGGATCAGATAGAGACCGTCATCAACATGATCAACGACATGGGGATTGAGGTCTACGACCAAGCCCCTGATCCCGACACCTTGCTCATGAAAACCGATCCCGCCGCCACGCCGGATGATGAGGAGGTCGTCGAGGAGGCGGAGCAGGTGCTGGCATCGGCGGTAGAGGGCGAATTCGGTCGAACCACCGACCCCGTGCGCATGTATATGCGCGAAATGGGCACTGTCGAATTGTTGACCCGCGAAGGCGAAATCGACCTTGCTAAGCGGATTGAGGACGGAATCCGTCAGAGCACGGAGGCCATTGCGACCTGCCCGGCCACGATCGCCGAGGTCTTGCGCATGATGGAGTTGGTCGAGCAAGACCAGATGCGACTTACCGAGCTTGTGGTGGACTTTGTCGATCCCAAGGCCTTGGACGCCCCGCCGCCCGAGATCGATCGCGATCTCGCGGCCGTCGATGACGATGACGATGAGGGGAGTGATGGCGATAGCGTTGAAGCCGAGGAAGACGTAGGGCCCGACCGCGAGGAGGCGCTCCAGCGTTTCGGGCGGATCCGCAAGCTGCATGCCTCTATTGCCAAGGCTGCCGAAAAGAAAGGGTTTAAGAGCCCCGAGGTTGCGAAACATCAGGAGAAGTTGGCGGAAGAGTTTATGGAGATCAAGTTCGTCTCCAAGCAGATCAACCGCCTCGTGGAGCACGTCCGCGCCTTGGTCGACGAGGCCCGCGAACAAGAAAAGATCATTATGGAGATCTGCGTGGGCAAGGCCCGTATGCCGCGGAAGGTCTTTTTGAAGACCTTCCCGGGCAACGAGACGAACCCGCGTTGGGTCAAAAAGATCGGCAAGGGGACCGATGGAAGCGCCGAGGTTATCGAATCGCACTGGCCCGCGATCAGTCTTGCCCAGTCTAAATTGGGTCAGATCGAGGTTAAAGCCGGCCTTCCTGTTGCCGATTTGAAGGAAGTGAATCGCCGGATGTCGATCGGCGAGGCGAAGGCGCGACGGGCCAAGAAGGAGATGGTCGAGGCCAATCTGCGTCTTGTGATCTCTATCGCAAAAAAGTACACGAATCGCGGCTTGCAGTTTTTGGACCTCATTCAGGAGGGCAACATCGGCCTCATGAAGGCGGTCGATAAGTTTGAGTATCGGCGCGGTTATAAATTTTCGACGTACGCCACATGGTGGATACGTCAGGCGATTACGCGGTCGATCGCAGACCAGGCGCGGACGATTCGTATCCCTGTACACATGATCGAGACAATTAATAAGCTCAATCGTATTTCGCGCCAGATGCTGCAGGAGATGGGGCGCGAGGCGACGCCTGAGGAGCTGGCCACGCGCATGGATATGCCTGAGGATAAGATCCGTAAGGTACTGAAGATCGCAAAGGAACCGATCTCCATGGAGACGCCGATCGGTGATGACGAGGACTCCCATTTGGGGGATTTCGTGGAAGATACGAGTATCATGGCGCCTACAGATGCCGCTACGGTGGCGGGCTTAAAGGCGGCGACGCTCGATATACTGGATACGCTGACGCCTCGCGAAGCGAAGGTCTTGCGTATGCGCTTCGGGATCGGTATGAATACTGACCATACCTTGGAAGAGGTGGGTAAGCAGTTCGACGTGACGCGTGAGCGTATTCGTCAGATTGAGGCGAAGGCCCTACGCAAGCTGCGTCATCCGAGCCGTTCTGAGCATTTGCGCAGCTTTCTTGATATGTAACCCCGTTTTGCGGGCCTGTAGCTCAGTTGGTTAGAGCAGGGGACTCATAATCCTCTGGTCGAAGGTTCAAGTCCTTCCGGGCCCACCATAAAATCCATAACTTAGGTTCATGCCATAGCCTAGCCCCCAACTTGGGGGCTCCTTTCGGACGATCAACAGATTTCTGATGGGGCCAATGTGTGGCGACCATCATGCCCGCGACCAGGTCTGGGTGGCCGCAAGGGCTCTGGTAGGTCAAGATCCGGCGGCGTGGTGACTCGCCCCAGTCCGACACCTTCGCTACCAAAGCTAAGACCCGGCTCTGAGCACGCAAGATCGAGTCGAAGAGGGACGACAGCCGATTCGTGTCGCGGCAAGCCACCCTGGGGGGCGGCTTGCCTCCATCGGTGGCCCGCCCGGTGGCTCCAGCCCGGCTACCCACGTGGTGAGCGGAACCCTTCAAAGCCCGTGACGGCTCCCCACCCCAACACCCCATGCGAAAAGCGCATCACCGTAGGCTGCCTCACCCGGGTATCGCATCCCTTCGCGCAAACCCCCCATTCCTTGCGCCGTGAAGAAACCGATTCCGCTCGCACCCGGGATGTCCCCACCGTTAAAACTTCGCGCCCAGTGATAGGTCGAAGGATCGCGGAGCCCCCGGTTCAGCCAAGGTCTGACCGGCCACGCCGTAGTATCCGCCGCTACTAATATATTCATAGGCGTTGTAGTGCTTGTTAAGCACGTTGTAGACACCAAGAGTCAGTGAAACGCGATGCAGGCCCGGTAAAATGTCTTGATGAGCGACACTGACTCTCAAGGACGCATTCCAAATCCCAAACGCAGCCAATTTTTGCGTTGTCGGGGCGTTTGTATTGTTGTTGTAAATATTTTGCGTACCCGTGTATTGCCACCAAATGCGCGGCGCATACAGAACTCCGGCGTCGTACATCTTATAGTAAGCGCCTAAATTCATCGTTTCCGCCGGGACATTAGAGACTGGAAGGCCTGCATAGGACCCGCCGCTGGGCGTCGTGTAGTTGGTATAGGTCGCCTTCTCAACACTGATGTTGGAAAAGACATGCAGGGTATAAATCGGGGCGTCTTCAAAGTACATATTGACGCCGCTGAACTTCGAGGAGCCCGAGGCAAAAAGACTATAAAGATGACTCACAACCGGGATCGGAATAATCTCGTTCGTGTCGTTCAATTCGTAGTAATTGATGCCGAACGCGGAATGACGCAATACGCCATTATTGCGAATGAGGCCCTTTAATCCCACCTGATACTGGGTCGACTTCTGGGGTTGTAACGATGACGCCAGAAGGTGGGCGTAAGTCCCCGTGGCGCCGGCCGGTGCCTTGTAGGCGGTCGCGTAGTTGGCATACAAAGCGATATGTTTGGACGCCTGCCAACTCACTCCAAGAGACGGCTCAAAATCACTATAGGTCGTCGATGAATTGGGTTGATTATTGCCCCCCGTGCCGTCGCCATTCGTGCCGATTTGGTCGTTGACGTTTGTGGGAAACATGGTTTGCGCGTTATTCACAAAATTGGTCTGGAAACTGACGATCCGGATACCCGGAGTAATGCGCAGCGCCCGAATAGGCTGGATGTCATCCTGAATAAAGGCCGCCAAATCCGTCATGTAAAGGTAGGAGTCGTGATAATGACTGGGTAGCGCCAAGCTGTAATTGACTGATTGGCCATTGACGGTGGCGTCGCTTCCGGCGTTGGGACCGTAGGCATACTGGGCTGGCAGGGACGGATTGTAGAACTCAAGTAACGACGAATACTTGCTATTGAGCCAGTACCCGCCGACCGACACGTTATTGGACGGTAGGCGAATGTTAAAGTCCATTTTGTCGCCGTAGGTCGAGCTGGCCGTGCTGTAGTATTGGTCTAGGACGTTGGCGTTGTATCCGAAATTATCATAATGAAGGTGCTCACGATGCCCGTAGCGATACCACAGCAAATTGTGCACTGTGACATCACGGGAAAGACGATTTACGAAACGCGAATAAAGAAGGTGGGTAGAGACAATGCTCTGTTTCCAGTATTCCGAGTACGGCAAAGTCGTGTAAAACCCGGTCGTTGGCTGGCTATATTCGGGACCCGGATTCACTGCGCCGGTATTCGGATTGACGCCATTGACGGTGACCTGAGAATTGGGGGTGACCGGGATAGGCAATGGCCTATAGGACTCTGAGCGGGCATCATAGGCGCCAAAACTTATGTGGCCGCCGTGAAACCTTTTTATGATCTTGGCGTAATAGGCATGATCCTTTGAGGGGTTATTGAAGCCGTATCCGTGAAGATAATTACTATTGGCCTTTGTCACCCCACCGGCAAGAACCCCAGACCAACCGCCGCCCATGTCGCCAGTTTGAATGTTGAAGTTTTCGCCGTATGTTCCAAAGCTTCCTGCAAAAGTCCCGATGGTAGCGCTCGCCTTCTTCGCCGGTTGCAGCGGAACGAAGTTGATCGCGCCCCCGATATTGTCGTACCAACGGTTGACGGCATAGCCCGGGCCATAGGTTACAGAGATTCCGCGAATGAAGGACATCTGCGGCACCTCGGACGATTGCCAGACTTCGTAGGCGGGGTCGACCATGGGGACCCCGTCGAAGGTTACCATCACGGTGCCATCATTGGCGTTACCGGCAATATTGCCCCAACCGGTCTTCATGCCGTTGATGCTGATTGCCGATCGCGGCGCCCCGGTGGAGCCTTCGCTCGCCACATTTATCCCTGGGGCCACAGCCAGCGCTTGCGCCGCGCCGCCCGCAGGCCCGGCCACAGCCATTTCCCGCTTCCCGATCAGCTTCACGGATTGTGTCGATTTAAACACTTGCTTGCGGGTAGGAAGGTGGGTCAGGGTATCGAGCGGCGTGGAGGAGGCGGATACCGCGCCGATATTAATCGTAGTCGCGTTCGAACCCTTGCCCTTTTTCTTATGCAGCGCCTGGGCGTGGACTGCCGGAACACAGGCAAGCGCGACTGCGATGGCTATGCGTGTAGGCCGTAACGGCGCGGCCTTGCGGGGTGTCAATGATCGGTTATTAGGCTGGCGCATAAGAATACCCCCTTTTATGAACATCGTGTCAGGTGTAAAAAGCGCCTGAGATTGTATAAAGAGGGCATGACGCAGGCATGACAACAATCTCACAAGGCCTTGCTCAGCAAGTGGGTGTGGGCGCGCAAAGCCGGGCGCCGCCGAATGCCGAATCGAAAGCACGAGTTTATAAGACGTGAACGGGGTTTGAGGGGGCGAGTCGCGCGCTCCAGGCCAACTTGTCACATAATCGTCACTATCGTGTCACTGGGGTGTCATGGGCAACGCCCATCCTGTCGTCTCAATTAGGAGGGCAGCCATGACGATCCATTACCTGATTCATCTCGCCAATTACTCCGACGGCGTCTTGTACCTCATGATTGCGATCATGACGGTCGCGCTTGCAGTTATTATCGACCGGTTCTGGTATCTACGGCGTACGCTTTTACAGGGCAATGGTCTTGTGGAGCGACTCGGTGTGTGTCAAGAGGCCTCGCGTGCCCAACTTAAGGCTTTGGCAGCCTCGCATCCCGATCTGCCGGAAGCGGTTTTGCTCGATGTCGCCATAGCCCATATCGGGATCACGAACGGCGAACAGCTTGCCAATCGCCTCGATGAGGCGACTCTTAGACTGGCCCCAACGCTCGATAAGCGCTTGTGGATGCTGGACACCATCGTCACCCTGGCGCCGCTCTTGGGCCTCTTTGGTACGATCATTGGCATGTTTCACGCGTTCTCGGTCTTATCGGTCCCCGGCCACAAGGCCACTGCCGTCACAGGCGGTATTGCCGATGCTCTGGTGGCCACTGCCTCCGGTTTGTTTGTCGCCATGACCGGGCTTTTGGCCTTCAATGCCCTTAACAACAAGGTCCGCGGTGTGCTCCATCAATTGGATATCGTGAAGGTGATGCTCTTAAACCGCCTCGACGGTGCACCCGTAGTATCGGCCTCAAAAGCCGATGCGCCCACTAAGGCCCGTCCAATGCCCGCTGCTCTCTTGGATTAAGCGATGAAGATGCGTTATTTCGAGACACGTAAGGGGCGAATCGAGCTCATACCCATGATCGATGTCATGTTCTTCTTGCTCGTATTTTTTATGATTTTGACCTTACGCATGATTCCGGACCAAGGACTGGGTCTCGCTTTACCCCAAGCGAGTACTGCAAAGGCCCTACCGCATCCTCATATCCTGATCGGTGTGGCCAAAAGCGGCGCGATCGATGTGAACCATCACCGCGTTACACCCCAGGCCCTGATGGCGTGGCTTGCCGGGCAGGCTAAACGGAAGCCGGTCGTGACCATTGCCGCGGCCCGTGGTGTTCCCTTTCAGGATTTCGTCAGGGTGATGAATGCCGCGCGTAAAGCCGGCATCACAAGCATCGGCATCGCGGCTCGTCCCTGAGGAACATACCCCTATGAACGGTGAACCATTGTCACTTTCCGGGTTCCCCGGTCCGCGTGCCGGTCAACCGTTTGCGCGCGCCTTTCTCGTGGCGCTCGTGATCGAGACCGTTATTGCCTTGGTCCTGGTGCGATTTGACCACGGTCATACAATCATAGAGGGTCTGCAACGCAAACCGATGGTGGCCCACCTCGTCACGCTTCCTCGGCCCCCCGTGCCCGTACCGCCCAGGCCGATACATAAACTGCCGCCGCCTCCCCCGGAGCCGCGCCCCGTGATTCATCACCGGCCGGTTCCGTTGCCGATACCGGTGAAGCGTCCGCCTCCGGCGATCCAAAAGCCCACGCCCCCGCCTCCCCCGCGCCCATCTCCCGCGCGCGCGGCGCAAGCGGTCAACCGTTACGCGGTCATGGTGCGCACTCGGATCCAAGCGGGTCTCGTAGTCCCCCGTTCAGTAATGGCTTTGGGAATGTCGGGACGCACGACAGTGAGTTTCGAACTTATGCCAAATGGCCGGTTGCTGTGGGTTCGTGTCGCGCACTCGAGCGGCTTTGGTTTAATAGATCGGGCAAGCCTTGCGGCGGTCCGGGCTGTGTCTTATCCGCCCTTCACGAAAAGCATGCCGCACCATGCGGTGATCTTTCGGGTGCGAGTGGGTTTGAACGGACACCGGGACCGCTATTGAGGCGCTCTTGCGTAAAGCCCTGATCCTCCTCAATCCGCCGTTGGCGATGACCTGATTCGCGTAATCTGGTGAACTCGCCCTGCGCAAAGCCCGTGTGCTTTAGAGGCCTCGGTCCCCTAAATGACCCAGGCTTTTGGGTTTTGGAGAAAGCGCAGGATCGTCGGCACGCAAGCGGGCATGTTCGACGGCAGTGATCGGTGACCAGGACGTTGGCGTGTTCCTCATACCACATCAGAGGCGTCCTGGCCCGTGACTTACAGATGGCCTTACGGGAACGGCCGTGTGGCTAGCCGTTGCGGTCGGCTAACTCCCGCACGCCCAGATCGTTTCATAAAAACCGGGTGACCTGCACTAAACCTTAAGCATCATCGCAAAGGAACAGAAGACATGTGCTTACTACCGTTTTTTCTGCATACGGCCATTTTCCGAATAAAGCTCGCGGTATCGGCTATTCGCAAAAAATTCGGGGATGAATCCGATCAACCGATTGCTTTGTTGTGTGCGACAAATCGTTTGGCCGCCACATGCGCAAGCGCTTTCGAAAGTGCCGGTTGGGTTTGTCATCGCATTCCGTGTTTACGCTACGCTGATCGAGCCGCGCGCTGCCTCGAGGCGCGCGCGATCATCAGCGATCGGATTACGCTTGCCAGTACGAAACCGTTTGGCACCGCCCAAGGTGCTTTGCCGATCGTGTTCGTCGGTCGACCCTCGCGTGAGAAAGAGGCGAGAAAGGCTGGCGCCACGTTCTACCTTCCCGTACCCGTTAATACAGAAGCGTTGATCGAGGTCTTGTCAACAATTAAAAACAGCTCCATAAGCCAACCGCCGAAGACAGAGTCCGATCCAAACGGCCTATGGCTTGACCCCCTCACGGCCTGGGCCCGCGTCGGCGCAACGTCGCTCGCCTTATCGCGGCGCCACTTCGTCGTGTTATATGAGTTCATTCGTAATCCCGGCAAGCTTCTGACGACCGAACGACTTTGTTACGGTCTTGCCGATATTGAGCCTATGACGCCAAGCACCCTTATGACCTGCATCTGGCGTTTGCGAAAGATCTTGCGCGCCGCTGGCGCCCCTGATTGTATTGAAACCGTACACCATCTTGGCTACCGCTACGCGATAGGCGCAAGCCAAGCCACATCCTCAAGCCAAGCCACCTCCTCAAGCTACGCACCGCACGCCACCCTCTCACTCCCAGAAGACAACCAAACTGGCTAAAGATTGTGGCGATCCGAGATTGTAGATTGCCTGAGCCATCGCGCAAAAGCTTCAAGCACGACCTCGACGTTACGCGTTAGGCAAAAGCCGTCGCCTATCGGCCCGCCTGCCCCACCACAATCTTCCCCGGGCGTCCGAACGCGCGCTTGCATCGCAAGATTTTGCGAGTGATCCAGCGAATCGCACGCAAGCTTATCGATTACGCGGGTCCCCCACGCGTGGCCACAACGAAGCCACTCCCGTTCTCCACGACCTGCCCCGTTTTGTCTCATGGGAACATCCGGGCCCGCGCGCTTCATTCGGAGAACGTGCGCTGAGGCAGGGTGAGCGTGCCTCACAAAAACGCCTATTACATGGCAGTCATCATGTTGTCATATGACCATCGAAAAATAGTCGCCCATTGATCTCAAATGGCCAAGGGGGGGCTCATTATGGCGAAAAAAGTCTGTGCGCAACTGCAGTTAAGGACGTCGACAGAGCAAAAACCCGATCGTTATCCTCGGCTGTCCTGGGCGCTGTCGGCGGCTATGGTCGTGGCTTTCGGGGTGGCACATGCCGCCGAGACGCCGAATGCTTCCGGCACCGTCAATATCGGCACGGTGAGCGCAAAAACGCGGCGATCAACCGCGGCCAAGGCCTTGAAAAAGACTGACAACAGGCTGAGCGCGCGACAAATATTCAAGGCGGCGCAATCTGAGCTGTTGATCAACCACCAACAGCTGCAAGCCGCGGGCCCGGTGGGCGGGGCCGCGCAGGCCTTGGCGCAATCTCCGGGGGTACGCGTGGTCAGTGCCGGTGCTGTGGGGGCGCAGCGCGCGGCCGTGAGCGTAAACGGCTTAGAACAAGGATGGGGGGGTCTTCAAGGCCTCACATCGAATGGCTTGCTGGGAATTACCTTCGATGGGGTGCCGATGAACAATCCGGGCTCCGGTCTTTGGGACACGCCGGAGATCCCCGAGCTAAGTCTGATTTCCGGGATCAATGTGATTTATGGCCCTGGTAACCCCCAAAGTCGCTGGTACGACAGTCTGGGAGGTACTATAGGCTTCGTGCCCTTGCAGCCCACCAACAAGCCCAGCGCCGATGTCGGCCTCACGCTTGGAAGCTACGACACCGAAGGCCTCCATTTTGCGATGCGTACCGGCCTGAAAGATGGCTATTCCGCAGTCGTGGCCGGAGGGGCGACGCAGTCCAATGACTATATAAGCTCGCAGGAGGACGGGTTCGCCAATCCCAGTCATGATCAAGCCCTGTACGCGAAGGTAGTCAAACTGTTAGCGCACGGCAACGTGGGAGTCGGGGCCTATGTCGCGAATTCGACGTCCTACCGCCCGAGTTTTATACCGACCGCCCCGATAGCCGGTTTGACCGTGAATGGCTTCACGTCCTCCGGCGCCACTATCCCCGGACCCTTGTATAGCCAAAGCACGTCGGGATATTACGGCGGCGTTCCTTTTGGGGTGTGGCATAAGCAGGTCGAAAACAACACCTACTTGCTCTATATGCCCTTAAACTTAGTGTTTTCGCCGGTCACGAGCTTCCACAACACCTTGTGGTATCGTCACGGGGACCGCCTGCACAATCACTATAATGATTTTTCTCAGGGCGCCAATAATGTGTTTGAGTACAATAACCCCTATACGAACACCTACGGTGATAAAGCCGTTTTTGATTTTCGGTTGCCTGATAACACGGTCTCGACGGGTGGTTATTATCTGTACAGCGTCTATGACACACGCAATGCCTTTTACAATCCCCAGGTTACGGATCCCTCCGGAATCGCCTACACCTATTCCTATCCATCGAAATATCGGAGCGGCCTTTTTTACCAGAATTTTGGCGCTTGGTTTCTCCAGGACGCGGTGGCGATTACGCATCGCCTGAGCGTGACACCCGGCGTCCGGTTTGTGTATTTCGGAACGACCTACGCCAATCATGCAACGACGGATTTTCCGCAAGCTAATATTGCCAATGATCCTGAGACCCAACCGAATAGCTCCACTACGTTCACAAAAGGTGAGCCGTCCGTGGATGCCCGCTATCAGTGGACGCGCAACCTTGCGTTGTATGCGCAGGTCGCTGAGGCCTATCAAAACCCCGAAGTGGGCGGTGGTGGCGGTCCTTACCAGCAACTTCCATCCTCTGTTTTGACGCCCACTCAGGGTCGTAATGCCACAGTCGGTGTCCATGTGCTTGTGGGGCACGGAGCGGTATTGCGACACTTTGCCTTGAATCTGGATTACTATCGTCTTGCCCTGAACAATCAGTTTATTAGTGTCACCACGAGTAATGGCACCCCCATTGAGGCCACGGGAAGCAGCCTCTATCAAGGTGTCAATTTCTCCCTTAACGATAATCCCATCCAAAATCTGCATGTGTTCGCCAACGCCGGTTATGAGCGCGCGCATTATGTCAGCTACACGACAGGCGGCATCGCGTATGCGGGCTTGGCGGTGCCCTATATACCTCGGGAGACGCTCAGCACCGGTGTTTCCTACCGCTACTATAACGGTGGCCGGATGTACGAACCCAAAGTGTGGGACACATTCACCGGTGCGCAGTCTATTTTTAACAACGATACGGGCGCCCCATCAACCCAAAAACTTCCAGGCTATAATGTCCTCAATGCCGGGCTCGGCGTCACCCTCCCCATGGGTCATGGCGATGGCCATCTGCAAACCGTGCGCGTGACCTTCTCGATACTCAATCTGCTAAATAAGCAGTTTAATGAGTATGAATACGTAAGCGCCGGGGGCTATCTGGGCGGCAATAGTGCCGGTGCCACGTTAGGATATCCCGGCGCGCCGCGAACTTACTACGTGTCGGCGGATCTGCGTTTCTAACAGCACATGAGCTGGACGTAAGCCGCCCTTTTCGCCTAGCGATAGGGGAAATGGATCGATTCAGGAGGTTGCATGAAACATACTTTGTCCCGTCGCCAGTTCCTCAAGGGCGCGGTTTGGGCGGCTGCAAGCCCGTTGTGGGCCGGGACGCGAGTTCAGGCGGCGTTGCGTCCCGGTATGGCCAAAACTGCGGATAAGATCGATCATATCATCGTGATATTCCAGGAAAATCGAAGCTTCGATCATTACTTCGGTAACTATAAGCACCCTCGTCAGGCGGTGGTGGCTAATCTGCTTGATAAGGACGGGCAAATCGATGCCCGGTGGACGGGGTGGCAAAAAAACCCGGCTGGCATTCCCTATACAAGCTTACCGCTTCCGGCCACGCTCCCTGGTTTCTTTGGGGCCCGGCTACCGAACGCCCCCTTTCCGCTCGGGTCCTATATTCCGGCCTCGGCCAACGTACCGTGGGACCCAGGGCACCGGTTCTTTCGCATGGCGGCCGAAATGAATAATGGACAAATGGATCGTTTCGTGGCCCTGGCCATGAATCACAAGGCCCATCTTTCGCAGCGCGCGCTGGACAGGTTATCGGCGGAACGGTTGGCGTTCGATCTTGGGCGTCCAAGTGGGCCGGTTCTCGGTTTCTACGATCGCCAGGATATTCCCTTTTATCATCGGTTGGCTGACGAGTTTGTGCTGTTCGATCATTTTTTTCAGGCGGCTACGGGCGGGTCGACCGCCAACGCCCTGTATCTGGTGGCGGCACGGTCTTGTCAAAATCCCAGGGCGCCCCAGGATGCGCGCAGCCCGTATGATCCGCGTGCCACGGGCAAAGAGCACGCTTTCTTTGATCTGCCTTATGACCATAAAGGAGTTTTGATAAACGACCTACCGCCGGTACAAGGCCCCACGGGTACCGATCGAAAGGCCTTGCGCCTTTCGCCGCCGCCGCAGGCGCAGAGCTATGCGACGATCGCAGAACGGCTGAACGAGGCCCATGTCTCGTGGGCGTGGTATAACGAAAACTGGAACCTCGTCAAGGACTGGGCGCTAAAGACGGCCTTTGGTCCAGGCGACGGATCGGCGGTCATCGACAGCGGTCAACTGTATGTAGCACACCATAATCCGTTTCAGTATTACCCGCGGTGGCCGCAGTATGTTGAGGACGGTCATATGCGCGGAGTAGAGGATTTCCTGGAGGATGCGGCATCGGGACGGCTTCCGCAGGTCGCCTTCGTGAAAGCGACGGCGGCCCACGACGAGCATCCCGCCGGATGCGCCCCGCAGCGCGGAATGGACTGGGTACGTCAGCTTTTGGTAGCGGTCGGGAAAAGCCCGGCATGGGATCGCACCGCGGTCTTTATAACCTACGACGAGGGGGGCGGTTTCTGGGATCACGTCTCGCCCCCGCAGTTGGATGCGTATGGTCTCGGTACCCGCATCCCCGCGTTTTTGATCAGTCCTTACGCCCGCAAGGGTCATGTCGACCATCATATGGCAGATACCAGCAGTATTCTAAAGTGGATAGAAACGCGTTTCCGTCTCGCTCCGCTCACTCGCCGGGATGCCCATGCTTATGATCTTGGAGAGGCCTTCGATTTTGAGCAAAGGCCGCGTGACCCGGGCCCGCTATTGGCGTGAGTGCGCCGGTCGGCACGGCTCTTGAAAGGGCGTCCGGCGCGCCCAGTATGGCCGGGAAAACAGGAGGCTCGGGGACCTGACGTAATACGGGGTCTGGCTACCCAGCGGAAACCCCTTTTTTGGATAGGGCTCATGGGTCGTTTGAAAAGCGAAGCCGATCCTTGCCCACCGCCGCTCTGGCTTTTCAATGATCGGTTGAAAGCAGTAGGGTAAGGCTGTGATCGTTACCCGCCATTGGGTGTTTCACGTTCTACAGACGACACACTGCGCCAGTCGGTCGCTATCGTATCAGCGTCGGGCCGCTGGGTAGGCCGCATCCCGCTCGCATTGTCCGCTGCTTCCATATTAACCAGGCTTACGCAAGACCCATCGGACAGCTAGGGGCAAGGCACTGTGCGGCGGCTCCCTGCGCCATGGAGCGATCGGTACACAACGGCTTTGTGCCAAGTCGAGTCTGGCCAATCAAGGGGAGACGCGTCCGCAGTAACTCCGGTCAAAAGCCCCGCCTGTGGGGCGCATGTCGGTTTCCGAAGTCATAGGCTAAATCGGCGCCACGAGTCGCTTCAGCGTCTTTTTCCGTTACGCCGCTCGCG
>JAJYGP010000008.1 GCA_021785035.1 Pseudomonadota bacterium
CCTTGCCTTGGGCCACCAGTACGGTCTGGTTCCGTAGGCGTAGATCCTCGGCCCCGCGCCTTAAATAATGGCTGCCGATCCGAAATGGGCGGCTGATCGCGATACTCAAAACGGTGATCGCGGTGTGTACGGGATTCCGTGCAAGATACAAAGAGATCAGGGCCACCACCCAAGCGGTAGCCGTAATCCACGGATCTGTGCTTCCATAATGTGCGACTATCGACATAATTAGCCCCCCGGCACCGTAAGATGCCCACTGTCCTCTTTATAGCGAGTTCCGGGCGGGCTCGACTATAAAGATCCGACAAAGTGGTACCCATGGAAGACGTATGGCAAGGCTATAAACAAGAATGGTCTTGAAAATAACCACATAACATATGGTATTTACTAAATAATCGACCTATAAATGGCCCATGTCCCTGTTTATGGGCGCAAGCGCTCTATGACGCTGTGCGTAGACCTGACCGGGTGCCGCAATAGCGGTCGCGCACCAGGTACGGCGTGGTCATTTTGGCAAAAATGAGGTGTGCTATGGGCAGTCTCATAAGGGCATTCGCAACTTTTCTTCTTTTGATCAAAAACCGCATGTGAGTTCAGCTCCGAGCAGGCTAATGACACGCAAAAGGCAGGTTTCCTGACGGTTTGACAAACCGAAATAATTGGCCGTGCAAGCGCAGGTCCTGTGCCACCAGCCATGGTGTTCCGTAGAACTATGTCGATCCAAATCGGTTACTACTCATGGTGGCTAATCAAGGTACTAAGCGGCCCGGTACGAACTTCTCCGCACGGCGTATTTCCTGGGTTACTAAACTGGACAATGTAATGCTGATGTAAGTGAGCTAGGCGCGCTCTATTCAATGCTTGTCATGATGTGTCATCCACCACTCGTTGGCTAGGGTCTTCGCACGGGCCACCTGTGCCGTGGTGGCGATATGCTCCACTTCACGTATGGCTTTGGCTGCAGATCTTAATCCGCTCTCCTTAGCCAGAATCAGCCACTTAAGCCCTGAGATGTAGTCTTGCGGAACACCGCGCCCCAAAACGTAGAACATGCCAAGATTGGCCTCTGCAATCACGTACCCTTGTGCTGCAGCTTTTTGCCACCAAGCGATAGCCGTGGTGTCGTTCTGCGCGACACCACGGCCAGTAGCGTAGAGAAGACCCAGATTGTTCTCCGCACCGGCATAGCCGTGCGCCGCGGCCTTCCGATACCAGTAAGCGGCTTTGACAAAGTTTTTTGGAACGCCCTGGCCGAGGGCGTGGAGTAACGCAAGCATCATTTCCGCAGCAGGGCTTCCTTGAGCGGCCGCTTTTCGCCACCAAGCGGCCGCTTTGGTATAACTTTGCCGAACGCCTTGGCCGCTTAGGTAGCGTACCCCGATGTCAAGTTCTGCGTGGCGGTTTCCTTGTTCCGCGGCCTTCCGGTACCAGAACGCGGCTTTTTCGTAGTCCTGTGAAGTACCTTTTCCCGTGAGATAGAGACCGCCAAGATAGTACTCTGCGGCGGAGTATCCTTGAGCTGCCGCTTTCCGCCACCAAGCGGCGGCCTTGGTAGCGCTTTTCTTGACGCCTAGGCCAGCGAGGTAGTTGGAGCCGAGGCGGAATTCCGCCTCGGCGTTTCCTTGTGCCGCGGCCTTGCGGAACCAGTAAACGGCTTTGATGTAGTTGGCTTTGACCAGCCGGCCGGTGATGTTGTATATGTGGCCAAGAGTGGTTTCTGCATAGGCATTTCCTTGTGCCGCAGCCTTTTTGTACCAGTAGTCCGCTTTAGTATAGTTTTGCGAGAAACCTTGGCCGTTCAGATAGAGATTACCGAGAATGTTTTCCGCGTCCGGGTTTCCGGCGCGCGCGAGAAGTCGTAGTTCGTGGGCCGCATGCCGATTTCCGGCGATCGCTGAACGATCCAAAGTCACGAGGCGCGTAATGGGTGTCGTGAGCGCAGCAAAAGAAGAATCGACAGGCCAAAACGCGAATGGGATAACTATCGCAAGATCACGAAACAGGCTCATTGAGAATAGCGTAACAAGTCGTATGGCAAAAAAGTATAGCACGCGAGCCCCGCAGACTTTCCCGGCCGTTGTTGTAAACGGCGGTTGTCTCGCCTCCCACGGCCGATGTTGCCCCAGCGGTCGCTGAATTTCTTCCTGCTAGCGGGTGGCTCAACATGGACCTGGAAGGCAACGCCTTCCAGACAGAAGCCAGCCCTGGTGGCCTGCGGGATTTCTCGAAGCGACTCAGAATGAGGGCGGTTATCAAATGGCCTAGGGAAGGTGACGCAGTACCCAGGGCCGCAGCGCCAAGGGTAGGAAGGTTCGGCCCCTGAGGCAAACCCGACGAGATCGTGCGGGGCTTTCCTATACAGTGTGTCCATAAGCTTGAGCGTACCACTGAGTAGTGTTTCGATACGGATCTCAAGGGCTTGGCTGGGTTCCGCAGGGTTGGGGCGTTGTGATCCTCAAGCCTTACTCTCAAGGCTTCTCGGACTGGGAGAAAAGCCCTACGGCATCATGTGCTGCGGCGAGAACGCCCCGGTTTCCGGTGGGGGCGAATTTAAGGACTACAAAAGCAAGGGCGTGGAGTCTAGCATGAGCGACTCATCGGGCGATAAGCCTGCAGCGCATGGCGGGAGGAAGAGGGGGCGATCATGACCGAAGACGAACGCTGGATGGCGGCGGCCCTGGCGCTCGCACAGCGCGGGGCAGAGGTGGGGGAGGTGCCGGTCGGAGCGATTCTTGTCTCATCCGGGGAACCAATAGCGGAGGCCTATAATAGCCCGATTCAGCTGCATGATGCGACGGCTCACGCCGAGATCTTGGCGCTTCGCCGAGGCGGTGATCGTTTGCAGAATTACCGGCTTCTCGGTTGCACGCTCTATGTCACGCTGGAACCCTGCGCCATGTGCGCTGCGGCCCTCGTTCAAGCACGCATTGCGCGACTGGTGTTTGGCGCCCCTGATCCGCGCGTAGGAGCCGCTGGATCGGCGTTCGATCTTGCGCGCGAGCCCCGCTTTAATCATCAAATCACGGTTGTCGGGGGAGTTTTAGCCGCCGAGTGCGAGTGGGTCCTGCGAGAGTTTTTCCGTGCGCGAAGATAGAAGGACGCCTAAATGGTGGGGTCGCTCAACTGAAAGAGGAGCGAACGGCTACTGGTCGTCGTTTGGCGGAGATGCCGCAGGATGCGGTAGTAAACCCGGATACGATTCACATACTGGACCGCGACATAGCCGGCCGCATATCCGAAATGGGTTTTGCGGAACCACCACGGATCTTCAAGGAGTGGCAGGCGTTGTTCCACGTCGGCCCAGCGATCCGGATTGGCGCCCTGTTCTTTTGTCAGCCACCGGGCGTCCTGTAGGTGGTTTAGGCCGATATTATAAGCGGCGAGCGCCATCCAGGTGCGGTCGGGCTCGGGAATGGCCGCCGGCAGGGTATCGAGCAGGCTGCGTAAATAGCGCGCCCCCCCGTCAATGCTCTGTCTGGGATTGAGACGATCCGTGACCCCGAGAGACAAGCAGGTGTCGTTCGTCAGCATCATGAGGCCTTGCACCCCGGTCGGGGACTCAGCATCAGGCTCCCACATGGATTCCTGATAGGCGATTGCCGCCAGCAGCCGCCAAGGGATGCGATAGCGGACCCCGGCGGCCCGAAACAGGGGAGCGTAGGTCGGCAAGGTATCGCGTACCTTTTGGAGGTAGGTACTAATATGTACATAATTTAAGCGGGTGACCCCGTAGTAGCGGGTAATGAGATCGGCCAACTGTCCCGATTTGCGTAGTTCCTCAAAAAAACTGAAAGCGGCTCGATAGAGCTTATTTTCGCGGTTCTTGGGAAATGCCCAGGCGAGTTCTTCTGGGGCGCCTATATTAAAGGCCACATGCAGCGCCGGGTAGTAACGCCGGTTCACGGCCACGACATTGGAGTCGGCTATCGTGAATCGAAGCAGGCCTTGCCAGACCAGAAACAGGAGTTCATCTGTTTGCATATGGGCGGCGTCGGTCCAGCTGAGGCCGGGGAGGACTCGCCTCAAAGAGGCTAATCGGGACTCGGCGCTGGAGCCAGCGACCACCTCGATCTGGTGCCCTATAAGGTCTTTCAGGCTCCGCGGTGCGCGCGTGCCCGAACGGTAGATCAGCTGCTCGTGAATGACGTCGTAAGGGGGGCCGAAACGGGCCTCTTTTTGCCGGGCCTTGGTGATGGTGAGTCCGGCCACGAGGTCCCCGTCGCCAGCCACGAGAGCCTTCATGAGGCCGCGCTCATGAGGTATGACGCGGATTTTGAGCCGTAGACCGAGATAGTCGGCGAAATCTCGAGCCATGTCGTATTCGATGCCGGCCGGTCCTTGGGCTCCTTGATAGTAGGTCGTGGGCCCGTTACGGGTCAGCACGACCAGCTCATCGTGCTTTTGCTGCGGGAGGCGGACAAGCTTTGGAGGGTTGTGGTGTGACGAGCAGGCGCTAAGGCATACTGCCGCCAAAAGAGTCACAGCACCTTTCAGTTTTACGGGCCTATGGTCCATAAGAGCGGCGAGGGACATGTCCCCATCATTCGGTCCCTGCAATAGACGATGGCTGCGATCATACCCCCTCTATTCTTTCTTGGCGACTCCAAGTAAGCTTAATGGCTTGGGGAGAGGTACCGAAGCGGTCATACCGGCGCAGACTCGAAATCTGTTGGGGGCATTGCCCCACGTGGGTTCGAATCCCACCCTCTCCGCCAGCTTTAGGAATTGACACCGGTTTGGGGTACTGTCACTAAGGGACAGTACCCGGTAGTAGAGCCTTTGGATTGTGTCGGGCACTGGCTTCGCAATGACTGCGAAGAGGACGGGGTACATGACAGGAAGTTATCCGGACAAAAGTATTGCCGGACGCCTCAAGGATCTGCCGAAACAGTTGCCATGGCGGACGAAACGCGTAAAAGGACGTGCGAGCCTCGTTTATTTGCGGGCCAAAGGCCCGGAACAAGAGGGTCTTTCTCAGGACCTAGGCGGCGCGATCTATACCTTAGGCGGCGTCTCTTTGGGTCTCCTAGGCGGTTACCTAGGCTACCGCTACTGGCTAGCCAACACGTTTTTTTCCGTACACCAGACCGTCTTACTTTTATTAGCGGCACCAGCGCTCCTAGGGGGCGCTGTGGGCGCGGTGACTGCGTGGTGGCGGGCCCGCGCTAAGCTCACCCAGGCCCTGGTCACCTCCGAAGGGTTTCGCCAGCGGCTTATGAGCGTAGAGCGCAATCAGGCCCTCTGGATCAGCCTTTCTGCGGTTTTACACGATGTTCGTAACCCCCTCCATAATATCCATCTCCTAGTCGAATGTCTGGAGCGCCCAGAAGCCAATGTCGAGCAGATCCGTCAGCAGATATTGGAGCAGCTTGATCGTATTAATGTCCGGCTGCGACGGGTTGTAGCGCAGATTTCGGAGTTCTCGGGAGAAATTTGTCGCCACCCGATCAGTCTGGCTTCGATTCTCGGCGAAGTGTCGGAAATGGTGAAACCCCTGGCGCGCCAGTCGCACGTGAATCTTGTTGTTGATCAGGCGGAAGATACCACGGTTGTGGCCGACCCCAAATTCTTGGTGCAGGCGATTGATCACCTGATCCTCAATTCGCTCCATATCTTGGCGGAACAGCCCGCAGTCGTCGGTCGGAGTCTTTGGATTCAGGTCCAGCGCAGCGGGGAGCACATTGAAATGTGGGTAGAAGACAGCGGTCCAGGTTTGCCCGACGAGGTCCGCGCACGACTTTTCGAGCCATTGACGACAAGTCGGACAAGTGGAATGGGACTCGGACTCGCTATTGCACACGCTCTCGCGAGCGCCGCAGGGGCCCAGCTCACACTGGGGCATACAAGTGCTGCCGGTACCCGTTTCGTGCTTCGGTTTCAGGCGGCCTAAAGAGTTCCACAACCCGTTTCCTTAGATCAATGAAGGCCAGTACGCCGCATGACAACTCTTAAAGGGACCCTGTCTCTGCTCTGCGTGGACGTGGATGTTGCATCCATTTCGCACGTTTGTCAGACCGAGGAACTCGCGATCGATATCCAAGATGCGAGATGGTCGGCTGCCCTGCGTAGTCGATTGCAGGACGTCACCCTCGATGCCATCGTCGTGAGCGCGGCAGTTTTTGCGCAGCTGAGTGACGGGCCGGTCATTATGGGCCTACGCCCCGTTTTGGTGCTGTGTGAGGAACTGGTCCCTAATAAGGCGACTCAGGCGATCCGTTGGGGCGCCCTTGATTACCTGGAGAGTAGGGACGAGCAGCGCCTGGCTGCGCGATTGCGTGGGCTAGTAGTGGCGCAGACGGATAAGGACCTCCTGACGGAGGCGCTTTCCTATATGGAGGAGTCTCTTCTCATAGCCCGCGTGCGTTCGGCTGACAGTTACGACATCCTATACCGCAATCCGGCCTGCGCTCGGCGCATGGGATATAACACGACAGGCGGCGGAGACCGACTTCTTTGCCTGACACCAGGGCCCCGTACCGATACACGCCGGATAGACGAGATCCGACACGAGATGAAAGCCGGTCATCCAGTGCGCGCGGAACTTATCGATTATCGACCCGATGGAGAAATGATCTGGACGGATTTTTCAGCGACCCCCTTGTCTAACCCCGACTATTGGATCGCTGTGTCCCGGGACGTGACGCGCCGCCATGAGTCAGAAGATAGCGCCCAGCGTTTACGGGAGTTGGTTATAAAATCCCGAAAACATGAAAATACGGCGGTTTTGGCTGCTGGTATTGCCCACGATTTTAATAATATTTTGACTGGCATAGTAGGGAGCGCTGAGCTTGCCCGTATGGCTTTGCCGGCTGGTCACGCCGTACTCGCGGATATAGAGACTATTATTCAAGCGTCACAGCGAGCCGCGGAGCTCAATCGTGAGCTCCTTGATTTCGCCGGTCCTGGGAAGAACTCCTTGGATGTGGTCTACCTCAATATCATGGTAACGACCATGTTGGTCATTCTTCGCTCGCAGATGGAAAAATCCATTGTCGTGCGCAAGGCGCTGCGCCCCGATGTGCCGCCAATCGAGGCCGATCCGGCGGAGATTCAACAGATTATGTTGAATTTGTGCTTAAACGCGAGCGAAGCCATGGCGGATTCCGGGGGGACTTTGTCGATTACTACTGATTGCATAGACATAAGGGACGAGGATAGACGGAAGTTTGCCTATGGCTGGCCCCAAATAGGGGTGCATGCTGTGTTCGAGGTGACCGATACCGGTCGAGGCATGGATGCAGTCGTTAAGGAGCGTATTTTTGAACCGTTTTTTACCACCAAGGAGGGCGCCCGCGGAGTCGGTTTGAGTGTCGTCTTGAGCATAATCAAGGCTTATAGAGGCGGCATAGATATTGATACGGAACCGGGCAAAGGCACAACGGTTCGCGTAGTGCTTCCGGCGGCGCCTGAACGCGAACGGCGTAGGCTGCCGGAGGTCCGTCTCCGAGCTCCGGTTAAACATCAAACGATCTTGTTTGTGGACGACGAGGAAATGTTGCGTTCGCTTTCTCAACGCGCCCTGGAACCGCTCGGTTACCGCGTGCTGGTCGCTCCCGACGGTGTAGAGGCTGTGCGGATATTTCGGGAAAACATGGCGAGCCTCGACCTCGTCATTCTTGATCTCTCGATGCCAAGAAAGGGCGGGGAGGACGCATTCAAGGAGATGCAGGCCTTAGACGGGCGCATCCCGGTTTTATTGTGCTGTGGCTACGATGAAGGGAGCGCGCAGAAGAAAACCAGCGGATCTCGGTTTGCCGGATATCTGTCGAAACCGTTTGGCGTAGGAGCCCTCATTGATAAAGTGCGAAGTACGCTCGATAAGAAAAGCCCCTAGAAATTTTCAACTTATCTAGAAATTAAGAGCTCCTGTCCGACCTACGTCTGATAATGAGAATCGTCGGCGTTTGTACAATGGGCCCTGCTATTAAATGGATACTAGCAAGATGGGTCCGGATGAGAGCCGTGGAAATGCCGGGGGAACGGGGTTTGATTGGCTCATGCAAATTGCTTATCTTGCTGGAAAGTCCCTGGATCTGGACGAGGTTCTTCCCGCTACCCTTGTGGCCATGGCCGAGCTCATTCCTGCAGAACATGTCGTAGTGTTAAAGCTTGAGAACGATGTTATGGATGTGCGGGCGCGCTGGTCTCGACCTGGTTCGGTCGCAACCGTTGAAACCTGCGCATTCAAACGGTCGCCAGAGCTCAGTCTGTGCGACCTCGACATCATCCATGCGCAGTCCGCGGACGAGATTTCTCAGCTCCCCTATCTGAGGAAAAGCCATGCACACCCCGATAGGGGTGTGGTGGCGTTGACTATCCCACTTGCCGTGGATTACGTCTGTGTCGGGCGACTGGACTTTGTTCGGGATGGGGCTGGTGAGACCTTCTCGCCTTGGGAGCGGCACTTCGCTCAGGCCTGTGGCCGGATATTGGCTTTGACTCTTCGTAACGGGGCGGAATATGCGCGCGTGGCGTGGCTCGCCGAGCATGATCCCTTGACAGGCATAGGGAATCGGCGGAATTTCGATGTGGCACTCAATAGGGAGCTTGCGCGTGCCGAACGCTACCGTCGCGACGTGTCTTTGTTGTTAATTGATTTGGATGATTTTAAAGAAGCCAATACGCACCTGGGGCTTTCCGGGGGCGACGAGATACTGCGCCGGACCGCCAAGGTATTGGCGGAACGCGCACGCAAGGGCGTCGATATCTCGTGTCGCATCGGGGGCGACGAGTTTGCCATGATTCTCCCGGAAATTAGCGAGCGATTAGCGGACGATCTTGCTATGCGCTTGGTAAAAGACGTGGCCCAGGCGACGATGTCGCTATGGCCGATGCGCTTTTCTTATAGCATATCGACCTATCCCACGACATCTGCTGAGCTTTTACGGCGCGCAGCGGATGCGAAGCTTTTGGCGGCAAAGAGCAAGAAAGGGCGTATTGCGGTACCCGTTCGGGGTGCCGTGCAGTAGATACAAATAGCCAGATTAGGCAAACATATAGGTAGCATAATAAAAGCAAAGGGGATGCGATGACGGCACGATTAGAGAAAGCAAGTATGTCTGTAGGGGTGCAGGAGTCACGGCGACGGGAGACGGGAGCGATGCGTCGCACTCGGCAAATTCTTTTAATCGAGGATGAAAGTGTAGCGGGGCAAGCCCTGAGTCAATCCTTGCAGACCTTGGGTATGGCCTGCCGATGGGTGTCGACCTTTGAGGAGGCTCTGGTGGCCTGGAAAGACGCCTCATATGATGCGGTCATAACCGACATCATGCTCGATACGGGCAAGCCCGACGGGCTTGAGTTGTTGCGCAAGATTGAGCAGGCAGGAATGCCGATGCCGGTGGTTGTGATCAGCGCCTTTGCCGATCAGACCCGAGTCAAGGAGGCTCTGAATCACGGCGCTGCCTACCTTTTAGAGAAACCGTTTTCCAGTAGCGACTTAAAGCGGGTTCTGGAGCGCCTGTGGCAGGAACCCAAAGGTCTTATTGGGGCTCGTGAGCGGGCCTTGAATCAAGCGACATTGACGAATAAGGAGTGTGAGGTAGCGCGACTACTTCTCAAAGGCCTATCAACTCAGGAAATGGCGAGATTAACAGGCAATTCCGAGAAAACCCTAAAGCAGCACATTAGCACTATTTACGAAAAGTGTGGCGTTTCTAGTCGAACTGAGTTTTTCCATTACATTTTCCCTACCTGATATCGGTCCTGAGGTCGATGGCGGGTAGGGGCTTGACTGGTAAACTGACTTAGATGCTCAGGCAGAGCAAAAAACGGACTCGAATACTCAGGCAGAGTAAAAAGGGGTGGGAACTATGGGCTCATACTCGCTGCTTGGAACGATCGTCGTCATTCTCGATATCATCGCTATCATCAGCGTTCTGCTGGGGTCCGCTAGCGTAAGCCACAAGGTGATATGGATTATCGTGGTGCTCATTTTCCCGGTTGTGGGAATGATCGTCTACTACCTTGTGGGCCGTAGCTCGCGCGATGCGGCTTAAAGCCGCAGATACATTGTCCCTACTAGGAGGTGTGCATGGAAGGCAGCTCGCAATATAGATCGTCGTCTCAGGACAGTACCGGATCCAAACTGATCATGTTTGTGGGCGGAATGGCGGTGGGCTATGTGGTAGCGACCCTGTTGGCCCCAAAATCGGGCCGAGAAGTCCGCTCCTCGCTCCGTGATTACGCAAAAAATACGACGGGTACCGTGTCGGGCGCGGTGCGCAACGCCGTGGGCGCCGCACGCGAAGCTACCCGTACCGTCACACGGCGCATGGCCGATGCCATGGACCAGAGCAAGGAAAAGGCCCGTTATACCGTAGAGGAGGCTAGCGCCAAGGTCGCCGCCGCGTCGAAGTCCGCAGAAGAGTTGGCTCGTGACCGGGCTCAGGGCTACCAATAGCGTAAGTCAGACCAAGGTCTGATCGCCTAGCGAACGCATCCGTCCGACAATAGGTTTACCTGACGGCAGCGCCGGAAAGCGCTCCGCGGAACCATTGAAGGAGGCAGTATGGCTAGGTGTGTAGCAAGGGAGCTTGTCGAACGAAGCGGCGTGGATGCTGAGCGTTTGGTCGATCTGTTGGTCGAACGAGCACTGGGCGAGATAGGTAACTACTACTATTACACGTTGTTGCGGATGCATCTCGTGGGCGTGGAAGGAGACTTGCTGCGCAGGGTAGTAGATGACGCTCGAGAGGAGGACCGTAACCATTTCGAGGTTTTGATTCCTCGGATCTATGAGCTTGGGGGGCGCTTGCCCGCCACCTTTACCGGGGAGCTCGGGCCCTTAGGTGGGCTACGTAACCTGCCCGCGGAGGCCGATGTGCCTGAGATTCTTCCGGTCTTGTTGCGGTCGGCGGAGGAGTCCGTGCGGGCCTACACGCATCTGTGTGGAATCACCTCAGGCAAGGACCATCGTACCTACAATATAGCGCTTGCGATCCTCCACGAGGAGATCGCGCACCAGGTTTGGTTTCTGGAGTTCCTTGGACGCGGGGTAGCGGAGCAACAGATCCGCCATCCCCGTGCAATCTCGCCGTTTGTCACCCAATTTCTACAGTCCCAGCGCGTATCGGCATTCCAGAGCCATTCTTTTCCCGCCTAAGGTCAGATGCGGCCTCCTGCGTTTCGCTCGACAATGATCCTATCGTTGTCGAGCGCAGGGGGTTATGCGTGACGCTTCATAATCGTGTCGTAAGTGCGCGCCGATTTATGCGACGCATAACGCCTATGGCAGTCGCGGCCATGGTTCGCTTATCGCGGCTGGGCCCCCTGGGTGCCGGCACGATCGTATAGTCAAGGTTACGGTATCTTTGCCCATTGTACG
Organism: Pseudomonadota bacterium; assembly: GCA_021785035.1. Lineage (GTDB taxonomy): Bacteria > Pseudomonadota > Gammaproteobacteria > Acidiferrobacterales > Acidiferrobacteraceae > Acidiferrobacter. The sequence goes on from JAJYGP010000008.1 coordinate 11,327, forward strand.
GCGGAGGAAGGCCCGTCTCGGGAACCCGGATTCGGGCCCGGCGTCCTGTTGTGGTCGTAGAGCCGTTCGGACGGGTGCGCTAACCTCTGATTCCCATCAAGAAGGAGCTTATTTATGAACCAAGAGCAGGTGAAAGGGAAGTGGTCGCAGATGAAGGGCGAGGCTAAGCGTCGGTGGGCCAAGCTTACGGATGACGATCTCGTGGAAGTTGAGGGAAGCTACGATAAGCTTATCGGGAAGATCCAGGAACGGTACGGCGAATCGCGGGAGGACATTAAGAAATGGATCGACTCGCTTAACGCATGAATACGCAGTAGGATTTCCCACAACAATAATGAGAGGGCGACAACCATGATGAAAAAAGATGGCGTTTTGACCCCGAAGAGGGTTTTGTTCAGCGCAATTCTCGGAACTGTCCTGGCGCTCGGGGTCGGTTGTGCCAGTACCGGCTCACAGGAGACGTCGAGCCAGTATTTCAGTGATTCGGCGATCACCTCGAAGATCAAGGCCCACTTACTGGAAGATCAGGCGCTCCAGGGATTCCAGATCAAGGTCGACACCTATCGCGGCCATGTGATCTTGAGTGGTTTTGTGAATCGTGCAAGCCAAGTCCGAGAGGCGGTGCGGATAGCTCGCAGGACCCACGGCGTGGTGAGTGTGCGTAATGACCTCGTCGTCAAAAATACGACGAGCGGATAATAGTGTTTAAGGCCAATTGATAGGAAGCCCGAGGCCGCGTAAGCGCGTCACCGTGGGACCAAGGCAATGAGCGACGAAAAGTCGCCTCGTTCCATTGGCACGGGCGCGTGCGGCCCAAGGGCCGTCAGGCAGGCCCGCCTCGCGATAAAGGCTTTCGGGGGGATAATAGAACGTGGTTACAAAGCGCTTCAAAAGGATACTAAGAACGGCGGCAAAAATCCGTCGTGTCGTCGAACCAGAGGCATCCAGCCGTGCCTTGAGGATGTCTCGCCCGTAGGAGATATGGCGCGCCTCGTCGGTGCTATGCAGGACAGAGAGCTCGACCGCCACTGGACATACGCCCTCGGCGTGCAGGCGAATATAGCGATTCAAACGATCCGGCACCTCTTCACCCAGTAAAATTGCGCCCCAAAAAAGGGTGGAGTGAAAGGGCAATTGTCGGCCCAAGCGCGTCAAAAGCCAGTCGTATTGTTGCAGAAAGATCGTGTCTCGAAGTCCGCTGCGGGCAAAAAATTCAAGAAACATGAGGCTGTGACCAGCCTCTTCACGCAACTCGTGGAGATGGTACACGCGTGTTTCCATGGGGCTGGTATGCGCCGCTTTGGCAAGGCGCTCAAGGAACAGGCTTTCAAGCCAGACTCCGGCATCGAGAAAGCGCGCGAATTCGTAATGGGAGAGCGCGTGGCGTATGTCGAGCGGCAGCGCGGCGTACTCGGGCGTTCCGTACAGTGATATCGCCGGTTCCGGTAACCAAAACGCATTGCGCGATAGGCGCTCCCAATTGACCCTAGCGATAGGGTCGCGGTAGGGCGTGCTGTGGCGTGCGAGTTGGATGGCACGTTCACGGAAAAGAGCGCTTGGTTTCATGGGGTTCGTATTCGCCATCGGCGCGCAGTATACCGCCCTTCCTCTAAGGGGCCTAGTGCCGTTCATATTAAAACTACCGAGAAACCTATGCGCTTTCTATCCAGTATAAGACAGGAACGTGGCCGTCGGCTCGAGCCTTGAGGCTATAGGTTTCGCCATGCCATGAGCGGATGGCGACTGGGGGTGGCTGTTGGTGCCCGGCCCGAACGAGCCTTGAGAACGAGGTGCCTCGAGTATTTTCCAATCCTTAAATGAGTCTGAAGAGGGAGAGTAAGAGGCCACCCTCAGCCGGATTTGAGATCCTGTTCGCGTATGGTGTGAAAGAGTTTCTGACGGGCCTTCTGAAGA
>JAJYGP010000100.1 GCA_021785035.1 Pseudomonadota bacterium
AGCACCAAAGATCACGACGCGTGAGGTGAAAGGCGGGCCCGCGATCGCCTACGACGATCAGTTCCTGGAGGGAACCGCTGGCGAGTCGTTTGGCAAGTGGCTGAAGCCAGCTTTTGACCAAAGCCTCCAGAAAGGCCGACCAGCCCTCGGTATCTCCGTACTGAACCGGGCCTTGGGCACCACGCAGGACGAGCAAGATGGGACCTTCGGGGGCGAGACCCTCTGGACTTGCGGGCGTCAGTGCCCAGGATGCGTGGGTGAGAGTCGCCGCGCCTTTGACCAAGACGTCATCGGTGTAGACCTGCGCAAAACGCGCCGGGGCCTCGGCCGGGGCAAGACCCGGACCCCAAAACCAGACGCTATTGACACAAAGCCCGGAGCCCTCGCCACCATGGCTACCGACCAGGGCCTGGTGTAACACCATCTGGACCTCGTTCAACCGCGTCCGCCAATACCTCTGATCACCCTCAGGCAAAAGATTTTGGATATTGCGACCCGTCACCTCGGCCAGACCCGCGACCTGCAAAGCCTTAGGCCTTGGCAGGGTCAAATACCAACGATTCGGTGCGTGCACCTCGATCGCCCCATTTTCCTCGGCGAAGACCTCCGTCACCACAGCGCTCAGGCGCTTGGCCTCTTCGTCCGTCAGGCCTATCGTTTCGTTGTCGACCAGCAAGAGCCGGTCCCCGTCGACCGCCAAGTGCACCGGGTCACACCGCACCCACCACTGCGTACTCGGAGCCTGCCCCTCCCCCAAGCGCGCCAGAGCGGCTAAGCCCGTACTCTTCGCTAAACCAAAAAGATCGAGTGTCCGATCGGTAAGCCCCTCACTCGCACGGGTCGTGGCGGAGGCCCGGGCGATAAAGCGCGCAAGCGATCGTGGCCAGGCAAGCGGCCAGGGATCCCTCCCGGTCAACCCGGGAATAAATACCGTGACCGTATGTGCAGAGGAAAAACCGCTTTGCGGCCTCACTCGTTATCCAGGGCGTCTATGCCTTCTCGTCGCGCGTCTTGCTCAGCATCGGACACCACTTTATACGCCACCCGTTCATTATCCTCATAGCTTCCCTTGAGAATGCCGCGGATCACGATGGCAACCGTGAGCACCACGAACGCCACGGCCGGCACAATGAGATAGAGCATGTAAGACTGGTTCATTCCTGACCCCCCTGACCGGAAACCAAAAGCCGCAACGCGTTCAGCACAACCAATAATGAGCTTCCCGACATACCAAGAGCCGCAAGCCAAGGAGGAACAAGTCCAAGAGCTGCGGCTGGCAAAGACACCACATTATAAAGGATGGCCCACGCCAAATTTTCCCGCACCACCCAGCGCATACGGTGGACTAGCCTGAAGCTTTCGGCAAGGCCCGTGAGTCCGGACAACAAAATGAGATCGGCGCTCGCGGCGGCCAAGACATTGCGCCGCCCCACGGCGACCGCAACCGGCGCCGCGGCGAGTGCGGCCGCATCGTTGACCCCGTCGCCCACCATAGCCACGACCCCCAAGGCCGAGAGTTTTTGGATCCAGGCGAGCTTATCTTCCGGCAAGAGATCCCCGTGAGCCTCGTCGATCCCTAATGTACGAGCCAACGCATCAACCGTCACCGCACGGTCCCCGGATAAAAGCGCGATGCGCCGTCCCTGACGCCGAAGTCTTTGGAGAAGCGCCTCCGCTCCGGGCCGTAGTCGGTCATTGAATACAAACACCCCAAGCGGGCGACACTCGTCCGACAGCCAGACCTCGGTCGCTTCCGCTTCAACCGTGAGAGGATCGCCCAGAGCGCCCGTAAAACGGCGCGTTCCCAGGCGATAGCGGCGTCCAGCGACTTGGCCCTCCAAACCCTCTCCCGGCGACGCCTGCACCCCCTCGGCCTCGTTCCCGGTCGCTACTCCTTGCGCGGCAAGAAAGGCCTGGGCGATCGGGTGTTCCGATCGGCGCTCCAAGGCGCAGGCCAGCGCCAAAAGCTCACTTTCGCGAAGATCCCCTCGCGGTACGATGCGCGCAAGACTCAAACACCCCTCAGTCAAGGTCCCGGTTTTATCGAAGACAATCACCTGGGCGCGCGCCAAAAGCTCAAGCGCCGAGCTTCGAGTCACAACAAGCCCGCGCCTCATAAGCGCACCGGTCGCCGCGGTCAAGGCTGTCGGTATCGCAAGCGACAAGGCGCACGGACAAGCGATGACAAGGACCGCAAGCGTCGCCGGAATGATATGAGCCGGATTTACGAAGGCCCAGGTCGCCGCAGTCGCGGTCGCCAAGACCAGCAAGCTCCCGACAAACCACGCCGAGGCCCGTTCGGCAAGAGCCGTCAGCCGCGGCTTGTCCCGCTGCGCGCGTTCGAGCAGTCCTTCAATAGTCGAGAGAACCGTCTCGCGACCCACACGCTGCACTAAGACCACGAGCGCGCTCTCCATATTGACGCTGCCGGCGATTACCGATTCTCCGACCCTTTTGAGGACCGGACGAGCCTCACCCGTCAAGATCGACTCGTCCACCGACGAGGCCCCGTCCGTTACGACGCCATCCGCCGGTATGCGCTCGCCGCTGCGAATCAGCAAGCGGTCGCCGACCGCGAGCAAGGACACTGGAACGCGTTCCTCGGAATCCCCAACGTCAAGACGTACGGCATCCTGCGGTAAGGCGTGGGTCAGAAGTTGCGCCGAGCGCGCGGTACGCGCTCGGGCCATATCTTCGAAAAGCCGCGAGAGCAGCAAAAAGGCGGCGAACATCGATACCGAATCGAAATAGACACTCCCCCGCCCGCGGATGAGGTCAAACAGGCTCACGGTAAAAGCAATCGCAATCCCGAGCGCTACCGGAAGATCCATCCCGGTCCGACCTTGCTTTAAGTCGCGCCACGCCCCGCGAAAAAACGGGACAGCGGCGTAGGTGACAATGGGAGTCGCAAGAGCAGCTGACAGCCATTCGAAGACGAGAAAGAGTCCGTGAGACATCCCCCAAGACGGCCCCAAATACAAAGCCAGCGCCAGCATCATGACCTGCATCCCAAAGGAGGCAGCGATGACGAACCGATGGAGGAGATCGCGGCGTTGGCGATCAAAGACCTTCTGCACGACCCCGGCTTGGTAGGGGTGTGCGATGTAGCCGATCTCCCCAACCGCCTTCAAGATATCGCTGAGATGAATACGCATGTCGTCCCAACGCACAAAGGCGCGCTGGGTCGTATAGTTGATCTTGACGCTCTTGACGCCGGGAAGGTCGGCAATATGACGTTCGTTTAGCCACACGCAAGCCGCGCACCGTATCCCTTCCAAGAGCAAGGATACCTCTTTATCGCCATCCGCCCTATCGGCGACTAGTCCCTCCTGAATCGCCGGATGGTCATAGAGATCGGCCTTTTTGAGAAATTCCGGAACCGCGTCTTGCACACCAGAACCCCGTTCGGTGCGTAAGGTATAGTATTCCGAAAGCCCACTGCCTAAGATCGCGCGCGCCACCTCATAGCAGCCCGGACAACAAAAACTTCGCTCGACTCCCAGGGCCTCCAGGCGCCACTTATCGTGCGGCGGACAGGGAAGTCCACAGTGGAAACACTCGTTCGCCCGCTCCTTCAACTCTGCGGCCATAAGGTCTTTATGCCAAAGGGCTTATGAGACTGACTAGACCATAGCCCACGATAAGCGCCGCCAAGGCCTTACGCACGGACGGCCGCCGGACCCACGCGCTGAACCGACGCGCGCTTCCCAAGGCCAGTAGGCCGGGCCATGTGGCGAGCCCAAAAATCGCCATGAGCCCCGCCCCGCGAACCGCCGAGCCGCTCACAAGCGCCCAGGCCAGAACTGAATAGACCAAGCCACAAGGCAAAAATCCCCAGACCAGGCCCAAGCCTAAGGCCTGCCTGAGATTTGTGACCGGAAGAAAGCGCTGACCCAAGGGTCGCAGGTAGGCGAACGCATGCCCGCCCCAGGTCTCAAGTCGTCCAAGAGCCCGCCACCATCCGCCGAGAAATAAGCCCAACGCCACCATAAACAAGGCGGCAATGCGATCACCGACCGCGGCCACCCCTGGTCCGGGAACCGCTGCCATCAAACGATGGCCAAAGCCGCCGAGCACGGCACCGGCTAGGGCATAGCTTACAATCCGTCCAATATTGTAGGCGAAAAGAAAGGGCCACACGCGCGCCTGATCCTTGCGGATATTGGCCGCGAGCGCCCCCATAATGCCGCCGCACATCCCGATGCAATGGGTTCCAGAACCGATCAGCCCCACCACGAGGGCCGATACCCACAGTCCGCTCAAAGCCGGCATAGCCCTTTAGACCGAATTGTCTTCGGCTTCCGTTTCCAGCAGCTGATATTTGGGGAGTTCGATGCTCTTACGCAGGTCCGGACTCTTTTGCCACGCCCGCCAACTCGACATCATAAAAACCTTGACGACGATCACCAAGAAAAAGAACAAGGCCACGAAAAAACCGGTAATAAACACCTGCCACCGATAAAACTCATTCATCACAGGCCTATCCTCCTCCCCCCGGGACGCTTGCCCCGGGGGGCCATCTCTCTATAAATGCCAGGTGCCTGGCTGCCGGCTCAAAACGATCCAGACGAATCGTCCCCAGGACGTGGACTCAAGGAAAAAGTACACGCCGACCAGGACCGCCATCAGACCGAGATACCATAAAAATCCATTACGCTGGCTCTGATCCACGTTCCTCTCCTTGCCTTAATGAATAAAGCCGTACAGCGAGCTTCCGATCAAGAAGCAAAACGCCAACAGCCAACCGATTTTGAGGGGCAGGGAGAGACCACCATTCTCCGGCTCCGGAATGTAAGGCTCGGGTTCCTTATGGCTATTTGATCCCATGATGGTTCTCCTTTACTTTTGGCCAGTGCGGCGCTTACGCGTCTTTAAGGCCCAGTTAACGGCGATGTATCCGAGGAACCCCAGCGCAGCGTATATGACCACCCCGATCGTGAGGATCCAACCCAGTTCAACAGCGGGATTATGCGGACCAAGTACGTTCATAGAGTCCCCTTACCGGCCTACAGACACGCGGCCATCGCGATCGTCCGCTCCAGACCGCGTGAGCCGCAGATCCTTTTTGATCTGGGCCACAACCATATGCCGGTCGACCACCACATAACCCAGATTGCGCATACGCTTTGCGTACAGAATCCAGACCCCGAACCAAGCCATAACTATCGTCGCGTACACGGCGAAGCCTATGGTGAATACCCAGGCATATATCGATATCGAGTCAAACATACAATTACCTCGCTAGTTATGAGCAGAGCTTTGGGCGGCGGTCAATCGCGCTATCCTGACCGTTTTGCCGGGCGCTGCAGCTGCCGATTGAATATCTTTCGGTTTTTTCGCCAGGGTCTCCACGAAGTAGGAAATCGCCCAGCGGACCTTGCGCGGCAAGGTGCTAAACGATGGCATCGCGGTGCCCGTCCGTCCGTGATTAATGGTGTGGTAGACCCACCGTGCGGACGGATTCATCATCGCAAGATCGACCGGCGCCGGCGTTAAGGCTGTGGCGAGAACGCCGTTGCCTTCGCCCTTAGGCCCGTGACAAGTCGCGCAGTTAGTCGCGAACTGGGCCCCGCCCAACTTAACCAAAGCCGCGGTCTTCGCGATGGGTGCATGGGCCGTCGGCGGCACCGTCGCATGGCGATGCAAAGTCTGCACGTAGTAGGCGACGCTCCACAGGTCTCGCGGGGTCAAGAACGCATCCGCGGCACGCACCCAAGAGGGCATCGCCGAGCCAGGCCGTCCATAATAGAGAACCTTATAGACAAAGCTGGCTCGAAAGCGAAATGCGTTCAAGCGCACCGGCCGCGGGGTCAGGTATTGCGCAGCGACACCACGGCCGTTGCCCGTGGCGCCATGACAACTCGCGCAGTCCATGGCATACAAGTGCTTCCCACGCGCGCGCGCGGAGCGGGTATCGGCTATACGCGGGGCCTTGTGAAAGTACACCACGTGGTCGTAACCAGGGGACATCAGCCGGCCCCCCTTGTACGGGTAGTGCAACACCGTGCCTATCCCTTGAACGAAAACCTTCTTCAGGGTGCCCTTGGCCAGCATTTCCCGCTTACGCGCCTGACCGAGCGTCCCGAGATAAGCCACCAGCGCCCGGCCCTGCTTGTTCGGCTTACCGGGCGAACCGTCGAACATCCAATGGTAGGCCGGCATAATCGACCAGGGCGCAATCATGCGCGGGTCGTATAGATGCACGTACTCCCAATCGGCCGGATGGTCGAGCGATTCCCGGGTGAGATCCGGACCCTTGCGGCGGGTACTCAAAAGATTGGGATATTGATGCTTGTACTCCCAGGCCTTTGAGACTGCGCCAAAGCGCAAGGGGTCGTCCGCTACCGGACGCACGAACTGGCTATGGCAGTAATAGCAGCCATTGGCTATGTAGATCTGTCGACCCTTCAGCTGCAGCGGCGTCAAAAGAGGGACATGCTGAGTCTTTTTGTGGCCCTTGAGCTCGTGGTTGATATTGAACCACGGGGTCAAGCCAAGACCGATAAAGGCCAACAAAAAAAACCCAATACCGGCCACGAGCATAATAAAGACTGCCCGCTCAATGCCTAATTTATGAGCATCCATGGGTCTCTTACCTCGCACCGGCAAGGACGGCCGGGCTGTCGGTGGCCGGCTGCTTGGCGCGTGCTGTGACAATAAGGTTGATGGCGACCAAAATGAAGCCGGTGAGGACCATCACGCCAGACAGCGTGCGACTGAGCCAGTAGGGCTGAAGACGGACGATGGAGTCCATCCACGGCTTGCCGTAGCCCCAGTAATAGCCTTCGAGGAGTCCCGCGATCCAAAGGTCTATGAACATCCAGGCGCAACCCACGAAGGCGAGCCAGAAAGACCACTCCGACAAAGACTTGTTGAGCTCATTGCCAGTCAGTCGCGGCCACGCATAATGGATAAAGCCCATGGCGACGAACGTGCCGAACCCCAAAAGCGCCATGTGCGAGTGGCCGATTACCCAATCGGTGAAGTGGATCAGCGGCTGCTCAACCAACAGCGCTTGCAAGGGGCCTTGGGTGCAAACCATAAGATAAAACACGGTTCCACCGATAAGCCACCGCAGGGCGATATTGTCCGCGAGGTCGCCCCACCGCCCCTTCATGGTTTTGTACACGTTATACAAAACAGTGTAGACGGTGAAAAACAGCATGAACGACGTCCCTTGGGCGATGTACTGGGCCCACATCGGGATCGGGCTATAGTAATAATGGTGGATACCGACCAGCGGGTAAAAGAAGGCCAGGCTCCAAAATCCCATGAGCGAAAGCGAATGGGAGTAAATGGGGCGACGCAACATAACCGGCAGGAAGTAATAGATCATGGCGGTCGCGAGCGGCGTGACAACAAGACCCACGAGGTCGTGAATGAAAAGCCCGCCGACGACCGCGCTTGCGATACCGGGCGCGATATAGGCCGGCACAAGCCCGCCCATGATCCAATTGAGCGTCGCCCATATGACGAAGCTCATCATATACCAGCTCGAGACATACAGGTTTCGTTCCTGGCTCCGGAGGTAGGAAGCGAAGAAGTTGTAGGCCAAAGCGGCATACGATATCAGCATGAGAATGTTGATGAAGCTTGGGTATTCCATCCACACCACGCCGAGGTTATGGCCTTCCATCAGCTGGAATACCCCCATGGCTACCATGGTGTTGTAGAAGTAGAAGTTAAACCAAGCGAGGGTGGGACTAGCTAATTTGACACGGGTGAGGCGGGGAACCATGTAGTAAATGGCGGCTAAGAAAATATCGACGAACCAACCATAAGCTACGGTTTGCGTGTGGACGAATCGTAATCGCCCCCAAGTTAGTTCGGGTATATTGCCGAGAAAATTTGGCCAGGTAAACTTTATCGCTACGAGTAAACCTCCTCCCACTATCAAATAAATCAACCAAAATACTGCTGCCGCTATATGAGCTTTTATGAGCCGCGGTTCGATCAACGATTCGCCCGCGACGAGCTCTTGTGTCTCGCTCCTCTTCATCCTCTTTTATCCCCAGATTTGGCTCAGATGTCACTGCCCCTGAGTGCGAGACAGTGTCCCTTCGTGGGGGCGCCTGAAGAGCCACCCCCCTCCTTACCGCACTGCTTTCTTGCCTACCTCCTTTATCATGCAACTCCCGTTAAACGGAGCCCTTGAGTCTGCTATACTAGCAGACAATTTGTGGGATTTTAACCCGTACGATCCAGGATGATCGCACGCACCGCCGATAAGGTTGGGGTGACCGTTAGAAGCTCGGTCGGGCCGCCCTGGCGAATCGCCACGTCCGGGTCTTTGAGCCCGTGGCCGGTCACGGTGCACACCACCGTCGCCCCGTCCTCGATGCGGCCGGCGCGCAAATCGTGGAGGGCGCCGGCCACCGAGACCGCCGAAGCGGGCTCGCAAAAGATCCCCTCCTCGCGCGCCAAAAGTTTCTGAGTCACGAGAATCTCCGCGTCGTCGATGGCCCCGAACCAACCGCCGGTTGCTTCTTTGGCCGATTGCGCCAAAGACCAGGACTGCGGGTGGCCGATACGGATCGCGGTGGCAATCGTCTCCGGATCATCCACCATCTTCCCGGACACAAAGGGTGCCGCACCCGCAGCCTGGAAGCCGACAAGCTTCGGCATCGCGCAGCGGCCTTGCCGGGCATAGTCTTGGTAACCGAACCAATGGGCCGTGATGTTGCCGGCGTTTCCGACCGGCAAATAGTGGTAATTCGGCGCAAATCCGAGGGCGTCCACGACCTCAAAGGCCGCCGTTTTTTGCCCTTGTAGGCGGTAGGGGTTCACGGAGTTCACAAGCGTCACCGGGGTGGTCGCGGCAATCTCTTTGACAAGCTTCATGCCGGCATCGAAGTTACCCTGGATCTGGACGACCACCGCGCCGTGAATCATGGCCTGACTCAGTTTGCCGAGCGCGATCTTGCCCTCCGGGATCAAGACAAACGCCGCAAGCCCGGCACGGGCGGCATAAGCCGCGGCCGAGGCTGACGTATTCCCGGTCGAGGCGCAGATGAGAGCCTGTGAGCCGGCCTCCACCGCCTTGGTGACCGCAAAACACATACCGCGATCCTTAAAAGAACCGGTCGGGTTCAAGCCCTCAAACTTCACGTAGATCGTGACGTCGCGACCCGTGGTCTTCGTCAAGCGGTCCAATCGGATGAGCGGCGTGTCGCCTTCACCCAAGGTCACGATGCGAGCGTCGTCCGCGATAGGGAGCCATTCACGATAGCGGGCGATAATGCCGGTATAACGGGCCATATTCCTCCTAATCAAATGTCTCGACGCGCAGTCTCCGGATTTTACCGGCTATGGCCGGGAGGGCTTCGATGCGGCGTATCGCCTCATTAACTTGAGCCTCACGGACTTTGTGGATCAGCAAGATCACTGGAACGGTATGGGCTCCCGCCTCAGGAACCTTCTGCAAAATCGCTTCGATGCTAATACCGAGATCCGCCAAAATCCGGGTCATGTCGGCCAATACCCCGGGACGATCCTCGGCCTCGCAGCGCAGGTAACAGGCGGTTTTCACCTCACCCATATCGAGAATCGGTCCATCCGATAAGGCATCTGGTTGAAAGGCCAGATGCGGAACCCGCCATTGCGGGTCGGTCGTCAAGGTGCGAACGACATCGATAATATCGGCGACCACGGCCGATGCCGTAGGCTCAGCCCCGGCCCCGGGGCCGTAAAACAAGGTTGAACCCACCGCGTCCCCATCCACAAGCACCGCGTTCATAACCCCATCCACGCTGGCTATAATCCGCTTCTCAGGAATCAGGGCTGGGTGCACACGCAATTCGATGCCAGACGCCCCACGCCGGGCGATGCCCAGATGCTTGACCCGATACCCCAACTCGCGCGCGTAAGCAATATCGGCGGATTCGAGATCGCGAATGCCCTCGATATAGGTCTCGCTAAATTGCAGCGGTATGCCGAATGCAATGGCCGCCAAGATTGTGAGCTTGTGCGCGGCATCAATGCCGTCGACATCGAAATGGGGATCGGCCTCAGCGTACCCTAGCCTCTGGGCTTGCGCCAACGCATCCCCAAACTCGGCACCGCACTCGCGCATCTGGGTGAGGATATAGTTACTGGTCCCGTTAACGATACCCGCGACCCCGCGTATCCGATTTCCGGCCAATCCCTCGCGGATCGCCTTAATGATCGGGATGCCACCGGCCACGGCCGCCTCGAAGGCGACCACCACCCCACGGGCCCGGGCGGCCGCAAAAATTTCGTTGCCGTGGGTCGCGATCAGGGCCTTGTTCGCCGTAACCACGTGCTTGCCGGCCTCGATCGCCCTCAGAATATAGGATCGTGCGGGTTCGATCCCACCCAACATCTCCACCACAAGCTGGATCGAGGTGTCGTTTAGAATCTCTGATGGGTCGGTTGTCAACTGCGCCGCGGGCCAAGGCACAAGACGCGACTTTTCGGGATGGCGGGTTAAAATCTTGACGATCTCGATCTGGCGCCCGGCGCGGCGCGCGATCTCTTGGGCATTGCGGCTCAAAACCGATACCGTTCCGCCGCCCACCACCCCAAACCCCAAGAGGCCGACCCGAACGGCCGTCACGAGGCATCCCTGGCGGGAATACCGACCCGGCGCAACATCTCTTTGATGCTTCTTACCGCTTGCCGGGTGCGATGCTCGTTTTCGATCAGGGCAAAGCGCACATAGTCGTCGCCGTATTCTCCGAAGCCAATGCCCGGAGACACCGCCACCTTGGCTTCAAGGAGCAGGCGTTTGGAAAACTCGAGAGATTTCAGTTCGCGGAAGGGTTCTGGAATCTTCGCCCACACAAACATGGTCGCCTTGGGCACATCGACATCCCATCCGGCGGCCTTGAGGCCGTCGCACAACACATCGCGACGGCTCTGATAGCGGTCACGGATATCGCTGACGCATTGTTGCGGCCCTTCGAGTGCAAGAATGGCCGCAATCTGGATGGGGGTGAACATACCATAATCGAGGTAGGATTTCATGCGAGCGAGAGCGGCGACGAGATCGCGATTGCCACACATGAACCCTACGCGCCAACCAGGCATATCGTAACTCTTGGACAGCGTAAAGAACTCGACGGCCACGTCGGTGGCGCCGGGTACTTGGAGTATCGAGGGGGACTTATAGCCATCAAACGCGATATCGGCGTAGGCGAGATCATGGATCACAAAGATCCCATGGTCCCGCGCTACCGCCACCACCTTTTCGAAGAAATGAAGATCGACGCATTGGGCCGTGGGGTTGCTCGGAAAATTGAGCACAAGCATCTTCGGCTTGGGCCAACAGTTTCTGATGGCAATCTCGAGTTCCGCGAAGAAGTCCCCGCCGGGCACGAGCGGCACGTGGCGGATATCGGCCCCGGCGATCACAAAACCGTAGGGATGGATGGGGTAGCTTGGGTTCGGTACGAGAATAACGTCGCCGGGTCCGGTCGTGGCAAGCGCAAAGTGCGCGAGACCCTCTTTCGAACCTATGGTCACGATCGCTTCGCGGTCCATGTCGAGGATCACGTCGTAACGCTTTTCATACCAATGACAAATCGCTTGCCGTAATCGCGGGATGCCCCGGGATACGGAATACCTATGAGTGTCGCCGCGCTGAGCCGCCTCGCAGAGCTTGTCGACAATATGCTGCGGGGTCGGGTGATCGGGATTACCCATCCCAAAGTCGATGATGTCTTCGCCGCGCTTGCGGGCGTCGGCTTTCAGCTCATTGACTATATTAAAGACGTAAGGTGGTAACCTTTTTATGCGGGGAAACTGGTCCATGATTCACCTAAAGCGCACAACGGCGCCAACTCCCCGTTGTCTTGGGAATGATGTCTTGTATAGTGTCGCGGGACGCCAAACCCGGCTATTCGAAGCGGGAACATACGGGCGAAAGCGCGCGCTGTCAATGTCAGCCGGAGGAATTTATGAAGATTCATCTCGATACGGGCGATGGGCGGCACTTTATGATCAGAGCTTACGAACCCGGCTCCCTCATAGTCGGTGAAAACCGCTACGAGCGCAGCCTTATTCTGACGCCGGACCGGATTATCGACGACTGGCGACCCCAGTATCTCAATCAAGTGGATAGCGCCGCCCTTCAGCAATTAGCCGACCTCTACCCCGAAGTCGTGCTGCTCGGTACCGGGCGCGAGCAAGGCTTTCCGTCCCCCGATTGCCTCAGTGCCCTAACCGATCGCGGCATAGGCGTCGAATGCATGGACACGGGAGCCGCTTGCCGCACCTATAATCTTCTTATGGGCGAAGGCCGCAAGGTTGTGGCCGGGCTTTTGCTGGCTGATCCCCGACCACTCCCTTGAGTCCTATCGAGACGGCCTCTGACTAAAACAAAACGTCCATAGAATATCCGCCCTTTTCCAACATCCCGCGCAGGCGTCTGAGCGCCTCCACCTGGATCTGCCGCACCCGCTCCCGGGTGACACCGATATCGGCACCGACCTGTTCCAGCGTCGAGATGTCCCGGCCGTTCAGCCCAAACCGCCGCTCCACCACCTCGCGCTGCTTGTCGTTCAGCTCCGAAAGCCAAGCCGCGATCTGACCATGAAGATCCTCATCTTGGAGGATTTTTTCCGGGTCGGGCGTCCTTTCATCGGCAATAGCGTCGAGCAGCGAACGGTCGGGATCGATATCAAGGGGGGCGTCTACCGAGGCCACGCGCTCGTTTAAGCCCATCATGGCGCGCACATCCTCGATCGGCTTATCGAGAAGCAATGCCACCTCCTCCGAAGTCGGTTCGTGATCCAGCTTTTGGGCCAAATACCGGGCGGCCCGGAGGTAGATGTTGATTTCCTTCAAAATATGGACTGGCAGACGGATCGTGCGGGTTTGATTCATAATGCCCCGCTCGATCGTTTGCCTTATCCACCAGGTTGCATACGTGGAAAACCGGAAGCCGCGCTCCGGATCAAACTTCTCTACGGCGCGAATCAAACCGAGGTTGCCTTCCTCGATTAAATCAAGTAGCGCTAAGCCGCGATTCATGTAACGGCGGGCAATCTTGACGACTAGCCGCAAATTGCTTTCGATCATGTGGCGGCGAGCGGCAACATCGCCTTTCAACGCGCGACGCGCGTAATACACCTCTTGTTCGGCCGTTAACAGCGCGGAAAATCCGATCTCGCGTAAATACAGCTGGGTTGCATCGGCCTGAGGACTTATGCTGTCTTCGGGGTCGCGCGCTACCTCCACAACCACCCCAAGCTCTTCGCTCGCTTCTATAGTTCCCTCAGCCTCATTCTCCGCTAGAGCATCCGGCTCCGGGGTTTCGACTATTCCCTCTTCAAGTTCCGGTTCAGCCATGGTGGGTCCGCCTTCGTTATCTACTCGTGGTGGATGTGCGGAAGGTAACGAATGGGGTCAACGGCAACACCGCGTTTTCGAATTTCAAAATCAAGCTCCACGCGATCGGTACCACTATCGCCCATCGTGGCAATGATCTGGCCTTGATGCACCATCGCCCCCTCCTGCACCTCAACTTGCGCGTTGTGCGCGTAGGCGCTTAAGTAATGATTATTATGCTTTATGATAATAAGCTCACCATATCCTGGAAGTCCACTCCCCACATAAACGACGCGACCGGCGGCAGCCGCCCGGATCGGCTCACCATAATGGCCAATAATATCGATACCCTTGTTTCCTGGTCGGCCGGTCGAGGGGCCTCTCCCGAAAGTATCGCGGACAGTGCCTTGAGCTGGCCAAACCCAAGACCGCACCGGACGCCAACGCGGGCCGACCGGGATGGGAGGCGAGGCAAGTGGGGCCTGGCGCCGCGCAAGCGCGCGACCGATCGGCGATCGCGGTGCCGGAAGCGGACGGCCGCTCGCTACGGCAGGAACTCGAGGTGCAACGGAAGGCGCACGCGACAACACCCGATGGAGCCTCGGCGGGACCAGCCGAATTCTCTCGCCGACCTCGATTTGATACGGGCGCGGAATGTGATTTAAGCGGGCGAGCTGGCGGTAATCGTGGCCGGTCTCAAAGGCGATACTGTAGAGAGTATCTCCCGGTAAAACCCGATAAAAACGCCCGGGCGGCCCCAGGGACGTGCTGTCGTCTTGGATCGGGGCCGGTATTGTAGCCGAACATCCGCACAGTAAGGCCAGCACTGCAGCGAACACTGGTCGTCGCCACTGCACTACGCAATCTCGCCCGGGAGCAGAGGCACAAAATTGACCGCTTCTAGCCGCTCACACACCATGGCCACACCCCGCCGCCGATACAGAAAAAGTTCTTGACCCTCGGCCCCTATGGGAACAATAAGCCGCCCCCCTTCCTTCAATTGTGCGAACAAGGCTTCCGGAACAGTCCGCGCGGCGGCCGTGACCATAATCGCGTCGAAAGGCGCCTCTTCCGGCCACCCTTCGTAACCGTCACTATGGCGACTTACGATGTTGGTGAGCCTTAGGGTCTGAAATCGGCGGCGGGCGCCCCTCAGAAGGCCCCCGACCCGCTCTACGGTATAGAGACACCCGGCGAGCTGCGCTAAAACCGCCGCTTGATATCCGGATCCGGTTCCGATCTCGAGAACCTTATCAAGGGGGCCCGTCGTCCGCAGGGCGGCGGTCATGCGTGCCACAATATAGGGCTGGGATATGGTCTGCCCGTGCCCGATGGGTAAAGCGGTGTCTTCGTAGGCTCGAGTCGCCAAGGCCTCATCGACAAAGAGGTGTCTTGGCACGGCGGCCAAGGCCTCAAGCGTCCGGGCGTCGCGCACACCTTGCTCTCGCACACGTCCGATCAACCGTTCCCGGGTGCGCGCCGAGGTCATACCGGCGCCGCGTTGGGCCTCGGTCACAAGCCCCCCCGACACCAGGCCCCAAGGGAAGCAAGCGCAGTATGCCGAGTAAGGTCGGCATGGATCGGCGTCACCGAGACCCGCCGCGCCGAGACCGCGTAAAAATCCGTCCCCGGCCCCGCATCGGCGGCAGCGCCCGGAGGGCCTACCCAGTAAATGGGGCGTCCACGGGGGTCTTGAGCAGTCACTACCGGTTCAGCCTTGTGACGATGACCGAGTCTCGTTGCCTCAAACCCTTGCAAATCCTCGTACGGGACATCAGGCACGTTCACGTTCAGTACGGTATCGACCGGCAGCATCTCAGTCGTCAAGGCCGCCAGCAAACGTTCAATGACCTGAGCCGCGGTCGCCCAGTGCGTTGGCTGGGCCGAAGCCAGCGAGACCGCGATAGCGGGTAAACCCAAAAACCTCCCCTCCATCGCCGCCGCGACGGTCCCGGAATAGAGGATGTCATCTCCAAGGTTCGCGCCGTGGTTGATGCCCGCTATGACGATATCCGGTTCCCGCTCCAAAAGACCCGTGATGGCAAGATGCACACAGTCAGTCGGCGTCCCGTCGACATAAAAGAAGCCGTTAGGGGCCCGATGAGCCCGCAAAGGACGCAGCAACGTTAAGGAGTTACTGGCCCCACTGCGATCCCGGTCCGGAGCCACCACCGTCACGTCCGCCGAGCGGCTTAAGGTTTCGGCGAGCCAGCGCAGGCCTTCCGCCATATAGCCATCATCGTTACTAAGCAGAATGCGCCTCACGTGCTACTGCAATCTCGGCAAAGGTGAGAGAAATTCTTCTTCAAACGATTGATTCATCGTGGCCCCCAGGTGCTGGGCAAATTGGTTGACCAAACTCGGCTTCGGCGAAAAATCGACGAGTCGTGGCGCCTTGAAAACGTGCCGGGCCACCGACCCCACAGTCCCGAAACCGTCAATCAATCCCAACTGCCGGGCTCGCTCCCCGGTCCAAATCAGGCCGCTGAAAAGCCCCCGATGGGGCTTCAAGCGCGAGCCCCGCCCCTTCTCCACAGCGGCGATGAACTGAGCGTGAATCTGGTCTAGCATCTTTTCGGCGAAGCGCTTATGGGCCGGGGTCAAAGGCGAGAAGGGATCAAGAAAGTCCTTATTCCGACCCGCAATCAGTAAACGCCTCGTAACCCCGATCTTACGCATTACCCCGGTATAGCCGAAACCATCCATAAGGACCCCGATCGAGCCGACTAGACTTGCCGGGTTCGCGTAAATCTTGGTAGTCGCAGACACGACGTAGTAACACCCCGAGGCGCACAAATCCTCTACCACCGCATAGATGGGAATATGCGGATAACGTTTACGCAAACGCCAAATCTCCGCGTTCATATCGCTTGCCTGAACCGGACTCCCTCCAGGGCTATCAGCCTCTAAAACGACCCCCGCGGGGTGGGCGGCGAACGCTGACCGCAGGGCGCGGTCCACGCTCGTGGCGCTCGCGGCCCCCCCGGCACTGATGGTGCCCTCTAGGCGAACCAGAGCCGTAAAGTGGTTCGCAAGCCCCACTGTCCGAAAGTGGGTCGCCTCGTAGCTCAAAAAGATCGCGACAACGAGCACCAGAAACGAAAACCGAAAGAAGAGGCTCCAACGCCGACTCCGCTGCTGCTCAAGGAGCGCGGAAAACGCGAGCTTCTCGAGCGTCTCTCGGGCCCAGCCTTCGTGGAGCTCGGCCGCTGACTCAGCGCCTCTGCGGCCATGAGCGCCACCCTGATCTTTTTCTTTATTGTCTACATCCGACATGTCCAAAGCTCCTGTACGACCACCCACCCCTGCCGTTCCTCACAGACCAAGGCCTCAAGAGACGCGCCCTGGCACGGTCCCCCCAAGCACCGGCCGCCGGCAGGATCATAGCGCGCGCCGTGCACTGCGCAAATAAGCGCGTGGCCATCGACATCAAAAAAATGGCCTTCTTGCCAATCAAGCTCCAGACCCTGATGCGGACAGCGATTCCGGTACGCTCGCACCTGTCCTTGATAGCGGACCACGAACCCGCTCAGCTCGCCCAGCATAAAACGGACCCCCGGCCCCGCATCTTTGAGAGCGGTACTTGCGCAAACCGCTACGAAAGCCATGCACAAAAATCGGGAAAGGCGTCGAAACAAGCCACCGGACCGTGCACCAAAAGTTCACCATGATCGTGCACCCCATACGTAACAGCGACGCTCGGGATGCCTGCGCGCGCGGCCATTTCGATATCATAACTGGTATCCCCGACCATAAGCGCGCGGTTCGCAGAAACACCGGTCGCAGCCAAGATTTGGGTCAACATAAGAGGATCTGGCTTCGAGCGGGTCTCATCTGCGCACCGGCTCACACAAAACAAATCGGCCAAGCCGCTTACCGCAAAGGCCGCCTCCAGACCTTGCCGCGACTTACCGGTCGCCACCGCCAGCCGATAGCCCCGCGCATGTAGATCGCGCAGTCCCTGGGTGACCCCGGGAAAGAGCGGCATGGCGGTGTGGTTCAAATTCAGAAAGTGTTCGCGATAACGCGCCGCGACCGCGGCCCGCGCGGCTTGGTCCGACTCCGGGAGCAACCGGGTCAAAGCCTCCGTGACACCCAGGCCTATAGTGCGGCGGATGACCTCATCCTGAAGGGTCAAAAGCCCGCAGTCGCGGCCTGCCGCCTGAAAGCAGCGCACAATCTTGTCCGCCGAATCCATGAGCGTGCCGTCCCAATCGAAGATCACAAGGTCATACTGAACAGTCATAAAGCCTCTCTAAAACACCAGCAAGGTCCAGGGGCAAGGGCGCCTCGATTTCTAGGGTCGCCCCCGTCAGCGGGTGCGGGAAAGACAGCCGCGCGGCGTGTAAAAACATCCGGTTCAGGCCGCGTTTTCGCCAGGCCGCGTTCTCTGCTGCATCGGCATAGCGCTCGTCGCCTATGACCGGATGCCCCACATAAGCGGCATGGACCCGAACTTGGTGGGTACGCCCGCTCACCAAGCGCACCTCCATCAGGCTCGCGTCGCGAAAAACCGTCTTCGGCACGAAATGGCTGACCGAGGCCTTGCCCGTCGCATGTACGACCACCCGGCGCTCGCCCGCGTCGGTCTTCAATAAGGGGGCATCCACAGTCCGTTGCCCCCCCTTCCACTGTCCATATAAGAGCGCTAGGTAGTGCTTCCCGAAGAGCCCACCGCGCAAGGCGCCCTGCAGTGTCCGCAAGGCGGATCGGCGCTTCGCGATCACAAGGCAACCGGAGGTTGCTCGATCGAGCCTATGAACGAGTTCCAAGGCCCGGATCTCCGGGCGCGTGGCCCGCAAGGCCTCAATGACACCAAAGGACAGGGACGAACCGCCGTGGACCGCCATCCCGCTCGGCTTATCGAGCACCATAAGCAGGTCGTCTTCATAGAGAACCAGCTCGTTTAACCAGCTGAGCTCGGGGGCCTTGGGCACGGGCGCCCGGACCTCCACCGGGGGTATGCGCACGACATCTCCCTCCTGGAGGCGATAGTCGGCCTTGCGACGGCCCTTATTGATGCGAATTTCGCCCTTACGGACGATCCGGTAGATGTGGGTTCGCGGAACCCCCTTGAGAATCGCCATAAGAAAATTGTCCAGGCGTTGCCCAGAGCGTTCGGCGTCAATTGTGATCCAGCGGACCGCAGCAGCCGCCTTATCGTGCGAGGACATGAGGGAAGCCAAAGATTGCCGGGGCGCAACCCGACTGCTATAGTGCGCTTTCGTATGCGCAAGATACTAACAAGGTTTCAGGCCGCATACAAAACGATTTTCAAAGGCTGGCCTCATTGGTCGCCTTAAATGGGTTTTGCACACCTCGCCCAACCGGAGGAGTGCTCGGATGTGCGCCCCTTGCTGAGGCGGCGGGAAAGTTCACAAGCGATGGGTGCTCTAGCGAGTTCATGTCCTCTTTATTAAGGGACCTTCTCTTCGCAACCCAAGCCGCAGGGACTGCCGGTTCCGCTGACTAGAGGGCAGTGGGCGTGCGCCGCAACGCGGCGGAGTACGGATTCATGAAAAGAATGCTTTTTAACGCGACCCACTCGGAAGAGCTCCGGGTGGCGATCGTTGATGGCCAGAAGCTCGTTGATCTGGACATCGAGTCAGCCAATTATCAACAAAAGAAGGGCAATATCTACAAGGCCCGGGTCACGCGCGTAGAACCGAGCCTGGAAGCGGCCTTCGTCGATTATGGTTCCGAACGGCAAGGCTTTCTCCCTCTCAAAGAAATCTCGCGGAGCTACTTTAACGGTCAGGACAACAAGGCCCCGGCCGGCCAAGTCCGAATCAAGGACGTGATCCGCGAGGGCCAGGAAATCGTTGTTCAGATCGAAAAGGAAGAGCGCGGCAACAAGGGTGCGGCGCTGACCTCCTTTATCAGCCTGGCCGGGCGTTATTTGGTCCTAATGCCCAATAATCCCAAAGGTGGCGGCATCTCCCGCCGCATCGAAGGCGAAGAACGGGCCGAGTTGCGGGACATCATGGCGCAACTGAAACTCGCCGACGACTACTCGGTCATTATCCGCACCGCAGGCATCGGCAAGAGCGTCGAAGAACTACAGTGGGATCTCGACTACCTCGTGCAGTTGTGGGAGGCCATTAATCGCGCGAGCAGCGAACAAGCGGCCCCATTTTTGATCTATCAGGAAAGCAGCCTCGTCATTCGCGCCATCCGCGACTACTTGCGTAGCGATATAGGCGAGATCCTGATCGACAACAAAGATATCTACGAACGGGCCCTAAAGTTCATGCAACAGGTGATGCCACAGAACATCACCAAGCTGAAGCTTTACGAAGACGAGACACCCCTCTTTTCCCGCTACCAGATCGAACATCAGATCGAATCGGCATTTTCGCGCGAGGTTCGGCTCGAGTCCGGCGGCGCTGTGGTCTTTGACCACACCGAGGCCGTGGTCACGATCGACGTCAACTCGGCGCGCGCCACGAAAGGTAGCGACATCGAAGAAACAGCCCTGAACACCAATCTCGAAGCCGCAGAAGAGATCGCCCGGCAATTGCGCATTCGCGATCTAGGCGGCCTGATCGTTATCGACTTTATTGATATGACGCCGATGCGTAACCAGCGCGCGGTCGAGGCCCGGCTGAACGAGGCCCTGAAAGCTGATCGAGCGCGCGTTCAAGTGGGTCGCATCTCGCGCTTTGGTCTGCTTGAGATGTCTCGGCAAAGACTGCGGCCGTCCTTAGGCGAATCAAACAGCCTGACCTGCCCGCGCTGCGAAGGCACCGGCCACATCCGCAGCGTACCGTCCTCGTCGCTACAGATTTTGCGCTTCATCCAAGAAGAGGCCATGAAGGAAAACACGGCGGCCTTACACGTGCATCTGCCGCTCACCACGGCGACCTTCTTGCTGAATGAAAAGCGCCATGAAATTAGCGGTATTGAGTCGCGCCTTGGGACCCCTATCACGATTGTTCCAAGCATTGATCTTGAGACCCCCCATTACCGAATCAAACGCCTCAAAGCGGAGGAACTCGATGTGGAGCGAGTGGCACCAAGCTACCTGATTCCGCTAGAACCCGAGCCCAACGAGACGATCCGACCGGTTCCGGCGCCCATCGTCGAACGCCCGGTCGTCGGTCAATTGACACCGCTGTCGCCATCACCGGCGCGAGCCGCCCCCGCAGCACCCGCAGCGAGCGGCTTGATTCGCAACCTCATACATAAACTTTTAGGCGGCGGCAGCTCCGAAAAGACCGAAACCGCCGCAACGCCCGAGGGGATACCACGGGCGCGCCCGGCCCGCCCGCCGCGCCGGGCGCCCGGCGCCGGGCGCGGTCGTCCCCAGGGTCGGCCTCCTGGGGAACCCACGAGAGACCGGCCTCGGCATGACAAACCGGAACGCGCGCCTGAGCGTGTCGCCGAAAAGCCTGATCGGGTCGGGGAACGGCCGGAGCGTCCCACCGAAAAGGGGGACAGGCCACCACGGACCCGCAGCCATAGGGCGCGGCGTGGAGGTCGAGGGCGCCACGGCAGCGAGGCCCGTGCCGAGATCGGCGCTGGACAGTCGGATACCGCCGTCGACGGCAATGTCGCCGATAAGCGGCCGGTAACGGATAATGATTTTTCCGGAACTGCGGCCCCGGTTTCCTCGCCGCCAAGCACCCCCTCCTCAGCTGGTCCCGCGCCGCAGGAAGGGCGTGAGCATCAAAGGGAAACGGGGAGCACACCCCCGGTACCACATCGCCACGAAACCGAAAGCGAATAAGTCAACGACCTAAGGGGCCTCACCCCTTAGGTCGGCTTGGCGCCCGTCAGCCGTTGGCGGATGTCGGCAAGAAGCCCTTGGGCGGCGTCTTCGAGTAGGTCGTAGACCCGATCAAACCCTCCCAGACCGCCATAATAAGGATCGGGAACCTCGCGCGTCGAAGTGGCGCAGGCGAACTCCAGAAATAGGCGTACCTGCGCAGACCCCGGCAAGCGCCGAAGGTTGGCAAGATTCTCTTCATCCATAGCTAAGACATAATCGAACCTCTTCAGGTCCTCGGCCTCCACTTGCCGACCACGCAGGTCGGCTATGCTGATGCCGTGCCGAGCGGTCGTGCTCTGGGCGCGCGCATCGGGCGGCTCACCGATGTGGTAGCCATGAGTGCCTGCTGAATCGATCATCACCTGCTGCTCTAATCCGGCCTTTTCGATCACATCCCGAAAGATCCCCTCGGCCATAGGGGAGCGACAAATATTCCCAAGACAGACAAACAGAACCTTGATCATGGCTTAGAGCTCCTAGGACAGGAACGGGCTCTTGTGCCCGCGGGGAGGCCGCGTGGTCTCGGTGAACCCCAAAATAAAGCTTAAGACGACCGGGCCAAAGAAAGTCGCTGGCCAAACCATGGGCGTAAGGGCGATCCCGCTTTGCTCGAAAAGCTGCCCCCCTAGCGCCACGAAGACGAAAAGCGCCTGCAACGCGGTGGCGCCCAGGATCATAAACGACCGTCTCTTCAGGGTGCCAAGGCCGCGGCGGATCGCCAAAAGCGGGGGCAGCTCGGGATCCACCACCGCCTCGGCGTAGGCAAGAGTGATCAGCGCGACCCACACCAAAAAGGCCCCTACGAGCAACACTATGAAAAACGCCAACACGAGAGTGGCCGGCAGCACCCCCCAGAAGCCCATGTGAGCGGCAAGGTACCGGAGTACGCCATGGATGTGAACGACCGCCCACAACAGCGCGGCGCAGAAGCCCGTCAAGACGACTCCGCCCAGAAGCAGCCAGCCCGCGATACCGTAGGCCATGCGCGCCCCTCTCGTCCATGCGGTCGATCGGGACGCATGCAGGCCCTGCAAATAGAGTAAGCGCACGACCGGCACACACAGCACCCACGCAAGAAAAGGCCAGATGTGCGTCGTTCGCGAGTGGCGCGCGACCAGCGCCGCCCCTATGAGCTCGAACACGACGAGCCCTCCGGTCCACGCATAGCGATAGGCGCGCCATGCCGCCCTGCCGAGGTGTTTCATGGGGGGGACCATAAGGCGTTCACGCGGCGCAAGTCCTCTTCGGTATCGACGCCCGGCCCGATCGCACAATCGGTCACGACCACGCCAATAGCGGCCCCGTGTTCGAGGGCCCGCAACTGCTCAAGCCCTTCGCATTGCTCAAGCGGGCACGGACCCCACGCGGTAAAGGTGCGCACAAAACCCGCTCGATAGGCGTAAAGACCGATGTGACGCAGCGCCCCTCCCGGGAGCGGAGCGAGCCGCGGCCAAGGAATAGGGGCCCGCGAAAAATAAAGCGCACGCCCGTCCTGGTCACACACGACCTTGACAACATGCGGGCTATGGAACTCCTCGTCCCCAGATAAAGCGTGGGCAGCAGTCGCCATCGCAAGGCCCGGTTCGCGGGCCAGACGTTCAGCGATTTGCGCCAAAAGCCCGGGCGGCATAAGCGGCTCATCGCCTTGGAGATTCACGATGATCTCGTCGTCCTTTACACCGAGCACACGTATGGCTTCAGCGATACGATCGGTCCCAGAGGCATGCGTGGCTGCGGTCATAACGACCTCCCCACCCACTCGCTGCACGGCCAAGGCCACCCGCTGATCATCGGTCGCCACTGTGACCCGTTCAGCACCACTCGCTAAAGCGCGCTCATAGACGCGGACGACAAGGGGCGCGCCGCCCACATCCCTGAGCGGCTTTCCTGGTAACCTCGTGGCCGCGAAACGCGCCGGAATGACGACATGCATCTAGCTAAGACTCTTGGCTTCCTCGTCGGTGATCGCGCGCGCTT
This sequence comes from Pseudomonadota bacterium, assembly GCA_021785035.1. GTDB lineage: Bacteria > Pseudomonadota > Gammaproteobacteria > Acidiferrobacterales > Acidiferrobacteraceae > Acidiferrobacter. Next base: position 23,039 of record JAJYGP010000100.1, read on the forward strand.
CCTCTTCCAGCATGACCGGAATATCGTCCCGGATCGGATAGGCCAAGCGATCAGCCTTGCAAACGAGCTCCTTCTCTTCCCGTCGGTAGCGGAGAGGGCCTTTGCAAATGGGGCATACCAGAATATCCAAAAGTCGCCTATCCATACCCCTCCTTTGCTGTTATGCGTCCCAGCACTCGCTGGGCGAGATCCGGATCCACGGCCGCTGTCACCGGCAGATACCAGTGGCTGGCCCCCGCAAAGCGCTCGCACTTCACGGCGTCCTTCTCGGTCATGATCACTGGATCCTCGGAATCGAAAACCAAGTCTCCCGGAACATAATTATGATGGTCTGGGAACGTATGCGCCACTACCTGAAGACCAAGATGCTCAAGATAGGCAAAAAAACGCCCTGGGTGACCTATGCCAGCCACGGCGTGTACCCGCTTTAGGGCAAGTACGGGAACGCGCCCCGAGCCGTCAAGCGCGTAAGCCCACGTGCCCTCCAGACGCATACCCCATTCGCCCTGAGCCGGGGCCCCTTGGGTCACCCGAAAATCCAAGCTCTCCCAACGCGTGCGACGCTCGCGCAACGGCCCGCTCGGGAGACAATAACCATTCCCAAAACGGCGCTGACCGTCAAGGATCCCGATCTCCACGCGTCGTCCCAATCGGTAGTGCTGCAGGCCGTCATCGGCTATGACCACGTCACAGCCCTCCGGCAAGAGCGCCCGCGCGCCCCGCGGTCGGTCGCGGCAAGCGATCACCGGCACACCGGTGCGCCGCGCCAGCAAGACCGCCTCATCACCGGCGAGCGCGGGGTCGGTATGAGCTGTAACTTGCAACAGACCCCGGTTACGCCCGCCATAACCGCGAAGAACGATACCCGGCCGAAACCCGGTCGCCAGCAGCTGGTCACATAACCACGCCACAAACGGGGTCTTACCCGTGCCCCCTACGGTGATATTGCCGACCACAATGACCGGCACCGGCAATTGTTGCACCTGGCGGTAGCCGCGACTATAGAGTTGACGCCGGACAGTGCCCAGGGCGCAATACAGGATACTAAGCGGCATGAGCGCCCAATTCCCGAGACCGTCCCGCTGCCAATAGGGCCAAAAATCCTTCACCAGTCATACACCATGTGCAGTAAAGTTTCGGTGACCGCCGCCGCGCGCCGCCTCTCCTCCCAAAAATAGCGCCTCAAGCCATCCGCGGTGGCCCGGGCAGTCGCCGGTTCGGCAACCACAGTTTGCCAATACGCCCACAACTCTTGGGCACTGATTTCCGGAATCGGTGCCGGACGCAAGAGGTCCAAGTCGCCCGGGCGTTCGGCGCTTACCACGCGGCCGCCGGCGATCGCCGCCCACAGCAAGGGTTCGGGCGGCCGGGACAGATGTAGGCCGTGGCAACTGGCCGCAAGGGCCGGCCAAAACCGCGCCTCATCAACCCATACGACAGCGCCCTGAGGCAGGGGCTGACGCTCCCGGTCCCAGGCGCTGAGAGCGATCGCATCGACACAACGAGTCCCGACAAAAAGAATGTCGCTCACCGCAAGCCCCGATCGGCGCCAAGAGCGAACCTGCGCCTCCACCACTCCCGGATGGGGGTCGGTCAACCACCAGAGGGCCCGGGCATGAGCGCCCGCAACCCCGGAAAACGTTGGCTCCACCTGGGCCTCGGCCATGAGTGACAAAAACGCCGCATCCGATTGCGGCCGACCCTTCCACGCCCGCTGCTCACTGAAGGTGTTGGGAAAGCCATGACAATGAATAGCCCCCTGCGGGGGTCGGCCGTGCAGGAGACAGCACGGGACCTTATTGCGTGTCAGGGCCGACGCCAGTTCCGGCCGCAAGGCTTGGCCAATAGCGATGACACCGGCGGGCGCCAGACGGCCGAGGACGCGCTCGGTTGCGGCTGCCCGGTCGGCTGGTCCAAACCCGTATCCAGTCCGCGCAAGCTTATCGAGCTGCACCCAACCTTCCGGATACTCGTCTTCGAAGGTCACGACCAGACGGACATCCTGACGCCGTTCGCGCACCGCGCGGGCCGTCTCCACGGCGAGCCGCGCATGAACACGATCATCATCGGTCTTGATCCAGAGAACCCGTCCGGTCCCCGCCGGGGAGCGAAGGAAGCCCAGGCGCGCATTGGCGCGGCCATAGTCTTTATGCAAGCGGTCTTTGAGATCGGCCCATAGACCGGCGAGTCCATGGCCTTCGTAGGCGCGTTTATGCATGAAACTGCAGCGAGTGCAGTCGTGCATACATCTTCTTTAAGGCCAAAAGCTCGGCATGCGAGCCGCTCTCCACGACCCGCCCCTTGCTCATAACCAGGATGCGATCGGCGTGTTCGATCGTGGAGAGTCTATGAGCGATCACGAGCGTCGTCCGATTTTCCATCAGCCGCACCATAGCCGCCTGAACGTGGCGCTCCGACTCAGTATCCAAGGCCGCAGTCGCCTCGTCCAAGATCAACACCGGGGCGTCTTTGAGGAGCGCACGGGCGATCGCGATACGCTGGCGCTGACCCCCGGACAGCCGTACGCCACGCTCACCTACGACCGTATCGAGACCGGCCGGCAGATCCTTCACGAATTCAGCGATATGGGCGGCCTCGATGATGTCCGCGAGTCGCTCTTCGCTGGCCTTCGATTTATGCCCATAGAGGATATTTTCGCGAATGGTGGTATCAAAGAGCACCGTCTCCTGGCTCACGAGCGCAATATGCGACCGCAGATTAGTGAGAGTGAACTCGCGAGTATCGATGCCATCTATGAAAATGGAGCCGGCCTCAGCTGTATAGAAACGGGGTAGCAGATTCGCGATCGTGGTCTTTCCGCTTCCCGAGGTCCCCACCAGGGCCAGCGTGTGGCCGGCCGGTATAGTGAAGGACACATCATTGACGGCAAGCCTCGTCCCATGCCCGTATCGAAACTCCACCTGCCGGTACTCGATCTCGCCCCGCACCCGCGGGACGATCCGGGTGCCGGTTTCTGGCTCGGATGGCTGGTCGATAAACGTAAACACGCTTTGGGAGGCGGCCATGCCGGTCTGTAGCGTCTCGTTGACCTGGGTTAATCGCTTGATCGGTGCCAAAAGCATCATCATCGCAGTGACATAAGACATGAAGGCACCGACCGTGGCGTGTGGCTCGGTCATGGCCGAGTGCACGACCCAGGCGAGGGCGGCGGCGGCCAATAATTGCACGAACGGGACCCCCGAGGCGGCGACCCTCACGCGCCGCATGTTCTCGCGACGATTATGCTCGTTCGCCCGCCCGAACGTGGTCAGAGCCTCGCTTTGCCCACCAAAGGTCTTAATGACCCGATGACCGTCCACAGCCTCCTGTACGACATGGGAAATCTCGCCCATCGAGTCTTGGATGGATCGGCTCGTGCGCCGAAAACGATCACCCATCTTGCGATTCACAAGCGCGATCACAGGCGCTACGCCCAGGATCGTCAAGGTCAGACCCCAGTTCAGGTAGATCATCCACCCCAAAAGGCCAAGAACGGTGAGGTTGTCCTTTACAAGCGTAGACAACGCCCGCGTGGCGGCACTTGCGACCTGCTCTACGTCATAGATCAGTTTGGCGATCAAAACACCGGATGAGTGCGCGTCAAAAAACGCCGTGGGAAGATAAAGAAGCCGGGAGAACATCTCGGCCCGCACATCAAACACCACCCGCCGCCCGACCCAATTCATCAGATAGCTGGATACGAACGAAGCGATCCCGCGCACCAGGAAAAGCGCCACCAGGGCGAGCGGCATAAACCGGATGCTGGCCGGATTTTTATGAACGAAGCCACCGTTCAGAAGCGGCCGCATAAGAGCTGCGAACACCGGCTCGGTAGCGGATCCTATGATCATGCCGATGATCGCCAGCACGAACATACCCCGATAGGGCCAAGCGTAGCGGAGCAAGCGCCGGTAGAGACCGTGCGAGTTTTCGGTCACGGCGAGGAACGAACTTTAGTAGCAAAAACAATGCGTCCAAGGCCCAACCTGCGCGCCGCGTCCAAGGTATGCACCACGGCGCGATAAGGGGCCTTGCGATCCGCATAGAGAATAATTGGGGTATTGGGGCCATGGGCATGGGCGGCAAGCGCATGCATAATGGCCGCCTCGTCACTCGGAACCACGCTCCCATCAATGGCGAAATCCCCCGCCGCATCAATGACGACCCGCACCCCCTTGGCCTCTAAGGTCTTCTTCGGATGGGCCTGGGGGAGCTGAACCTTGAGTGCGGACTCATGCGCGAAGCTCGTCGTCAGGACGAGAAATATCAAGGTCATCAAAAGGACGTCGATCATCGGCACGAGATTGATTTCGGGTTCCTCTGGCTCGCGCTGACGAAACCGCATTTAGGATACCTCGCGCCCGCCCTTGAGTATTTCCACCAAGCGCATGGCCTCACGCTCCATATCCACCAGTAAACCGTTGACCCGCGCCCTCAGGTAACGGTAGAAGATGAGGCTTGGGATAGCAATGCCAAGGCCGGTCGCGGTGGTCGTGAGCGCCTGAGCGATTCCGCTGGCCAGGATCGCGGGGTTTCCCATACCCGCCTGCCCAAGGCCGGAGAACATCCGGATCATGCCCAGCACGGTGCCAAGCAGCCCGAGAAACGGCGCAATCGCGGCGATAGTCCCGAGCGCATCCAGATAACGACTGAGTTCTGTCGCCACGTGCCGCCCCGCATCTTCGATAGCCTCGCGCACAATGGCCCGCGAGTGACGGCGATTGACGAGTCCGACCGCCAACACCTGGCCGAGCGGCGACCCCTCTTCAAGCGCCTTCAGTTGCTCCGGGGAGATCTCCCCGCGCCCGAGCCAATCCCGGGCTACCGCGGCCGCCGCCAACGGCGCGACGCGGCGCCTCTGGAGGGCAAATAAGCGCTCACCGATAATAGCGACCGCCAATACCGAGCAGAGTAAAAGTGGCCACATGACAAAGCCACCGGCTTTTATGAGTTCCAGCACGATTTACCCCTAGCGGCTCAAGTTCTCGGTTACTCTAACAAGGCTGAACAGGCGTGGGAAGCATCAGGCGCCCGTTCCCACCGCCAGACAGCCATCGATTATCGTGCCGACCCGTCCCAGGGACCGCGCCAACTCGTGATCATGGGTGACGAGAATCAGGCTCGTCCCTGAGGCTTTGTTCAGTTCCAGCAACAGCTCGAATACGCTGCCTGCGTTCCGACTGTCGAGATTACCGGTCGGCTCGTCAGCCAGCACGCAGTGGGGCCCGTGTACGACGGCCCGCGCGATAGCGACCCTCTGGCGCTCACCACCGGAGAGCTCCGTGGGTTTATGGTGGGCACGATCGGCAAGCCCCACGCGCTTTAACATGGCACGCGCCCGTTCCGCGGCCGCCTTGGGCGCCGCCCGGCCTATCAAAAGTGGGAGGGCAACGTTTTCAAGCGCCGTAAACTCCGGCAGTAAGTGGTGGAACTGATACACGAATCCGAGGGATTGATTGCGTAGCCGACCGCGTGCCGCCTCGTTGAGTTGCGCAAGATCCTGACCGTCAATCAGGATCCGGCCGCGAGTCGGCCGGTCAAGGCCTGCGAGCAGGTGTAAAAGCGTGCTTTTGCCGGCCCCGGACGCGCCGACTATGGCCAGCCTCTCGCCTCTCTGCACGACAAGACCGATCGAGCGCAGAACGTCGACATGCAAGACGCCTTCGGCAAACGTCTTTCCCACCCCCTCGGCGCGAATCACTTCAGTCATTCGTAGCGCAAGGCCTCGGCCGGTTCGGTTTTAGCGGCCCGCCATGCGGGGTAGAGGGTAGCAACAAAGCTCATGGCAAACGAGGCGACCGCCACATGGACCACATCGGCCCAGCGTAAATGCGACGGAAGTTCGCTTATATAATACACATTCGCCGATAAGAAGTGAGTGTGAAATATGTGTTCTATGAACGGTACGATGGTCGTCACATTGAGCGACAACACGACCCCCAAGACAACACCCACAAAGGTCCCGATCACGCCAATCAACGTCCCTTGCACTAGAAAGATGACCAGAATGCTGCTTGGGCTCGATCCGAGCGTCCGCAGGATCGCGATATCGGCGCGCTTGTCGGTCACCACCATAACCAAGGTGGCAACGATATTAAAGGCCGCCACCGCCACGATCAAAAGCAAGATCACGAACATGACGGTCTTTTCGATCTTAAGGGCGCGAAAGAAGTTCGCGTGCTCCTGGATCCAATCCCTCACTTGGTAATACTGTGGTAGCTTTGCGGCGAGCATCCGTCGGATCTGGGGCGCCTGTTCCACATGTGTCAACTTGAGGCGCACGCCGGTCACATGCCGCCCCATATGATAAAGCGCTTGAGCGTCGCGCATATTGATGAGGGCCAGCCCTGCGTCGTACTCGTACATGCCCACATCGAAGATTCCGACAACCTTAAAGCTGCGCAGTCGCGGTAAAAAGCCAGCGGGCGTCACCATACCACCTGGCGCTACCAAAAGAATGTGCGACCCGACCGTAGCGCCGAGTCGCCAGGCAAGATAGCGCCCGAGCACGATCCCAAACCGACCCGGACGCAAAGCCTGGAATTGCCCGGAGACCATGTGCGTGGCGATATTCGATACACCCTTTTCCCGATGGGGGATCACGCCGCGCACGATGGCTCCGCTCGAAAACCGACCATGCACGAGCAGGCCTTCGCCCCGCACATAAGGAGCCACGGCCACGACCCCGGGCTCATGGGACGCGATCTTGGCCACCGACCGCCATCCGGTCAAGCGATGCGCCGGGCCACTGACGGTGACGTCCGAAATCACCCCCAGGATCCGCTGACGCAAGGTCCGTTGAAAACCATTCATCACCGAGAGGACCGTGATTAAGGCCATCACGCCTAAGGCGATGCCCATCATCGAGGTCACGGAAATAAAGGAGATAAAGTGATTCCGGCGCCGCGCGCGCATATAACGCAGGCCAACAAAGATCTCGAAGGGACGGATCATGGCGTCTTACGGACGTCCTTTGCGCCTTTTGCCTCGGCTCCAAGCGTCGTGGCAAGCCGATCTAAACTCGCCCTCAACTCGGGATCGACTACCTCTAACGCAAGCCCGGCTAGGCAGCGAGCGGCCTCAGAGGATCGGCGAGCGGGAACGGGCTGTGTGCCGTGGAGGCGCGGCCTGGGGCCTTCTATGACCCGTATAACGACCTCCAAGAGGCCCTGAAGCCCGGGTTGCGTGCGTAAACGTGGCGTGAGATCCGGCAACTCTTGGCGCAGGCGCGCGGCGAAGGCCGATCCCGGAACCGCCACCGAGAGCCGTCCGCGGCAATACCATTGCGGTTCGACCCGACTGAGACTCGCGGAACAACACCGCAGCCACAGCGGCTTAACTGTCTCCGCGCTCAAAAAATCCTCGGGCGGTGTCGGCACAGCGTGCAGAAGGATGCGGGCGATGTCTTGCATCCCCCCAGTATGCCAGACTCCTGGAGACTTTGGATATGCCGCGCTCGACCGGTTACACTGAGGCCATGACCTCACTTGCCGAGCGACTCGATGCGATTTTGCAACGCGTGCAGGAGGCCGCCACGACAAGCGGCCGCGATCCCCGCTCAGTGCGACTTGTCGCTGCGTCTAAGGGCCAATCGCCCGCGGCCTTATCTAAGCTCATGGATCGGGGTCATTGGCGTTTCGGAGAAAACCGCGTCCAAGAGAGCCTGCCCAAAATAGAGGCCCTGGCTGACCCGCGACTGGAGTGGCATTTCTTAGGACCGCTGCAACGGAATAAGGCCCGCTTCCTTCCGGGCCGTTTTCAGTGGCTGCACTCGCTCGATCAATTAGCGGTGGCTGAAGCGCTTTCGCGTCATGCCAGCGCACAAGGACATGAACTCCATGTTCTTCTCGAAGTAAACGTCACAGGCGACCCGCGCAAACACGGGCTCTCCCCTGAACAACTGCTCCCGTTCTTGGACGCCTATTGTGCCCGCTCGTGGCCTGGACTTACCCTCTCTGGTCTCATGACCTTAGGCCCAAAGGAGGCCGCGCCCGATGACATCCGCCGTTGTTTCGCGCGCTTGCGCGACATGGGCGAGGACTGCCGCAGCCGCTTTGGACTTAAGCCCTTTGCCGAACTCTCCATGGGCATGAGTGACGATTACCCCTTGGCGATCGCCGAGGGAGCCACCCTCGTGCGCGTGGGTCGCGCCCTCTTTGGCGAAAGACCAAAGCCCTAGGATTCGTAAGCCCCGACCACAGTGGCACCTAAGGCTATAATCGCCGCACCCCACCACCCCTGCGAGCCTAAAACCGTATGGAGCAAGACGTGCTGGGAAAAGGCCGCCGTGATGACCTCAAACAATAAGATCACAGCCGATTGCCGGACCGGAAGCACCGTGACGCCATACTGAACGAGCCACGTCATCACAAAGATACCGAGACCGCCGAAGACGGCGGCTGAGGCCAGCACAAGACCCGAAGCGCTAGGCGCCCCGTGAGCCCTCAAACCCAACACCAAAAGCCCTACAAAAACCACGCCGAAAAAAGTCGAAACGACCTTCGCCTCCAAAGACAACCGGGGATGAGCCCGCAAGATCACGTTCGCGGCGGCGAAACTGGCTCCAGCTATTAGGGCCAGGACATCTGGGAACCGCAGCTCAAAGGCGGCATCACGCCACAAGAGCATCATAGTGCCGCCGAGCGCGGCCGCGATGCCCAACAAGACGACGAAACTTAAGCGCTCGCGTAAAAACACCCGCGCCAACAAGACCGACCAGACCGGGGACAGATAAAAGAGCAGGGTTACACGCAAGATATTGTCGTGCAAAACCGCGAGCACAAAGCCAACATTGGTGATGCCGCCTAAAGCCGCCAGAGCGAACCACACCCGCCAGGGGCCGGTAACGAGCCGCCCGCGCGCGAAACCCAGTAACAAGCCGGCGACACTCGCCCCAGCAAACAACATGACGGCAAGCCACACCCCGGACAATCCGTGGCGAGCGAAATCCCGCAAGGGATACCACAAGAGACCCCAGGCCCCCGCTCCCACCAGCAAAGCGGCCACGGCCCCATAACGATCCTTGGTCACGACCGAGCACTCCCGTATAATCGCCCTACCCACAGAGCCCGCATCGACCATGAACCCCCATATCGAATTGCTCCACCCCTACCCCTTTCAGCGGCTCGCGGCCCTCATAGCGCCCCTCACGCCCGCACCTATCGCCGCGATCAACATGGCGATCGGCGAACCGCGCCATCCGGCCCCAGAGCTCGTGACCGCGGAGATTGCCGGAAGCCTTTCGGCCTTGTCGACCTACCCGTCGACACGCGGCGGGGACCCACTTCGTCAGACGATCGCGGATTGGCTAACCGCTCGGTTTCGCCTGCCGGCAGGGCGCCTTGATCCCAACCGTCATGTGCTGCCGGCCTCAGGGAGCCGCGAGGCGATCTACTCAGTCGTACAGGCCCAGATCGACCCCGGCCGCCACCACCGCCCCATCGTCTTGATGCCGAACCCCTTCTATCAGATCTACGAGGGGGCGGCACTTCTGGCGGGCGCCGAGCCCTACTATATCAATACCACTGCCGCCAATGGCTTTCGCATGAACTTTCGGGATCTCCCAAAAGAGGTACTCGAACGGACGCAACTCGTCATCACCTGCAGCCCGAGCAACCCGACAGGCCAAGTGATGACCCGTACCGAATACAGCGAACTCCTAGAACTGGCTCATCGCTATGATTTTCTGATTGCCGCCGACGAATGCTATTCTGAGATCTATGATGACGAGAATAACCCACCTGAAGGTTTGCTGTCGTCGGCCGTGGCGTTCGGCGTCAAAGATTTCGCGCATTGCGTAGTGCTCCATAGCCTCTCGAAACGCTCCAACGTCCCGGGGCTGCGCTTTGGTTTTTTGGCGGGGGCCCCGACATTCATGGAGCGGCTTCTGACTTTACGCACCTACCTGGGTTCGGCGCCGAGCATGCTCGCCCAGAAGGCCGCGATTCCGGCCCTTCAGGACGAGCAACATGTCCGGCTCAATCGTGCCCAATACCGGGAAAAATTTGACGATGCCTTAGCCATCTTAAAGGACGTCGCAGACTTGAATCGCCCCGTGGGCGGATTCTATTTGTGGCTGCCCACACCCCTAGACGACGAAGTGTTCGTGAGCGGCTTGTATACCACGCACAATGTGCTGGCCCTGCCCGGGCGCTATTTGTCGCGTCCGACCCCAAACGGGGATCCGGGCGCTGGATACGTCCGGCTGGCGCTCGTAGGGCCCCGAGAGGAATGCCGAAACGGGGCCCTGCGACTTCGGTCTTACTTTGAATCTCTTGTTTGAGGAATATGCATGACACGTCAAGCTCTCATTGAAGCGGCCTATGAACAGCGCTCAACGATTACCCCCCGAACCGTAGAGACCTCGGTCAAGGACGCCATCTTGAGCGTGATCGACGACCTGGACCGGGGCACCTTGCGGGTAGCCGAGCCCAGCACCGGCAGCTGGCAGGTGAACGAGTGGGTAAAGAAGGCCGTACTTCTCTATTTTCGGATCGAGGACAACGTCTTGATCAAAGGCAGCGATGCCCAGTACTACGACAAGGTCCCGTCGAAATTCGCCGACTACAACTCCCATACCTTCCGCGAAGGCGGGTTTAGGGTGGTGCCACCCGCGGCCGTGCGCCGCGGCGCCTACATCGCCCCCCAGACGGTACTCATGCCGTCCTACGTCAATATCGGGGCCTACGTCGACACCGGTACTATGGTCGATACCTGGGCCACGGTGGGCTCCTGCGCGCAGATCGGTAAAAACGTCCACTTAAGCGGCGGCGTCGGCATCGGCGGGGTCCTGGAACCTTTGCAGGCAAGTCCGACGATTATCGAGGACGACTGCTTTATCGGGGCCCGCTCCGAGATCGTCGAAGGGGTCGTAGTCGAGCGCGGCAGCGTCATCTCCATGGGCGTTTTCATCGGGCAAAGCACCAAGATCCTGAATCGCGATACCGGGGAGATTCTCTATGGCCGGGTACCGGCCGGCTCGGTGGTGGTTTCGGGCTCGATGCCGGCCAAAGATGGTAGCCACAGTCTTTATTGCGCCGTGATCGTAAAGCAAGTCGACGCTAAAACCCGCAGCAAAGTGGGCATCAACACCCTGTTGCGAGATATTTGAGCATGGAACCGACTCTCGCCTTGGCCATAGAGCTGATTCGCCGACCGTCGGTGACCCCGGACGATGGGGGCTGCCAGACCCACATCGCCCAGATCCTCACGGCCTCCGGTTTCCATACCGAATCGATGCCATTTGGCCCGGTCCAAAACTTGTGGGCTCGGCATGGCAAGGCCGAGCCCCTCTTTATCTTTCTTGGGCATACCGATGTGGTCCCACCGGGACCTCTCGAGGCCTGGTCGCACCCGCCGTTTTCAGCCACCATACAAGAGGGCCTGCTCTATGGCCGGGGGGCCGCCGACATGAAGGGGTCGGTCGCCGCCTTCGTTCAGGCCTTGTGCCAATTCGTGGCGCGCCACCCTCAGCATCGGGGGTCGGTAGGCCTGCTTCTGACCTCCGACGAGGAAGGGGTAGCCCGTGATGGTACGGTGCGCGTCCTGCACGCCTTGGCCGAGCGCGCCGAGCGCATCAGTTACTGTCTGGTCGGCGAACCCTCCTCGCTCGAGACTTTCGGAGACACCGTAAAGCACGGCCGCCGCGGTTCTCTGAGCGGCGATCTCGTGATCCATGGCGTCCAGGGGCATATCGCCTACCCGGAGCGTTGCGATAACCCCATCACCCGCTTCGCGCCGGCGCTCCAGGCCTTGAGTTCGCGGGTCTGGGACGAGGGCGACTGCGATTTCCCTCCGACCCGCCTCCAATTCTCCAATATCCATGCCGGCACCGGGGCTGATAATGTGATTCCCGGCAGCCTCCATGCGCTTTTTAACCTGCGCTTCGCCCCCACGACCCCCGCTCCCGTCCTGCAAGCCGGAGTCGAGGAGATTTTGCGAGCCCACAACCTCCGCTATACCCTGAGTTGGCGCCTGTCGGGGCAACCCTTCCTGACTCGCGACGGCACCCTCCGGCACGCCCTCACAAGCAGCATCGAGGCCGAAACTGGTCTCAAGCCCCGGGCCTCAACCGCAGGCGGGACGTCCGATGGTCGGTTCGTTGCGCCCTTTGGTACCGAAGTTCTTGAATTCGGTCCCTTAAACGGGTCTATTCATAAGGTGGATGAGGTTGTTGCGGTAGCCGACCTCGCCCGGTTGACGCGCGTTTACCTAGCTACCCTGGAGCGCGTCCTGGTCCGTTAAGCGCCAGGTCGCTCGATTTCGTCTATACTTGCGCGGGAGACCTGACTCCATGGACAGCATGCCCAGTATCACCGTCAAACTGAAAGAGGCCGTAATTAAGCAATTACAGCTACCGCAGGGTGATCTTTCTATAGGCCGACGGCTCACCCATACCCTGGTTTTGGAAGATGCCGCTGTAAGCGCCGATCACGCCAGCATCTTTACCGTAGGCCAGGACTCCTTTTTAAAAGATCTGGGCAGCACCAACGGGACCTACATCAATAATCGCCGGACTCGCAAGCACCATCTGAAACCCGGTGATGAAATCCTGATCGGCCGATACACCCTTGTCTATAGCGACAGCGATTGCGCGCCCGCGACCCCTGAAAGACTCACCAATGCCTCCGCTGCGGCCCTCCCGGCGAGCGACAGCGGTGATGCGGCCCTGTTCGTTTTGAGCGGGTTTAATAACGGGAAGCGTATCGAGCTGAAGGCGCCGGTCACGCATTTAGGCAAAAGCGGCCGGTCCGCAGCCCTCCTATCCCGCAACGGCGAGCGCTATGTCCTTATGACGAAGCCCGAAGCCACCCAGGTTTTGCGTAACGGCAAACCGGTACCCGCGGGCGGCACGGTTTTGGAATCAGGTGATATTATTGAGGTCGGCGATACCCGCCTCCAGTTTTACCAGCGCTAAGCGCTTGACGTATATAGCGCCGTGACAGTAGCTTAGCGGGCAGACCGCTTAGGCACGGAGACGAGGCGCGGGAATGAATAGGGATAGCTTGAAAGAGCCGACGCTGCGCGTTGAGTTTGCGGAAACGGCGAGCGACGTCGCGGAAGCCCAACAGCTCCGTTACCAGGTGTTCGCCCGCGAACTGGGCGCGGCTATTGGCGACAAAGACCACGAATACGACTGCGACCGCTTTGACCCCCATTGCGTCCATATCCTCGTGCGCGGGGCCGAAGGACAGGTGGTAGCCTGTTCGCGCGTTCTCACCTCAGAGGCCGCCCGCGCCTGCGGCGGGTTCTATTCCGAGCAGGAATTCGATCTGGCCCCGATCTTGGCCTTGCCCGGCCGGGTCATGGAGGTCGGGCGTATTTGCGTCCATGCGGATTACCGACGCGGGCCGGCGATTGCCCTGTTGTTGGCCTGTCTCGCTCGCTTCATGGAAGAGCGGAGCTACGACTACCTGATAGGATGCGGAAGCATTCCTTTGGGCCCCGACCGTAAACAAGCATTACGCAGCGTAGTCACCCTCATTCGCCGCTACGGCTGTCCCGATGCCCTACGGGTAGCGCCCCGCAACCCCTTGGTCTTCGATGAGGAGAACCACCCCGAAGACGACGAAAGCGCCGCACCGGCGCTGGTGCGGGCCTATATGAGACTCGGGGCCTATGTCGCCGGACCGCCCTGTTTCGATCCGGACTTTGATGTGGCAGACGTTTTGATTCTCCTGTTCCGAGCGCGATTCGACGGTCGCTACCTCGAGCGCCTACTCGGGCGCAGCTACAAACAACAAGTCGCGTGAAGGTCCCGGGCGGGTCGGTTTTACGCCTGTTTGCGCTGACCGTGCACGCCCTCCTGGGTGCTTTGATCGCAGCCCTCAGTCCCGGCCATACCCTAACCGACACCAAAACCGGGCAACGGATCATCCGGCTGTGGCATCGGATGCTGCTCGCGATTCTCGGCTTACAGTTTCGTGTTCGGGGGACGCCCGTAGGGCCCCCGGCCTTGATCGTCGCCAACCACATATCGTGGGTCGATATCCCAGCCCTCGGGGCCGTCTCTTTTGGCCACTTTGTCGCCAAATCCGAAATCTCGGCGTGGCCCATTATCGGCTGGCTCGCCCGACAAGCCGGGACTTTCTATATTAAACGCGGTGACCGAAAGGCCTCGGCGGGGGTTGCCGAGCGTATGAGCGCAGCCTTCAGGAGCCATCAATCGGTTATCCTGTTTCCCGAAGGGACATCGACAGACGGTCAGGGCGTGCGCGCCTTTCACGCGCGACTTTTTGCCGCCGCGATTGAGGCCGGATGCCCGGTGCAGCCAGTTTCGTTAAATTACCCAGACTACAAAGGGTCTATTCATCAGGCCGCGCCCTTCATCGGCGAAGACACCCTGCTCCAACACATGTGGCGGCTTCTGCAAGCGCGCGGGGAGTTCGTTGTGGACGTGCAATTTCTGCCGCCCCAGCCGTCCTCGGGATTAACGGCGCGGACGCTCGCCGAACATTCGCGAATGGCGATCGTGGCCCACCGCAACACGCTCACAGAAGCCTCCAGCAACCCGTCCCCTTAAGTCCTGCGCGAATGTAAGGAACTGTAAAGCCTGGCCCCCCGAGTGAGAAATTCGCGTATTCTGAGACCATGATCCGCGTCCTTTTGGTCGATGACGATAGCCGCCTGCGCGAACTCCTTACGCGCTACTTAAAAGAACAGGGGTTTGCCGTGACCGCGGTCGCAGATGGCCACGACATGGACAAAGCGCTCTCGCGCGTGCCTTATGATTTCCTGATTCTGGATGTCATGCTGCCGGGGGAGGATGGCTTGAGTCTCTGCCGACGACTGCGGAGCGAGGGCCACAATCTTCCGCTCCTGATGCTGACCGCGCGCGGCTCGGAAGCGGATCGCATCGCGGGACTCGATATTGGCGCAGACGACTATCTCTCCAAACCCTTCAATCCTCGTGAACTTGTAGCCCGCATCAACGCGATCCTCAGGCGGCATAACGCGCCCGCCGCCAAAAAACTTTATTTTGGACCCTATACCCTAGACCTTCACGCACGCTCGCTGAGCGCCGCCGGCGCCCAGGTCGAGATTACAACGGCTGAATTCGAACTCTTGCGGGTACTGGCGACCCATCCGCACCAACCGCTGTCGCGGGACACCCTCATGCAACTTGCGCGCGGCCGTGACCATACCCCTTTTGATCGATCGATAGATGTGCGGATTTCCCGGCTTCGCCGCCTCATCGAATCCGACCCGAGCCGTCCGCGCTTCATTCGTACGCTCTGGGGGTTCGGCTATGTCTTTATTCCCGAGGATAACCCATGAAGCTCTGGCCCCAAACCTTATTTGGCCGCACCGCGCTTATTATCGCGTTGTCGATCCTCATCGCCCAATTTACCTTTCTTTTCCTGGCCCGACTCTCGTTTAGTCATCTGCGCGTCCGGCAATTCGCCGCCCTCATTGCCGATGAGGCCCGCACGATCCAGGCCGCGGTCCCCCTCCTGTCGGCCCGCAAGCGCGCGCTGTTTGCCTCGGAACTCACGACACTCGGTGTAAGCGAGAAGCCCCCGGGGGCCGTCTCGCAGCCCATGGGGCCTTTTGGCCACGCCTTGGAACATAAGCTTGGGGCCATGGGCGTGCCCGCTCGCCTCACAATCCACAGGGACCATCTTTATGTGGCTGTCGCCGAACCACCGCAGATGAATCTGCACCTGAGACTTCCGGGAGCACTACCTCTATTACCCTGGCCGCGCATCGGTTTTCTCATTGTCGGGGCCATCTTGGCTGGGAGCGGCGCGCTCCTCATCGTGCGCCGTGTAAATCAGCCCCTAGCCGAGCTCGCCCGGGCAGCCGGGGTCTTTGGCCGAGGGGAAACCCCACCACCGCTTGCGGGCAAGGGCCCACTCGAGATTCAACGCGTGTCCTCAGCGTTCAATCAGATGATAGAAGATGCTCACCGCTATGAGCGCGACCGGGCCCTGCTCTTGGCCGGTGTATCACATGATTTAAGGACGCCTTTAGCGCGCATGCGCCTGGCCGTGGACTTGGCTTTCCCCGAGAATCACGAGTTGCGTCTTGGGATGATCCAGGATATCGAGGAGATGGACGACATTCTCACGGAATTCCTAGCCTACGCCCGCCATGGGATCGAGGAGGCCCCCATCACGGGGAGACTCGAAACGCTTATCGAAGAGATCGTGTTGCGCTATAACCGGCAGGATAGACACGTAATTTACCACACCGAGCCGCTTCCAAACCTCACCTACCGGCCGCTCGCGACCGCGCGGCTCATCACCAATCTGATTGAAAACGCGGTGGGCCATGGTCGCCCCCCCGTTCGCATCCATACCTCGGTGGAGGACCGCTTCGTGCGCCTCTCGGTGAGCGACGAGGGACCGGGCTTGACCGAGGCCCAGATCGCAAAGCTCCTATCAGGAATGGAATGGCATCAAAACGGCCGGCGAGGCCTCGGTCTTGCGATCGCACGACGGATTGTCGAGGCCCACAGGGGCACCCTCCTCCTCCGCAACCGCCCCTCGGGTGGCCTCGAGGCGCTTATCCGCCTGCCGATTCCCGAACCCAGTTTATGAGAAGGCGCAACCGGTCCTGACCCCCATGGCCTTTAAGATCTTCGCAAGCGGACAGAGGCCGGTAAACGCCGACTGGAGAAGATTGAAACCCACGAACGCCGTGAGCCATAACCAGTTGCTTGACACATAGTGGGCGAGGCCCAGACTCACAAGGACCACCGATCCAGCAAACGCCATCACAATTCGATCAATCGACATAACAATACCTCGTTGCAGGGTGCCAAAAACCGGACACCGGTCCGGAGTAGCCAGCCATTATACCAGCTCCGATAGTGGTGAGCACCGAGGACGAAAGGGATTGCGGTAACGCGCGGGTTTCTGCTTAGATCACCGGAAGTCGGCTCCACGAGACAGCATGACAAGAAGGGGGCGGTGGTGATTTGGAAAGCACGACGTTTGCCTCTTGAGCACGCACAGGCGGTGTTGGCGCGCGTCCTCTTCAGCGGATTTTTGGCAGCAGGTCATTGGAGCGTCATGGGCGCTACGGCCTTTAAGTACGCCGCGTCCCAAAAGGCCGTCTTTGTGCGACGGCGCCAAGGCCCGATCGGAGTCTTTGCCGGCGACTGGCAGAAGAGTGCTGCCGCGGGACTTGACTACAATGTCCGTGTTGACCGCGTGCTCATGGGGCTTGGAGCCGCCTATCTGACGAATACAACGTTCATCAATGGCACTCAATGGAACTTCGAGTTGCGATTGGGTTATCTCCTGACCCCGCGCCTCGAGGTCATGGTGACCCACTTCAGCAACTGTAAACAGCTCTGTGGGTTCAGTCGATCTGGACCAAATCTGGGTTGGGAATTCCTGGGAGTGGCCTATCGCCTCCCCTAAAATTACGGGGCGCGAAGGCCCGTCGCCAAAAGGTCGGGCCACCCGAATTGGGAATCAGCGACCGCGACAAACGAAGGGTTCAGCTGACGCGGATGTTCGTATATCAAGGGCTTTTGGCCTGCGACCCATACCGCTCCTCCCGTCTCTTCCACGAGACACTGTCCGGCGGCCGTGTCCCAGGTGTGAGTCGGACCAAAGCGGGGATAAAGGTCGGCGCGCCCTTCGGCGAGCCAGCCGAATTTCCAGGCCGAACCGAGCGCCGCGCGCTGAATGCGCCCTTCCTCGCAAGACAAGGCCCGACACAGACTATCGACGGCATCGGCGCCGTGACGCGCGCTCCCCACCACTCGGATCACACCACCTGCGAACGATGCTGAGGCCAGCGAGCGAACATGCCCGCGCTCATTCTTGTACGCCCCGCCACCGCACACCGCAAAATAGGACTCGTCAGTAACGGGCACATGGATCACACCCACGACCGCCCGTCCGCTCTCCACAAGCGCGATATTGACAACAAACGCGCCGGTCCGGGCAACATACTCTTTCGTCCCGTCCAGGGGATCAACCGACCAGTACTGCTCGCCTACGATCTCCTCACCCTCCTCTGAAGCAATCGGGATACCGGGGCACTTGGCCTTCAGAATGTCGCAAATGACTTCATGGGCCGCACGATCGGCCGGCGTGACCGGGCTTCCATCGCCCTTCCAGTCGACGGGACTTGCGATCTCATAGTGTCGTCGTATGACCTCCGCCGCCTTCTCGGCCGCCGTTTGCGCATACCCGAGGTATTTCTCGTACTGTCTATCCATGCAAAGAGCGTATCCTTACGCGCGATCACGCGCTTATGGGCTCAATTATCCCATACTTCGAGTGGGAATTGGACGCTTCCTAGTCTGACGCGCACCCATGGACGATGTGTGCGCCGAAAAAAGTCTCTCTGAGCCCTCTTGGGCAACCATTTACGCCCCAGCTTACGATGGCCAAGGCGGTTTTTACCCGTTCACGCTTCCATGCATGTGGCCTATTGTGTATACTTCGCGGTCAGTCTCAGAAATATCTGCTGCCAGGCGCTTGAAAATGCGGTACACTTAAGCGTTGTAGGCTCATTCACCCTCAGAACGGGGTGGCGCTCACCGCTCATAGCCATAGAATCATGAGAAGAAAGGCGTCTCTCTTTAGACTGACTAAACTTTAAGGTAAACCCAATCAATGACCATGAAAATTACGGCGGCAACCCGAGCCCTTACAGCCCTTGCCCAAGAAACCCGACTCGGTATCGTCCGGCTGTTGGTTAAGGTCGGTCCGGATGGGCTTGTGGCGGGCCAGATCGCCCTCAGACTCAAGCTTGCCCCTGCTACCTCCTCCTTTCACTTGTCACAATTGACCCAGGCGGGGCTTATCAAGCCCACCCGCGAAGGCCGCTCGATTCGCTACTCCCCGGTGCTTGCGACCATAAGCGAGCTGCTAGAATTTTTAGAAGACAACCTAAGCGGCGGACCCACTGAAAAGAGTCAGCCGAAATCTGCTTCCAAGGGAGCTGTAAAACCCGCCCCTAAGGCGGCCGCAAAGAAGAAAAGCCTGGGCAAGAAGCGTCGCTAATTAGGACCGAGCGGGCTACGATCCGCGGGGCAAGCCGTGCGTTTCTCGAGCGCAAGAGGCCTACCCAAAGCTCGTGGCGTATCAGTGTTCTTAAAGGGAGGCGGCCCCAAGGCCGCCCACCCGCACCCTCCCAGGGACGCCTTGATCGCCCCTTTTGCTCATCCAAAGAGGCCGTGTTTCCGTTATCCACCTACATGGGGCCACGCCAGCGCTCCTGCGCATCCCTTGTCTATTGGTCATTAAAACCCCGATAAACCCAAACACGCCGCGCTTTTTGCTTGGCGTGTTTGGATAGGGAAAGTAGCCGCGAACCCTCGCGATAGCCTTGCTCTAGGAGCGCTTTTTGCCATTCACTCTTTTGGCGTACTGGCCCTGATGCGGTTTTCTAGGATCCCAAGCCCCGCTATGCTCGCGCGAACGACATCCCCGGCCTTTAGGTAACAGGGCGGCTTGCGGCTCATACCGACACCGGCCGGGGTACCGCTCGCTATAATGTCACCCGGATCGAGGGTCATAAGATGGGAAAGATAGCTCACGAGGCTCGCGGGATCGTGGATCATGTCGCGGGTGCGTCCATCCTGCCGCAACTCTCCGTTCACCCAGGTTTTGAGTGTGAGTTCGGCCCACGAGGGCAGATCCCGGCGCTCGGTAATCGAGGGCCCCATCGGCGCGAACCCATCGCAAATCTTCCCGGCAAGCCACTGGCTCGTCTGAAACTGAAGATCGCGCGCACTGATATCGTTGATGACGGTATAGCCAAAAATAGCGGAAAGGGCGTCCGCAGGAGCCACGCATCGGGTACGAGCCCCTATCACGATACCGAGCTCAACCTCGTAATCTACGGCCTCGGACTGCGAAGGGAGATCAATAAAGCCATAGGGTCCGTTAATGCTATTCGGCCATTTAGCAAAAAGCGGTGGGAAAGGCGGCGCCTGTTGTCCGATTTCCCGAGCATGGTCATGGTAATTCAAACCGATCCCGATGATCCGCCCTGGGTCATGGAGTGGCGCGAGTAAGGCGGTCCGATCATCGATCTGCAGCGCTACAGCATACCGTTCGTCGTTCTGCCGCATCGAAGTCAAGAAACTCTCGGTTCCAGAAAGACCAAGAAGCGCGCGCAGACTTGCGGTCTGAAGCGCTGCGGATAGACCTCGCACGGCGGGCTCGCCCGCTTGTCGGTAACGTTCGTAGCTCGCTTGCAAGTCGTAGGTCCCGGCCTCAGTGCGCACAGCCAGTCGCGGGCGGCGCTGGGCGGAGGTCTTGTAGCGGATCCATTGCATAGTCTTCTCCTTCTCGTGTTGACCCAGAGAACAGTGGCCGATACGAGCTATAAATTCTCGAAATATCCGCCATAACATCTCGGAATAATTACGATCTCCTTATTCCGCTATCAAAACAATTCAGTAGCGCAAAATCAGTAAGAGCTTAGACTTTACGTCAATCTGTATCTTACTTAAGCGAGAAAGTCCTATGGCCGCAACCCCGAAAACCGAGGACCACAGCAAGCAAGAGATCAAGTACTCCACGTGCTATATGTGTGCGTGCCGCTGTGGAATAAAAGTCACCATAGAAGACAACCAAGTCCGATTCATTCAGGGTAATCGCAACCACCCTATCAATAAAGGGGTGCTCTGCGCCAAGGGGTCGGCGGGCATCATGAAGCAGTGCTCCCCGGCTCGCTTGCACAATCCGCTTATGCGTAAGCCCGGCACCGAGCGCGGGGCCGGAGAGTTCGTCGAGATCTCGTGGGAAGAAGCTCTGGACATGCTCACTAAGCGATTGGAACACATCCGCGCCACCGATCCCAACAAACTAGCCTTTTTTACCGGTCGCGACCAAATGCAGGCCTTGTCGCGACTCTGGGCTCAGCAATTCGGGACCTTGAACTGGTCGGCCCATGGCGGCTTTTGCTCGGTGAACATGGCGGCCGCCGGCCTTTATACCTTGGGTTTTGCGTTTTGGGAATTCGGCGATCCGGACTGGGACCGCACCAAATACTTCATGCTCTGGGGTGTCGCCGAAGACCATAATTCAAACCCGATGAAGATCGGCATTGAGAAGTTAAAGAGCCGCGGCGGAAAGTTCGTTGGCATCAATCCGGCTCGTACCGGCTATCAGGCCGTAGCCGACGAGTGGGTACCTATTCGCCCGGGCACGGATGCCATGCTCGCGCTGTCCATGATCCATGTTCTTCTGTCCCGCGAACTTTTCGATTGGGACTTTCTGATTCGCTACACGAATTCGGCCTTTCTGGTCGTCCAGTCGCCAGGAGAGAAGGGCGATGGCCTTATTTATCGCGATGCGAACGACCAACCTCTTGTCTGGGATTTGAAGAAAGAGGCTTTTGTAAGTGGTATGGATGCCGAAAGTCATCCGGCGCTTTTTGGTGAACACAGGACTCCGGATGGACGTACCGTCAAGACCGTGATGACGCTCTTGGCCGAGCGCTATCTTGATAAGCGCTTTTCGCCTGAAGTGGCCTCTGAGATCTGCGGCATCCCGGCCAGCACCATTGAGCGCTTAGCGCTCGAAATGGCCCACGTCGCTTTCAAGGAAACAATCGAAATCGACGTCGAATGGACGGATTGGGCGGGACGCAAGCACAATAAGTTTATCGGCCGACCGGTCTCGATGCACGCCATGCGCGGAGTCTCCGCGCACTCCAACGGATTCCAAGCGGCCCGAGCCATTCATCTGCTCCAGATCTTGCTCGGAACCATCGATTGTCCCGGCGGGTTTCGCGCGAAGGCCCCCTACCCGCGCCCGGTGCCACCTCCGGGCAAACCGGCGCACCACTCAGCACCGAATACGCCGCTTGATGCAAACCCGCTCGGCTTCCCTAAAGCCCCCGAGGACCTCGTCATCGACGCGGAAGGCCGCCCCTTGCGGATCGACAAGGCCTATTCGTGGGAGGCTCCGATCGCAAACCATGGCCTGATGCACATGGTGATCACGAACGCCGTGAACGGCGACCCCTACCCGATCGATACCTTGATCTTCTTCATGGCCAATATGGCGTGGAATTCGAGCATGAATACCGCCAATATCCAGGACATGTTGCGGGCCAAGGGCGAGGACGGAGAGTACAAGATTCCGTTTTTGGTGGTAGCCGATGCCTTTCATTCAGAGACCGTCCATTTCGCAGACCTCGTGCTTCCGGATACCACCTATCTGGAGCGCTACGATGCGATTTCTCTCCTCGATAGGCCGATCTCGGAGCCGGATGCGGTCTGCGATTCGATACGCCACCCGCTTCTTGAACTCGACCGCAACGTGCGGCCTTGGCAAGAGGTCTTGATCGAGCTCGGCGCGCGCCTCAAGTTGCCGGTGTTCACGAACGAGGATGGCACACCCAAATACGAAGGCTACAAGGACTTTATCATTCGCTACGAACGCTACCCCGGCGTAGGCTTTCTCGCGGGATGGCGCGGCAAAGACGGCAGCAAGTCCTTGCGCGGCGAGCCAAATCCCAAGCAATGGGATAAATACATAGAGAACCAGGGATTCTTCCAACATCACCTTCCGATGTCCCAGCGGTATTTCCGCTTTGGGAACAAGGAATACCTGGAGTTTGCCAAAGAGGCCGGGTTTAACTACACCGCAGACCCCATCGTCATCGAACTCTACTCCGAGTCGATTCAACGGTTTCGTCTTGCGGGACTTGGGCTCTATGACGGTCCCCAACCGAAGGACCCTGTCGATCAGGAGCGGCTCGCCACCTACTTCGATCCCCTACCGGACTTTTACGAGCCCCTAGAGCAACAGCGGATCGATAAGAAGGAATACCCGTTTTTTGCCGTTAACCAGCGTCCGATGATGATGTACCACTCGTGGGATTCGCAGAACGCCTGGCTTAGGCAAATCATTGCCCAAAACTATCTTTATATGAACCGCGCCAAAGGCGAAAGCCTGGGTATTTGCGACGAGGATTGGGTATGGGTCGAATCGCACAACGGCAAGATTCGCGTGCAAGTGCGGCTGATAGAAGGCTGCCAAGAAGACACAGTGTGGACCTGGAACGGTATCGGGAAGCAGTCCGGAACCTGGGGACTTAAACCAGAGGCGCCGGAAGCAACCAAGGGCTTCTTGATGAATCACCTGATCTCAGAGCTCTTGCCCGAGAAGCAAGGCGAGCGGCGCCTGACGAACTCGGACCCCATTACCGGGCAGGCCGCGTGGTACGACCTAATGGTGAAGGTGACTAAGGCGGCCCCCGGCGAGACGGGCGTTTGGCCCACCTTTAGCAATGTGATGCCGCTGCCGGGCGCATCACCGAAGCCAGACGTTTTGCGTTACAGCACGCGCCCCGAAGCTTAGGGCTTAGGAGAAAGAATGCGTTTAGGACTCGTTATAGATCTGGATACGTGCGTAGGCTGCCACGCCTGCGCTACGGCATGCAAGGAGTGGAACGCGAGCTCCATCACAGCGCCTCTGACCGATTACGACCCCTACGGCCAGGAGCCGTCCGGGGTCTGGTTTAACCGGGTTCGGCACTATGAAGTGGGTGAGTATCCGAACAACAAGACCATCAATTTTCCGATGTCTTGCATGCACTGCGAAAACGCTGAGTGCGTGACCGTCTGCCCGACGGGCGCCTCCTACAAACGGCCTGAAGACGGCATCGTCTTGGTCGATCAGGACAAGTGCATGGGCTGCAATTACTGCTCGTGGGCCTGCCCCTACGGAGCCCGCGAACTTGATCACGAATCCGGCACCATGAAGAAATGCACTCTCTGCGTGGATCGCATCTACGACCAAGAACTTCCTGTCGAGGAGCGCCAGCCGGCCTGTGTGTTGGCCTGCCCGGCCCATGCCCGTCTGTTCGGAGACCTAGACGACGCCGAAAGCACGGTGAGTCGCACGGTCCGCGACCGCGGGGGCTATGCGCTCATGCCGGAATTGAATTACAACCCGACCAACCAGTACCTTCCGCCTCGTGTGCGGCCGGCTATCGCGACTAACGATTTGGCGCGACCTTCGCTCGCGCGCAAGGTGAAAGAGTGGGTCAACCGTGTTGTTGAACGATAGATAAAAAGGGGGCTCTATGAATCCATCACTTGCCGTCATCTTTTTAACGCTGTTCTCGGGGAGCGGCTTTGGCCTGATGGCGATTGTCGCACTTGTCAATGATTTTCATATTGACGGCGGGCTTAGCCCATTGCGCACCGTCGTCGCCGTGGTGTTGGCCTTGATCCTTGTGACCATTGGCATGGTTTCGTCCACGGCGCATTTGGCAAACCCCAAAAACGCCTGGCGGGCCTTCACCCGTTGGCGGACCTCTTGGCTTGCGCGCGAGGGGGTGTTCGCGGTCCTCTTTTACCCAGTCGCCATTACCTACCTGGGTTGGGTGTTCTTCACGAACAAGGACCAGGATTCTGTAGCCCTTGTTCTCGGAAACGCCAGTGCAGTTTTGGCGCTTGTCACGATCTTTTGTCAGGGCATGATCTATGCCTGCCTGCGCACGATCCGCCAATGGCATACGCCCCTTGTTCCGGCCAACTTCTATGTCTTGGGTCTCGCTCTGGGTGCGACCCTATTGGCCAGTATCCGGCTTATGTTGGCGGGTCCCGACCGCACTTTGATCGGGATCGCACTATCTTTCTTGCTGGCGGCGGCCATCATGAAGGCCATCTATTACTTCTGGATCGGGCGTCCGAGCGGCACCACCTTGCAGACGGCTACTGGCTTAAGTCGCGGCAAAGTGCGGCTGCTTGACCAAGGGCACACCTTTGGAACCTTCTTGACACGCGAATTTAGCAACAGCATTACGCCAATTGCCGCCGTTCGATTCAAGGTGGTAGTGTATGTCGTCGGTTTCATGATACCCGCGGGACTCTTGGCGCTTGGCCTCTATGAGCCGCTCGGGATATTGGCTATTTTGGCGCCCTTGTCGGCCTTCATTGGCATCGGCGTGGAACGCTATTTGTTCTTTGTCGAGGCCCAGCATGTGGTGAACCTCTACCATGGGCGCGCGCCTGCCTCTATGCCGATGATGCATCCGAACCTCAGGGCCAATCCTACGGCTGAGCAGCCGCCTCGGCGTCTGGTACCAAGCTACCAGAAGCGCTGAAACGAGGATAGTACCTGGCCCACCCGCGAGCGGGGGGCATTCACCGAGGATCCGACCATCACTGAACGCAAGGGATTAGGGCCAGGGGGGCTCAGCCACTTCAATGCGGCAGGAGACGCCCGCATGGTCGATGTGAGCGAAAAGGTCAGCACGCTGCGGATCGCCGTTGCCGAAGGCTATATCGATATGGATGCCGCGACGCTTTCGGTGATCAAGGCCGGGACTGCCAGCAAAGGGGATGTATTGGGAATTGCGCGCATCGCCGCGATCCAGGCTGCGAAGCGAACTGACACCCTTATTCCTCTCTGTCATCAGATACCGATCTCAGGTCTGGAGGTCGTCTGGGACTTCGTCGGGGAAACTCGTCTACAGTGTCATGTGACCGTCCGCACCCAGAACGTGACAGGCGTCGAGATGGAGGCCTTGACGGGGGTGGGCATTGGGCTTCTGACCGTCTACGATATGTGTAAGGCAATAGACCGCGGGATGACCATTGGGGGTATCCGCTTGATCCACAAGGAAGGAGGTCGCTCTGGAACCTGGGATCGCAGCTAACGCCCTCTCGGGTAGTTTGCCGACTAGGGAGACCGCAACACCCTTGGGTGACCGATTCGGGCGGCACCTGTCCTATTTGCGCGTCTCCTTGACGGAACACTGTAACCTGCGGTGCCAATACTGCTCTCCTGCCCACGGCACGCCGCGCTTTGCGCGCAAAGATCATCTGACACCCGCTGAACTGGACCAACTGCTGACCGTCTTTCATGAGCTTGGCATAAGCCATATGCGCTTTACCGGGGGTGAACCCCTCCTCTACCCTTGGCTTGCCCCTAGGATCGCCCATGCCAAAGCCCTCGGTGTCGCCAAAATCAGCGTCAGCACCAATGGTTACCTTCTGGAGAAATGGGCGCGCCCGCTGGCTGCCGCCGGCCTGAAGCGGCTCAATATGAGCCTAGACAGTCTCGACAAAGTTCGCTTTGGCCGTATCACCCGGGGGGGCGATCTCGACCGGGTCTTGCGGGGTCTCTTTATTGCGCGCGAGCTTATTCCCCACATCAAGCTTAACGTCGTCTTGTTGCGGAACGAAAACCTCGCCGAGGCCCCCGCTTTGCTGGAATTCGCGATACGCGAGGGCTTTGATATCCAATTCATAGAGACCATGCCCTTGGGTCTCGCCGGCGCCACCAGCCGATCGGAAAGCTATGTCAGCGTAGCCGAAGCCAAAGATCTCATTGGACGCTCCCATACGCTTACCCCAAGCGCTCGGGCCCAAGACGAGGGACCGGCACGGCGCTTCGAGGTGGCAGGCCAGCGCACCAAGATCGGGTTTATCAGCCCCATCAGTGAAAACTTTTGTGCGACCTGCAACCGTCTGCGGTTAACCGCCACGGGCCGCCTTGTGTATTGTCTCGGCCAAAACGACGGCGTGGATCTCTTGAGTCCTTTGCGAGATGGTCTTTCGGGGCGGGACTTGGCGGATCTGATTCGCGAGAAAGTCTGGCACGAGAAACCGGAACGCCATACTTTCAATGACGACCCCGCGCGCGCCGCACCAGTCTATATGATGAGACTCGGGGGCTAAGCATGGTCACCGTGCGCTGCTTTGCCGCGATGCGCGAGGCCTTAGGGCACGACACGCTGCGGTTCGCAGTCCCCGAAGGGTGCCACACCGCCGGCGACATCTTGGCGTTCGTGACGAACGATTGCCAAAAAGACCTTCCCAAACCCCTCCTCGTCGCCATAAACCAAGAGCATGCCGCGCTCAATAGCCCGATTCGCGATGGCGACGAGATTGCGTTTTTTCCGCCGGTGAGTGGCGGCTAATGATCGTCCGCCTGCAAACCGCGGATTTTGATCCCGAGCAAGAGGCACAAGCCCTGAAGGTCCGGGGCGCCGGTGCCCGCGTGAGTTTCGTCGGCACCGTACGCGACCTCTCGGGAAACGAAACCGTCAAGGCACTGGACATCGAGCACTACCCCGAGATGACTCAAGCCGAGATCGAGCGGATCGCGGTCGCGGCCCAAGCCCGCCACCGACTTCTCGATGTTTTGGTCATTCACCGTTACGGCCACATCCCCTGCGATCAGCGCATCGTCCTTGTCACGGTGTGGGCCACCCACCGCGAGGATGCGTTTGCCGGCTGCCAAGAGATCATAGACCTCCTGAAAACCCGTGCCCCGTTCTGGAAAAAAGAACTCACCCCCACGGGCGGCCATTGGGTACCCGGCCATAGCACCGAGGTTTAGCGGGAAGACGAGCGCAAAGTCTCGACCTTTTCTTCGAGGCTCAACCACTCTTCTTCGTCTTGCGTCTGGCGCTCAACAATGAGATCCCGTTCAGCGTTAAGCGCGCGCAGCGTCTCCCCGCCCTGCTGATAGGTCAGCGGATCTCCCAGTCGCGCATCAATCTCTGCAAGCCGCGCCTCCTGACTGGCTATGCGCGCTTCAAGCGCTGTTTGTTGCCTGAGGTAGCTTGCCGCGGACATGGTCCGCGGCTTTGTCGGCGCTTTGGGTTTACGGGCAAGCGGCACAACCCGCCGCCCCGCCATCTCCCGCTGATAGTCGTCCAAGTCGCCGGTAAATTCCCCCGCTTGACCGTTCGCCACAAGCCAAAGACTGTCCGCGCAGGCCCGAATCAGGTGGCGATCGTGGGAGACAAGCACCAAGGCCCCCGTATACTCCTGGAGCGCGTAGGCCAACGCCTCACGCATCTCTAAATCAAGATGATTGGTCGGCTCATCCAATAACAAAACATGGGGCCGTAACCACGAAAGGCCAGCTAACACAAGACGACTTTTTTCCCCGCCGGAGAACCCGGCAATCGGTCGATCCATGAGGCTTACCCCAAAACCAAACCGGCCGAGGTGGTCACGTAGAGTCTGTAGAGAGGCGTCGGGATCCAGTGCCGCGAGGTACTGAAGCGGGTGCCTATCGCCACTCAGTTGCTCGAGCTGATGCTGCGCAAAGTAACCCAGCGACACACCCGGTCCCACGGTTCTTTCGCCCTGTGTCGGCGGCAATTGCCCGAGGAGCACTTTCAGGAAGGTCGACTTGCCCGCGCCATTGGGACCGATCACTGCCAGCCGATCGCCAGGACCCACATTTAAACAAACATTGGTAAAGACCGCGGGATGCTCGGGATAAGCAAAACTCACGCAATTAAGCGAAATCAAAGTGTCTGGAGCGCGTTCAGGGCTTCGCAGAGGAACCGTATAAAGCGTCTCTCCCTGCACCTTAGCCACACGCTCCATGCGCTCCAAGGTTTTGAGTCGGCTTTGCGCTTGGCGCGCCTTGGTAGCCTTTGCACGAAATCGCGCCACAAAGCGCTCAAGTTCTGTTATCCGCGCCTGCTGGCGCGTATAACTCGTCTGTTGCTGGACAAGTTCGAGCCCCCTGCGCTCGACGAACGCGTCATAGGACCCCGTATAGAGTGTGACGGTCCGATCATGAATATAGGCGATGCGATTCACGACGGTGTTCAGGAAATCGCGATCATGGGAAACTACCAGTAACGCACCCTCGAACCGCGCCAAATACTGCTCAAGCCATGCGATCGCCTCCAGGTCCAGGTGGTTGGTGGGCTCATCTAGCAATAAAAGATCAGCTCGGGCCATCAGGGCACGGGCAAGATTGAGCCGCATACGCCAACCGCCACTTAATACCTTCACAGGTTTTTCGAGGTCAGCCTCAGTAAAGCCCAGCCCCGCCAGGAGTTGACTGGCTCGGGCCGGGGCGGCGAAGCCCTCTATCAGCTCATATCGAGCCTGGGCCTGAAAATAGTCATCGTCATGGGGCTCACGATTAAGGCGCGCCTCCAACCTTCGCAGTTCTTCATCGCCGTCTAACGTAAAAGACAGCACTGAGGACTCGGTATCCGAGACCTCCTGAGAGACGCCGACGACCCGTACGCCCCCGACAAGCTGTACCGTACCCAAATCGGGCTCGACCTCGCCCAAAATCAACCGCATAAGGGTCGACTTGCCCGAACCGTTACGCCCCACAAGTCCAGCCCTGTGACCTCGAAAGAGTTCAAAGGAGACCCCACGGAACAGTTCTTCTGCCCCTAGCCTAAAAGAAAGATCACGGAACGTTAGCATGGGCGCATTCTAAGCCTTAACAAAAAAGCAGGCGAATGGGATTACGCCGCCGCTTTGATATGCAAGAAGCTTACGGTATGATCCCACCCGGCACGGGGCGTAGCGCAGCCTGGTAGCGCACCTGAATGGGGTTCAGGTGGTCGGAGGTTCAAATCCTCTCGCCCCGACCAATAAAAACAAGGGGTTACGCGATACCCATATCCCCAATATTGATTATTTGCTCCATTTTTTGCTCCACTCGGTT